>CAZCWI010000161.1:0-1532 GCA_964502325.1 uncultured Candidatus Nitrosotenuis sp. | reverse complement strand
ACTAGGCTGTGATCCTCGGTGCATTCTACAAATCCTTTTCTTGTAAGGATTCTGTAACCTTTTTTCTTTACCTTGTGTCTATAGATGTACTTGATTTTTGTAAATCCATTTTCTGTTAGCACATCAATGTCGCCAAATTTGTCATATCTTGTACTGAGAACCGTTTTTGGCATGAGTGACTCTATTGGCACTATGTCTACATTTCCATCTTTTCTGCGAATTGTAATCGGAGTGTCTGGAAGTACGCTATCGCCATACAGCACCTCGATTCCGTTTGCCTGGCATTTTTTAATTGTCTCCATAATGATGTACCTGCCGATTGCAGTGGTTGCCTCTGCTGCAGGAAGAGAGTAAAGGGGGAATATCTCGGCACCCATCACACCATAGCTTGCATTCAAAATTACCTTGAGCGCTTGGCTGACTACTGTGTATAGTTGCCTTTGTTCCTCAGTCTTTGCCTTTTTTGACAGGCTCTTGTAATAGTTTACCCGAAGGTCTCTTAGCGAGCCAATCAGCAGTGATGTTATCCCGTTGTATTTGGTGCAGACCCAGTGGTTTGTATCTGGGATGGTGTTTTTCTTGCATTCTTCGTGCGGACACCTTACAGTTTCATATGAAAGGTTTCTTACCTTGATAATGCTTGGATACAGGCTTGCAAAGTCCATAACAGTGACGTTAAAGTGGATTCCTTCTGTTGGGTCAACTACCAGTCCGCCTCGATACTTTTTGTCTTTGATCACAGCGTCGTTTAAGACTCCCTGGGACTTTGCATCGATTTCCTCTCTTCTTGGGATGAGTGCGTTTCTGTGCCTGTGTTCATAGTACAGGAGGCTTCTAATCCACTGGGATACCCCCATCCTTGCTATGTCATCAATTGG
The DNA here is from genome assembly GCA_964502325.1 of uncultured Candidatus Nitrosotenuis sp. Lineage (GTDB taxonomy): Archaea > Thermoproteota > Nitrososphaeria > Nitrososphaerales > Nitrosopumilaceae > Nitrosotenuis. The sequence goes on along the minus strand of CAZCWI010000161.1, from coordinate 654 downwards.
CATCCTTGCGATTCTAGATATTACGACTAGCAATTTCATCAGCAAATCGTTGTTAAAGCTTGTAAGATTGTACGTTAGCCTTGCATCATTATAACAATAATGGGCAAGCTGGTAATTTTCCAGCCTGTCTAGTTCTACCCCGTAATCGATTTTTGACTCTCCAAGCAAGGCAAGTGAAACGCTGTTCAATGAAAAGTCAGTGTACTTGTGGCTAAACGCGTAAATCTGAAATGATCTATTTGACATCGTTCTATACAGGTCAATGTGGACTCCCTGCTTTAGGGTGGCAGAGTCACGCATCATGTAAAACGGATTTTCAGAATTCTTAATTCCAAGTCTTTCTGCGCGGTTGTACAGGTACGGCATGTCAAAATCATCGCCGTTGTATGTTATCACGAAGGGGTAGCCTGCAATAAATCGAAACGAGTCTTCTATCATCTTTTTCTCCTCGTTTTCTGCGTAAAATATGACCTTTACGTCACTTGGAATGTCGCTTTTCCCGTCAATCGAGCCGTTTTTTCTCAACACAAAGACCTGCTTTAGGCCGTCTGAATCCTCAAATCCTACCGCAGTTACTTTTTTTTCTGCAATCTTTGGGTCTGGTATCCTTCCTATTTCGGATTCGACTTCGATATCAAAGCTGACTCGTTTTAT
>CAZCWI010000160.1:0-1685 GCA_964502325.1 uncultured Candidatus Nitrosotenuis sp. | reverse complement strand
GTCGCGTTTAAGGAGATTGATTTACTTGTAGCCAATCCGTTAACTGTAGATTCTCTGCCAATCGGGCACAGGTACAAATTTGAAGTGTATGCAAATAACATGTATGCAGATACTGCATTTGTTGATCTGCAAAAAAGCCATGACAAAATCGAAATAACAATAAAAAACAGTGGAGGGATGCGCCTTTCTGTGTTTTATGATGATGGCGAGACCCCGCTTGCAAATGCCGGCGTCTGGATAAAATCATCTGACGGGAAAAGCCTGTTCTATTCTGAAACCGATGCCGATGGGAACTCGTTTAGGACGTGGCTATATCCTACAACAAAGGACACTGACTATTATTATGCTGAAATTTCCTTGGGGCCTGATCTGAAATATGTTCACACGCCGATAAAATTGCAGCCAGGCATTGCTCAAGAATTCAAAGTTGTAACCAAATGGCCTGTGATAATAGATGACCTGGTGACTATCGAAGTGTACAATTCGACTATGACAAAAGTTAGCAAGGCAGACGGGGAACTCGTTGCGCAGTTATATGACGACAAGAAAAACAAGCTGGCCGAATCAAAAGTGTCCGATAAAGGCTTAGTCGGGTTTGGCAAACTAAAAGTTGGCAACTATGCCCTGTATGTGAAATCAAAATCCGTTGATGGCCAGATGACAACTCTGGCGTCAAAGAGAATAACGATATCTGGCTCTGAGAGCACTTTTAAAATCTATCTGCATAACCCTGAACTAAACTCAAATCATCTAAATTGCAACTGTGTAGCGTTTAGGCTATATGATGTCCAAGATTATTTTCTAAATGGCGCTCAAATTGAGATAATCAAGATGTTTGAAACAAAACAAGCTAGTCTCACAATTGGGGTAATTGCAAACGTGCTTGGAGATGATCCGAACTTGTTGCCTATCATCAAGAGCGGCCTTGCTGACGAAAACTTTGATTTGGAAGTTGCAAGCCATAGCTGGACACACAGGGTGTTGACTACGCTGACAAAAGACCAGCAAATAGACGACTTTGCAAAGTCAAAGAAAAAAATTCACGATGTGCTGGGCGCCACGCCAACTACGTTTATTCCGCCAGAAAACCTGTACAATGATGACACCATTGCAATATTGATGCAAAATAATTTCACGCAAATCAGCTCACATACGGCGACTTCACCTACCAAACCGTTCCAAAAATCAAATCTTTACTATTTCCATGCAGACACACAGACCTCAATACTTGACAGGCCGGAAGCCAATTGGAAAGTCCAGTCAATAGACAAGGTGCTAGATAGAATAAACGAAAGCATGTTCAATTATGGTTATGCCGTCGTTATGATGCACCCGCACGAGTTCTCTACATATTCAGACGGGATATACCAAAACAAAGTTAACCAAACCCAAGTGCAACAATTAGGACTGCTAATAGACCGAGTCAAAAGTCAAGGACTAAAAATTGTGACAATTGGAGAAATAGATTCCTTTGACAAACCCGTGCGACAAAAGCCTTCTGCCGACAAGCCACGGGATCTTCTGACCTGCGACTGTGTTGCGTTTAGATTGGACAACATTCAGGATTTCTACCTAAACGATGTGCAAAATGCCGCAATTGGCAAATTTAGCGAAAAAAACACGCCCCTTCCAATTAGTGTACTTGGGCAGCTCTTTGGAAGTCATCCCAAGGCAGTTGATCTGAT
>CAZCWI010000159.1:0-1711 GCA_964502325.1 uncultured Candidatus Nitrosotenuis sp. | reverse complement strand
TGGCAAGAGTGGAACAAGCTGAAAAACAAAAGCAGGAAAAGCCAGCACCAAAACCAGCAGGATCTACAAGAGGATCTCTTCCAAAAGGATTTGAACCAAAACCAGTAGAGGCACCAAAGCCAAAACCAAACACCGGTTCAATGCCAAAAGGTTGGAAACCCTCCTAGAACTTTTTCTTTCTTTTCTAATTTGTTAATATCTGCAGGACTTCGTCTGCATGACCTTTTGGTTTTACAGACGGAAACACTTTGAAGATTTTTCCCTTTTCGTCCACTAGAAACGTACTCCTCTGAACCCCCATGTACTCTTTTCCCATGAACTGTTTCTTGCCCCAGACTCCGAATTTTTTACAGACTTCTGATTCTGGGTCTGACAACAATACATATGGAATGTTCATCTTGTCGACAAACTTTTTGTGCGATTCCACATCATCTGTGCTGATTCCAATTATCTCTATTCCATGTTTTTGGAATTTTTTGTATTCTTTGGAAAACTCGTCTGCCTCTATGGTGCAGCCTGGTGTAAAGTCCCTTGGGTAAAAGTAAATGACGTGCTTTTTGCCTTTAAAGTCAGATGATTTTACTTGTTTTCCGTTTGCATCGTTTAGCTCAAACTTTGGCTCTTGATCGCCTTCTGTGATCATGGTTTTCTGTGTTTTAGTCCATAATTAATTATTTTGAACTGCTTGATCTGACCCGCATATTTTATATTGAAAGTAAAAAGGCATGTCATTAATGGTAAATGGAAGGGCTTGGTTTGCAGAATCTATCGCAACGTTTTGCCTAGTGTTCTTTGGACCGCTGTCTGTCGTGATGGCAGCAGCTGCATTTGGAACCGGCCTTACAATCGAAGGAATTATTATGATTGCCATAGGACACGGAGCCGCAATCGGCCTGATGGTGTATTCGTTTGGCCACGTATCTGGCGCACACATCAACCCAGCAGTAACAATTGCCATGCTAGTAACAAGAAGAATTGGAATTAAAGACGGAATCGGATATATCGTATTTCAAATAATTGGCGCAATAATTGCCGCATTCTCGCTAAAAACTATCTTGCCAGATCTTGGTGCCAAAGTCAACTATGGCACACAGGGCGGGCCAAGTGAATTGCTGAATAATTCCGCAATGTCTGGTTTTGCAGTTGAATTAATCTTGACATTTTTCCTAGTCACTGTCATATTCATGACTGCAGTGCACAAAAAAGCAGCTGTGGGAATGCACGGACTTTCAATAGGTGGCATGATATTTTTGCTGCACCTAGTTGGCGTTCCACTGACTGGTGCGTCAATGAATCCTGCAAGAACTTTTGGTCCAGCTATTGCATCTGGCTACTGGGACTTTCACTGGATTTACTGGGCAGGGCCGATAATTGGAGCAATCATCGCAGGCCTAATTATGAATTACATCTTTGTCAAAAAGGCAGAATCAGAGCAATCCGCTTAGATTCTCCAAACTACAAACACTTTTAAAAATTTGATTTAGTCTGGTTTATGGGCTCGTTGCACAGCTTGGATAGTGCGAATGCTTGCGGAGCATTAGGTCGAGGGTTCGAGTCCCTTCGGGCCCGTTTTCAATGTGGGTTGGGGAACCTTTTTCACGAATCTACGGCAGACAGCCATCGGTGGGCTTACAGTACACCTGCCCAATTTTTATCAAGATTAGGCTTTTCTAGACCCTGACCAAGATATGGTTATGGATTTGGATGGATG
>CAZCWI010000158.1:0-1734 GCA_964502325.1 uncultured Candidatus Nitrosotenuis sp. | reverse complement strand
ACGAAATGGGTAAGCGACCACTAGTTAGGAGACGTGGACGGGGAGGCATGCAGTTTAGAGCAGCCGTCACTGGTAAGCTTGCACCAGCAAAATACCCGAGTTTTGATCTTGCCGAAGATCGCAAAGGAGAGGTAATTGATCTGGTCCATGAAAGAGGCAGGGATGCGCCTTTGGCCAAAGTCAGATTTGAAAACGGTTCTGTTTCCATGATTCCGGCGGTTTTGGGAACCAAAATAGGTTCTACTATTAGATTTTCTCTTAATGCAGAAATTGTAAACGGTAATGTCATTAGCGTACAAAACATTCCTGACGGTACAATCGTATGCAATGTCGAAAAGCACTACGGGGATGGTGGCGCCATTGCAAAGACTGCAGGAAACTCGGCTACTGTATTTTCTCACACCACAGATGGAGTAATGCTAAAGCTTCCTTCAGGCAATTTTGTTGTACTAAATCCAAAAAATAGAGCCATGATCGGCGTGCTTGCCGGAGGCGGTACATCAGAAAGGCCGTTCCTTAATGCGGGCAACAAGTGGCGCAGATACAGATCAAAAGGACGCAAATACCCAATAGTTAGAGGTGTTGCACAAGCAGCCTATGTCCATCCACACGGTGGTGGAAGACACCAACATGTGGGACAAAGCTCAACTGTTGCAAGAGACACACCGCCTGGAGCTAAAGTGGGTAGCATTGCTGCAAGAAAGACTGGAAGGTCTAAGGTAGCAAAGAAGATCAAAATACAGGGCAGAACATAAAATTCTGTTTTTTCTTCAAATCCTAAAATTGATTAATGCCAAGGCACGATTCTTTTCAAATGACAAAGCAGCGGTTACACCTTTTCATTAGCGGCAAGGTACAAGGCGTATTTTTTCGCCAAGCAATGAAAGTAGCTGCAAAAAAGAATCACGTTTTCGGGTGGGTCAAGAATCTAAAGGACACCAGGGTAGAAGCCATCCTAGAGGGCGATGACATCAACGTCGGCAATGTTGTGGAGTGGTGTCACGCAGGACCTGCAAATGCGCGCGTGGATGACATTGAAATAAGGAATGAAAAATACAAAAACGAGTTTACAAAGTTTGACGTTCTTTACTAGCGGATTGTGCTATATGCATCATGTATCAATTTTTTAACTTCATCTAAATCATCGTCTGCTCTTAGCGTGATGATTTTCTGCGGCTCTTTTCTGTCGCGTTGAATCTTTATGGTCACGTCTTTTAGTCCTGGTTCTAAATCTGCAAACCATCTAAAAGACAGCGACTTGCCAAAGACCACTCTGTGAGCGCGTACGTCTTCTACTATGTTGTTCCCCAGGGAAACGCAGTACTCTCTGAGGGTATCAAAGGTAGGCAGTATGGATGGTTTGATTTGCGTCTTGAAGCTTTCATAGGTTCTTTTCTGTCCCTGAAAAAACATGTCCATAAACTGTCATATGTGACAATGCTATATAACTCGAAAAGTGGTAGTAGACCCGCTGGTTCCAGTCTAGACAGATAGTCCCATCTCAAGACGCACAAGATCCGCCACGTTGACGAAGTAGCGTGGGTACTTTGCCTTAGGATTGCTCCCTCCCGGACCTCATCCATTTCGGCAATTCGATCTTGGGAACCATCCCTTCGGACAGTCCCAGGCCTGCATCCACCCGCTTCGGCGTGATTTCATTTCAGTACATCAAGCAGGATTTATCCACCTAGAGATTTATCCAGCAGTTACTGACCTCTGCATAGAGCCGGTTTC
>CAZCWI010000157.1:0-1915 GCA_964502325.1 uncultured Candidatus Nitrosotenuis sp. | reverse complement strand
TTATCCACCTAGAGATTTATCCAGCAGTTACTGACCTCTGCATAGAGCCGGTTTCAGAATAGGGCACGGCTAGCGCCCCGATCCTACCTACTACCACAATCACTAGAACGCAATGTTATATTTGCGTTAAGCTAATCCTTCAGATTGACAATCATCTTGCACACGGAGCAAATCTTGCCGGTGCATTCGCTTCCGCAGTTGAGGCATGACGTCTTTTGCTTGTAATTAGAATCGCCTACTATCTGTGACAGTTTCAGGACAGATCTGTACATGTTGTTTTTTATGCCGCTGTGAGAGTTTTCCAGCTTGTTGAGAAACTCCCTGATCTCAGTCCGTATCCCCTCGTTCATGTGCGGGCACGGCTCTGTTTGGAAGGGAAGGTTGTTTGTAAACGCATAAAACACTATTTCTGATTCGTAAATTTCGCAAAACGGCTTTATTTTTCGGATGGAATTATCCGAAGTATCAGGATCCATCCACCCAATTTTGTTAGTGTCCCCAGAAAGGGTGTTTATCACAAATGTCTGCAGCGTATCGTCCAGATTGTGGCCAGTCGCTATTACATTTGCGCCAATGTCTTTTGTCGCATGATCCATTGATCTTCTTCTAAACGTGCCACAAATGGTACACGACGATATTTTTTCCTCGTCTCGTAATTTCAGCGATTCATCAAGCGTAAGATCAAACAAGTCCTTGTACGTGTATACTGAGTGTTTCACTCCAAGATCTTTGCAGAATTTTCTTACAATTTCCAGAGCCTCCTCCCTATAGCCTGGAATTCCCTCGTCAATTGTTATTGCATGAATTCTAAAATTGTGGTTGTTTGCCATTTTTGATAACACGTGTAATAGCGCAAGAGAGTCTTTCCCTCCAGATACTGCAACGCAAACAAGCTCGCCGTTTTGTATCATGTTGTATTTTGAGATTGTCTTTGCGGCCTTTCTTAGGATGGAATTTGAAAAACACTCTGAGCAGAAATTTTCCCCAGAATACTTTCTGGAATAAACCGCAGTGTTTTCACATCTATCGCATTTCACAGTTTTAGTTTTGGCAACCTAAATTTAACGATAATCAAATGGCTAGATGGTAAACCAGCCTGATTTTATATATGACAAAGCAATGTTGAGGCCAAACAGTGCAAACGTGAACGCATAGATTGCCCACATCGTCTTGTTTACCATCAAATCAGACATTTTTTTGTCTATTATGCTATGGATGAATTTTCCGCCATCTAGTATCGGAAGCGGCAGCATGTTTATGATTCCAATAAAAAATGAAATCATCCACAACCACAACAAAAACATGGAAAGCTCAGGACTCTCCCATTTTATGAAATCGTACACCGGTTTGTAGGCAAACGTATTATCACGTATTATTCCAATCAGTCCTTTCTTTGGATCGTCTGGAGACGGGGATATTACTATCTGAAACTGCATTTGCTTGCCGTCTCTGATTGCAGTTACTGTGGCAGTATCGCCTGGTTCAAGCGTGACCTTTGTAAAATCAAAGGGCGTGACTATGGGGACATCGTTAATCCTGATGATAACATCGTTTGCCATCAGTCCTGCGCTTTCTGCACCCGTTCCGGGCATTATGGACAGTACTGTGACACCCTCTGGCGATTCATAAAATGCTCCCCTGATTGGCTCTGGCACTATGATTGCAAAAAACGGATTCGTAAGCAAGACTGCCCCCAATATCAAAGCGAAAATCACGTTTGCTGTTGCACCTGCACCTATGACCCTTAGTTTTGATATTTTCTTTGCCTTGTTAAACTCCTCGTCGTCTGGCTCGACAAATCCTGCAAACATTGCAATAAAGATAGCAAAGCCACCAGTCTTGATTCTGATTTTTTCTAGTGTAGCTACTATTCCATGTGCGCCTTCATGTATTACCAGAACAATTGGTATTGAAA
>CAZCWI010000156.1:0-1926 GCA_964502325.1 uncultured Candidatus Nitrosotenuis sp. | reverse complement strand
GCAACAAGTTGATGCACAAGTTGCATGGTATGCTACAAATGAAGAGCCATTTCATGTCTACATAATTAATTCTAATCTGATCTCACCAGAAAAAATCGAGACGCTAAAAAATCCCATTCTTTCCGAGAAAACTATTGGGATCCCAAATAGTGTCCTGAAAAAAAACCAGCTCCAAGAAATGACAGTTTACTATGAGGGATGGAAAGGCGCATTAATGAAGGCAAACGAAAAAAACGCTTCGTTGATAATTCCAATTAATTTTAAAATCGAGGAATCTAACAAACAACTTGGAGAAATAATGATAATCCTATCAAAAGATCGTCCAGATAATATTCATAGCAATACAAAATCTATTGTAGATGCCAACAATCATCAAATCCTCAAATCCATCATAACCATTTACGATGTCGAGAATCTAAATGGGATAGAACTAGCTGCGATAGTCAGACACGAGTTTGGCCATGCCCTGGGGTTGTATCCTTCTGGAACAAAAGATCGTCTTACTTATCATGTGTATGAACCGCCTTACGCTTATGTGTCAGAATGCAATATTGATGATTTGGTCTCATTATACGGAGGAGAGCCGAACCAAACCCCCTGTGATGATTAATGAAATTCTATTGCTAAAAGAATCCATTTGAGTGCTTTTCCAACATAGACACAAATATCAAATAAAACATGGCAAAAACGTTGCCTGAGAATCAACTGATTCATGAGACAAGCCCGTATCTTTTGCAGCATGCACACAATCCTGTCAACTGGTATCCGTGGAACGAAACTGCGCTAAAAAAGGCAGTGGATGAAAACAAGCCAATCTTTCTTAGCGTCGGGTACAGCTCGTGTCATTGGTGTCACGTTATGGAGCACGAATCATTTGAGAACGAAGACATTGCAGAAATAATGAATGAGAATTTTGTTAGCATCAAAGTTGACAGGGAGGAAAGACCAGACCTTGACGATATCTACCAGAAGGTCTGCCAGATGACTACTGGGCAGGGGGGATGGCCGCTTAGCGTTTTCCTCACACCTGACCAAAAACCGTTCTATGTGGGCACATATTTTCCGTCACTAGACAGCTACGGGAGGCCCGGCTTTGGAAGCCTGCTTAGGCAGCTTGCACAGGCCTGGAAGGAAAAACCAAACGATGTCAAAAAGGCAGCAGAAAATTTCATGGAAACGCTGCAAAAGACAGAAAAGGTGACAACGCCGTCGAAGCTTGAAAAATCCATTCTGGACGAGGCTGCGATGAATCTGATGCAAATAGCAGACAACACGTATGGCGGATTTGGAAGTGCACCAAAATTCCCAAACGCTGCAAACCTGTCCTTCATACTGCGGTACTCCAAGATTTCCAAGATTTCAAAATTCTCAGAATTCGTATTCAAGACGCTAAACAAAATGGCAAAGGGCGGAGTATTTGACCAAATTGGCGGCGGCTTTCATAGGTACTCTACTGACGCACGGTGGCTCGTGCCGCATTTTGAGAAAATGCTGTATGATAACGCTTTGTTGCCTATCGTGTACTCTGAGGCATACCAAATCACAAAGGATCCCTTCTATCTTGAGGTAATACAAAAGACGCTGAATTTTGTCTTGCGCGAGATGACCTCGCCTGAAGGCGGCTTTTATTCTGCACTCGATGCTGACTCTGAAGGGGAGGAAGGCAAATACTATGTCTGGAAGAAAAAGGAAATCCAGGAAATACTTGGGAAAAATGCAGACGTGTTCTGCCTGTACTATGATGTGACTGATGGTGGAAACTTTGAGGGCCACACCATACTAAACAACAACATTGCCCCATCGACTGCCGCGTTTCATTTTGGCATGACCGAAGACAGTATCAAAAAAATAATCTCAGACTCGTCTGCAATGCTGCTTGAATCGCGTTCCAAGCGAATTCGCCCCGGCCTTGATGACAAGGTGCTG
>CAZCWI010000155.1:0-2029 GCA_964502325.1 uncultured Candidatus Nitrosotenuis sp. | reverse complement strand
CTTTGATTGGAACGCCCTCAAGGTCAACGGATACGGAATCTGCCCCAAACGATTTTTTGGCACCGCCGAGAAATTTGATTGAAAGCAACTTGAATTGGATTTAGATGACTGGCTAGATTAACTTGATTCTTTTATTGGCTCTTCGACTATCTCGATTTCGTCTGGAGTCTCTGCCATGTCTTCGGCTACGGATTCTTCGGTTTCCTCTACTACCTCTTCTGTTTCTACCTCGACATCTTCCTCAGTTGGAAGTTCAGTTGAGGATTTTTCGCGTTTGATATATTTTGTAATGTAACCTGCGATTTCGTTTTTCAGGCCTTTTGAGCGGATGATAGAAATCTGTTCTAGAATTTTTTTGTTCTCGGCAAAATCGCCGGTAAACTTTGCACCATATCGTGCTATGGCTTGCATTGAAAGTCGCTTTATTCTATCCACTATCAAAGTTGTTCTGGGGGGTTTTTTATACTATGCTGCGAGGTAGCGCCTTGAGTTTTCCTCAAGCATCGATACAGATTCATCGTAGCTTTGTCCCAGTATTTTCGATAGGCAAAATATCACACTTGGGATGAAGCTGATTTGAGCCGACTTCATGCCAAAACAGTGTGAGAATCTCACAGGGCCGTCTGTTTCAACCAAAATTCTGTCATGATTCGTATTGGCAAGCAGCACCTGCTTGTCCTGAGAGTACACCATGACAGGCCCGTACGATACAAAGCATCCAAGATCCATCGCGCGGCTTAGCTGCTTTTTGCTTCCGTCAAACCAGTGCAGCAAAAACCCGGAAACGCGATACGACGGAATTATTTCCAGTATTTCATCAAGCGTCTTTCTGGAATGGACAGATACTGGCTTTTTGAGTTTCTCTGCCAAGGACAGAAGCTTTGTAAAGACATCTTTTTGCCTTTTGAAGTCACCATCAGTTCGAGTATAGGTCGTGTCAAGCCCAATCTCCCCAATGCCAGATATCACATCAGCGTTTGCCTCAATCAGGTGGACCATCGAGTCCAGATTGTCTGCAAATTTTTCCGGGTGTATCCCGACAAAGGGCAAGACCAGATTGCTTTTTGCCGCAATATCAAGTGTGGTCCTGGACGAATCATTGTCCATTGATACGGCGCATGCGCGTATGCCAAGTCTTTTCATGGAGGACAGGATCATCTCCAAGTCGTTCTGGTACTCGGGATCAGACAGGTGAATGTGCGCATCAAGCATGGCCATGTTTTTGATCAAATGCACTGGATACTTAAGTTTGCGAAAATCAATTAGGGTGTGGAACTTTTTAGCTATAGTCTTTTATCACAAGGATTCTTTAGAACCAAATATGAAATCATCAGAATTAGGATTATCAGCAATGTATCGGATTCTAAAAAAGGCCGGAGCCGAAAGGGTGAGCGACGAGTCGGCAGACGAGCTAAGGCGAGTCCTAGAAGACATTGCAACCACGATAGCTGCAAGTGCAGTTGACATGTCAAACCACGCCGGAAGAAAAACAATACGCGGCGAAGATGTCAAGCTTGCATCAAAGGCTTTTGTGAAATCATAACCTAGGAAATAATATTTTCAGACTTTATTAACATAAACCACGTATTGTCAATATTGCAAGAAATCAGATACATTGAAAGACAGCGCATAATTGACATTAACAAAAAAATAATTCATCTTTGGAATGCAAGACATACTGACAGATTTGAGTCAATTAATGTCAATACAGATAGAATTGATGAAGTTTTACAGATTGTAAAAAATAATGCAAATGAATTACCTTTTGAAAAAGCATTAATCGAAAAAGCAGCATATTTGATTGGCGGATTGGCTTGGGCTCAAGCTTTTAGTGGTGGAAATAAGAGAACAGCAGTACTATCTTGTGCTCGTTTTCTTTCACAAAACGGTTATCGTCTTAACATTCCAGATGATGAAAATCCACAACTTAGACAACTTTTATTCGATATTCAAGAAGAGCGTTCTGAAATCAATCGTCAAATAATAGAGAAAATAATCTTATATATTACAAAACACGTTAGTGTGGCAT
>CAZCWI010000154.1:0-2041 GCA_964502325.1 uncultured Candidatus Nitrosotenuis sp. | reverse complement strand
AGTTTTTTTGTTTCAAACAAACATTGTAATCAAACAGAGCCAATCACACATGTTCAAGAATTTGTTTTGCAAGTGCTTTTAGTTCGTCATCTGAGAGAATGGATCTCTTTGTCCAGATGGCGCCTGCATCATTGTACCTTGGTATGATGTGGACATGCACGTGGGGTATGATCTGCTTTGCGGCCCTGCCGTTGTTCTGAGCAAGGCTAAACGCATCTGCCTTTGTTGCGCCAAGTATTTTGTTTGCGATATGGGGTATTTTGGAGAAAAGATTCCCAACATCTGATGATTCCATGTCTGTGATTTTTTCATGGTGTCTTTTTGGCACCACCAGGGAATGGCCCTTGTCAATTGGGTATTTGTCTAAAAACGCCACGTGATCTGCGTCTTCGTAGATGAAGTGTCCCTCCCTCTTTCCAGATACAATATCGCAAAATATGCAGTGCATGATTACAACTGTGTCAAACAATTTATTATATTATCGATCAATTAAAATTCCTAAAAATCGCGCATTTGAAAATTCTTACTGTTCGCGCAAACTGCGATTGGCATCGATTAGTTAATTAGTCCTAATTTTCGAATGTGAGTGTTTCATGGGCAAAAAAGATAGGGAAGACAAAGAGGAGCGCCGCGAAAGCTTTGTAGACAGACAGTCAAGACAAAAACGAAAAAACATGTTAATCGGAATCGCAGTCTTGGCAGGAATCGTAGCAATTATCGGATTTGCAAGCTTTCACTTCATAACAAAAACCCAGTCAAGCCCGCTTAACGCACCCGAAGGGGCAGGAAAGCTTGGAGACGAACACGAGCACGCATCACTGCTTGTCAGAATCTTTGGCGACAAATTCGAATTCTCGCAGCAGATGTACCAAGTAAAAAGCCCGTACATTCACTTTGAGGGCGAAGACGGTAACACAATCCACAGACACGCGTCAAATATCAAACTAGGCTATCTGTTTGACACAATCAAGGTAGGTCTGACTGATGAGTGCTTTACATTCCCAGACAAAAAGCCAGAGCACACGTTTTGCACAAGTGAGGATTACACACTCAAGTTCTATGTGAATCATGAAAAGGTAAACAGCATCAGAGATTATGTCCTAGACGATGATGACCGAATACTGATTTCATATGGAAACGAGAACCAAACTGCAATAGACGCGCAATTACTGGAACTTGACGGTCAGCTAATCAAAAAATAATTCTATAGTTTGATAATTGAAAAATTCTAATATAGCAAAACCAGCATAGTCGTCATATGAATAATACTGATATTTCAAGCAGACATGTAGTCGAAGGCACATCAAGATCACCCCACAGGGCAATGTACAAGGCAATGGGGCTAACAGATGACGATCTTAGCCGAAAATTTATCGGAGTGTCCCACACTGGAAACGAGGCCACTCCTTGCAACATTCACCTTGGAAGGCTGGCAGTAAAGGCAAAGGAAGGAGTTTATGATGCAGGTGCCACCCCAAGAGAGTTTAGCACAATTGCGGTAAGTGACGGAATTGCAATGGGTCACGAGGGGATGAAATCGTCGCTTGTCAGCAGAGAGATCATTGCAGATTCAATTGAGTTAATGGTTCGGGCTCATCAGTATGACGGACTGGTGGGAATTGCAGGCTGTGACAAAAGTTTGCCTGGTACAATGATGGCAATGGCAAGATTAAACCTCCCATCAATTTTCGTTTATGGCGGAACAATAATGCCTGGTTACTATAACGGCAAGGCGCTAACTGTTCAAGATGTGTATGAGGCAGTGGGGGCATTTGATGCAGGCCAGTTATCCCTTGAGGCGCTAAAGAACATTGAAAATTATGCATGCCCGACTGCGGGTTCCTGCGGGGGCATGTTTACTGCAAATACAATGGCATCCATTTCTGAAGCACTTGGCATCTCATTGCCTGGCAGTGCAAGCCCTCCAGCAGAGGATGAAAGAAGAGAAAAAATGGTATATGACACCGGAGTTGCGACTGCAAAACTTTTAGAGCTAAATATCAAGCCGCGAGACATTTTGACATTTGAGGCATTTGAAAAT
>CAZCWI010000153.1:0-2146 GCA_964502325.1 uncultured Candidatus Nitrosotenuis sp. | reverse complement strand
AACATACCTGATGCGCATGCTGGCAAGCCCCACCATCATTCCAAATATCACGTGACCTACAACATGCTCTATGGAAATTCCGCTTACCTCCAACGGATTTCCAATCAGATACGGTTTTGGTAAGAATTGCTCAAATACTGGCAATAGTCCAAGTGTTGAAAACGCCGCTGAAACCAATGCATAGAGAATTATGGATTTTAGGATAAATCGAAGAGATTTCAACTGGGCATCTTTTTCCAATCCATAATTTTTATCAACTGTTTTGGAGTCTTTGTCGCACATGGTTTTTGGCTGTCAAGTGTGATTTTGGTTGCAATGGTAACCAATAAGTTTGTGTAAAATTGGAGCATCACTGCGGAGGTCGCCCAGCCCGGTCAAAGGCGTAAGGTTTAGGCCCTTATCTCTTAGGAGTTCGTGGGTTCAAATCCCACTCTCCGCACCATAAACTCTTTTTACAAAAAACATCCAAAATCAGACTAGATAATTAATAAGGTCAAATCGTGACACAATTCTGTGAAAAAGATCAGAATAGGCATCACAATTGTAGGAAAAGACAGCGAGGGAATCGTTGCGTCATTTACCAATTTCATATTTCAAAGAAACGGCAACATCGAGAAGGTCAATCAGAACGTCATAAAGGGATTGTTTGGAATGCACCTTGAGGCGTCATTCTCAAAGGAAATCGACATCAAAAAATTCGACAAAGAGCTCCAAGGCCTTGGAAAAAAGATAGGAATGGAGGTAAGCATCTATCACGAGATCAACTCTGACAAAAACATCGCACTGTTTGTTACAAAGGAGCCTCACTGTCTAGAGGCATTGCTCAATGCAAATGCAAAGGGCCAGCTCAAAGGCAAAATAAGCGTAATTGTTGGAACTGAAAAAACCCTAGAGCCGATGGCAAAGAAGGCAAAGATCCCATTTGTGATAGTTGACGAAAAGGATCAGCTCGAGGCAGAAAACAGGCTAATTGAAATCGCAAAACAGTATGACATTGACCTTGTGGTGCTTGCACGATACATGAGAATCATGACGCCCAACTTTGTTTGGAGATATCCCCACAGAATAATCAACATTCATCCGTCGCTGTTGCCTGCATTCCCAGGTGCGTTTGCATACGCGCAGGCATTTGAGAGGGGAACAAAAATTGTCGGCGTTACTGCCCATTATGTCACTGAGGAGCTTGATCAGGGTCCAATCATCTTCCAAGACTCCTTTAAGGTAGGTCCAAAAGACACTCTAGAATCCATAAGACAGAAAGGCCAAAAGCTTGAAGCAAACACCTTGCTTAAGGCAGTAAAGATGCATCTTGAAGGAAAGCTCGAGGTCAGTTGGAGAAAAGTGCATACAAAGTGACTTCAGTACAAGACAACTTTGATCCAGACCTTAGAAAAATAATCAAAACAAAGAAACAGGCGGCCATAATTCCTGTCGGCTCAATTGAGCAGCACGGGCCGCACCTGCCAGTGTCAACTGACTCAGACATAGTGACAGAGGTCGCAAAAAGGGTCGCAAAAAAATGCAATCTTTTGCTTTTGCCCACGATAACATACGGGGTTTCCTTTGAGCATGCCCCGTTTTTCAATCTCAGCGTAACTAAGACGGCTCTGCAAAACCAACTAGTCGACATTTGCAATTCGCTTGTGGAAAACAAGATCAGAAAAATAATAATCCTAAACGGCCACCATGGAAACCAAAAGGCGCTATCCGGAGTGGCAGATAAAATTTCTAGTCAGAGCAAGGTCTTTGTGATTTCATACTGGCACCACATGGAACAAGAGTTTGATCATGCGGGATTTGCAGAAACATCGCTCATGCTTGCGATATCAAACAAGGTAAAGATGAGTCTTGCAAGAAAAGGGCTTGTCACAGACAAGATGTCCCCAAAGCAAAAGGCAGAGGCATCCAAGATCGCGTCCACGCACTTTATCAAGGCGACCAAAACAGGAGTTTGGGGAGACCCCACAAAGGCTACCAAAAAAGACGGCAAGAGGATGCTGTCTGAAATAGTGCAAAACGTTGCCAAAAAAGTCTCAAAGTTGCCTTACTGATTAAAACTCATACACCAATGAAATTTTAATATATTACCTCGTTAGGAGAGCCAATAAGTGAATTAAATGTCAGTCGACATGGCAGTAAAAGTACT
>CAZCWI010000152.1:0-2183 GCA_964502325.1 uncultured Candidatus Nitrosotenuis sp. | reverse complement strand
ATGCCGATGAATGTTCTTAAAAAAACTCCAGAGGAGCTCAAAGCACTAAGAGACGCAGGGCTGAACATGTTTTATTTAGGAATTGAAAGCGGCTCGGATGTTATTCTAAAAAAAGTGACAAAGGGTGCAACCGCTGCAACCATAATCCGAGCATGTAAAAAAGCAAAGGATGCAGGATACATTCTTTCATGCATGATAATTTTGGGACTTGGCGGCAAGACACACTCCAAAGAGCACATCCGGGGAACTGCAGAGGTGATAAATGCATCAGCGCCGCACTATGTTGGCGCGCTAACATTGTACTTGGAAAACGGAATTAAAGACGAATTTAAGACAAAATTCGGAGAGCCGTTTATTCCAGTAAATGATGCCGAATCGCTAGACGAGCTTGATGACTTGATAGGGCAAATCGATGTCAGAGACGAGGTAATCTTTAGGGCAAACCATGGCTCCAACGCATACACCATCAAGGGAACATTCCCACATGACAAACAGATGATGCTAGACAAGATATCGTGGATGAAGCAGCATCCAGAAGTTGTAAGACCTACCGGTCTTAGAGGATTCTAAATTCAGAGATTTTTGCAGAACATGTAAAACGCATGGATTTGACAAAGCGTAACATGCTAAAATTTTCGTTCGTCAGGCTGGCATTCTACAGACTGTCGATTATCGGCTTTAGGTGATCAGGAAGATCTGGCAGTTCGGTATGGCTAATGTTATTTTCCAGGATCTCAGGTCCGATTCTTCGCACTCGCTGCGTCCCAATCAGCGTGTCAATGCTTCGCTGTGCGTCTTTTTCTGAGAGGACGGTTTTTAGTTTTTCAATCAGTACTGCTTCATTTTCGTACTTTTGGATTGCAAACTGGACCAAAACCATCTTGTCATTAAATGTCAAGTCAGCCATTTTCTTTTGTTCGTTCTTTGGATGTAAAAAAGATTCTCAGAAGGTATATCGTTGGAATCAGGTCATGCTCAGCACAGAATAGTAGATATTACTTGAAGTGAGCATACAGATAACTTGAGTGCAAAAAGCGCAGCCGAGTCCAAAGTCGAGGTAATCACCCGCATGTTCCCATCAGATGCCAATCCTGCAGGAAACGTGTTTGGTGGCGAGATTCTAAAACAAATTGACATTGTTGCAGGAATTGTCGCCCAAAGACACTGTGGCGCAAACGCAGTAACTGCAAGCATAGACAGAGTTGATTTTCTCAAACCTGTTTTTGTCGGGGACCTGCTGATTCTCAATGCGAGGCTAAATTGCATCAAGAACTCATCGATGGAAATCGAGGTTAAAGTCGAGTCTGAAAATTTAAGAAACAGTTCAAGGACCCTGACTGGCACTGCCAGAGTAACGTCAGTTGCACTTGATGACAGTGGCAAGCCAAAGCCCGTCCCAAAGCTATTACTTGAGACTGAGGAAGATAAGAAAAAATTTGCAGAGGGGCTGGCCAGAATGGAGCAAAGATCCAGAGAAAGGCGCAAAGAAAAGACGCACTAGTTTTCCACATTTGTATTTGTCACAAATAACAGAATCGGGTTGTGATTTTAGAAATCGGTTTAATACTTCAAATTGCAATATTTGATATGGAAAACGGCAAAATCAGAAAAGCAACAAGAAAAGACGCAGATGAAATTTTAAATCTATTATACCAGTTACAAAGGCCAAAACCAAAAAGCAGCGCGGAAAACACTGCGTTTAGAGAACAAATTTTCAAATATCTTAGCGAAAGAGACAAGAAAATAATGGTATTTGAACAGGATTCCAAGATCATTGGTCTTGTTAGCATAATTCTGCTCCCAAGATTAAATCGAACCAAGCTGGAATTGTACATTCCAGAGCTTGTAGTGTCAAAAGATAGTCGAGGATTGGGAGTGGGAAGGTCCCTCGTTGAGTCATGCATCAACATGGCTAAGAAGAGAAATTGTTTCAGAATCAGACTAGAGTCTGGAAACCAAAGGAGGGGAGCGCACCTGTTTTACAAAAAGATTGGCTTTGAACAATCCGCATTAAGCTACACCATGGCAATCAAGTAACAAGGAATCAAACTAGATTTTTGCCGCTTCTTGGATTTTTACAGTATCCGTATATTGCCTAAATTGAATTATTTTTTCATTTTTGATTGTATATGCATGGGCAAATGGCGATTCAATCATTTTTCTGGATTTTTTTGTCACTATTT
>CAZCWI010000151.1:0-2356 GCA_964502325.1 uncultured Candidatus Nitrosotenuis sp. | reverse complement strand
CAAGTTTTTTCTTACAAAGAAGAAACTTTTAGAGTTACTATAGATTTCCACGCAATCCAATAATACAAAAACAAAAAAATAAGAATAGGAATATTCTAAGCATCCCAATTCGCTTCTGCCGTTTCAGTTAAGGGCCCGATCCCTATGTGGGAATGGAACTCTTTGGCCCATAAAATTTTCTCGAATTAAAATAATCTCATTGTTGTCTTGTAGAACCAAATTTGGTATTTGATGACTTGATTTTTAATACTCAAACGGCGATTTTTTGTAGTCATGCCAAAAAAATGTAAACAATGCGGAAACGATTATGACTCCGAATCTGAATTGTTCTGCTCGGAGATATGTCATGACGCCTTTGAACTTGATGTCCGAGAAAGGCTCGAAGATGCCTTAAAAAATGACAAAAGCCATACGACAAAAATGAGCTCGTAAATGCAATCTGTCCTAGTTATCGAATCTGATTTTAGATCACAAAAACTACATTTTGGAAAAATCACTAGTCAAATAAAACGTGAGACCATTACAGAACATCGACGCATGTACCAAACGGGAGTCAAATGCAGCTTCCAACAAGCCTGCTTGGCTCTTGTAAAATTTATAACTTTTAATCTTTGCTTGAAAACATGGGAACAAAGCTTTTCGTGAACTTTCCGGTGAAAGATCTAAACAAATCTAAAGAGTTTTTCGCAAAACTTGGCTTTGCATTTAATGCGCAATTTACTGATCAGAACGCTGCGTGCATGGTCATCAGCGAAGATAATTATGCGATGCTTTTGGTGGAACCATTTTTCAAAACATTTACGAAAAAAGAAATAGTCGATGCCAAAAAAAGCACCGAAGTTCTTGCAGCGCTATCTGCAGAAAGCAAAGAAAAGGTAGACAAAATGATGAGCAAGGCCTTAGATGCTGGCGCAAAGGAAGCGAGGGATCCGCAGGATCTCGGCTTTATGTATGGCCGAAGTTTTGAGGACTTGGACGGTCACATCTGGGAAATATTTTGGATGGATCCAAAGGCGATAAACCCGTCCTGATTAGTTCTCCAAACAAAATTTTCTTGCAACTTTTTTACATCACGTTTCCAACTGCATTTCTCAACTCGTCGCGTATTGGTAAAACTATTTTACTAAAACCACTGGGCAGTGCGCGTTTAGCGCTATGTTGGTTGACACCCTTCCTAGCATCATTTCTTTTACCATCCCGTTTCCATGCGTGCCCATCACGATGTAGTCGATGTTCTTTTTAGTGGCAAATGAAATTATTGACTCTGCAATGGTGTGCGATTCTAAAATAATTGCCTCAAAATGAATCTGAAATTTTGCAGCCTGCGATTCTAGCACCTTGAAGATTCTCTTAAATTCCGAGTTTCTGCTTCTCTCTATTCCCTTTTGCCTGCTTGGCGTGTCGTTTAGCCACTGCATTGTCTGGTCCTCGTCTGTTATGGTTATCAGTATTATCGAGGAGTGGTATTTTCTTGCCAAGTCAAGCGCATGTCCAAACGCTCGTACTGAGTGCTTTGAATTGTCAAACGGAACTAGGATGTTTTTGATCAGTGACGCGTTGACTAACTGACAACTATCCACGCCGGTGCATATTATCTGACTTTCAGCCGTTGGTTTTTTTGCAAAATGTGAACTAAAATAGACGCGTTTGTCCGACCCGAAAAGATTGGAAAACCACGCCTGCCCATACCCAGTGAAATCAATTTAAGATGTGATGGCCAGTTAATGATTGGCCGCAATGAAGAATCAGAGTTATATCTGAAAAATGATGTGAAGGCATTTGTCTGAGCTGCCTTTTTTCAATGCGGGCCTCAATCCTTGGAGTATATATAAAAGCGATATATAACAACCACAGATGCCACAGACAAAACCAATTGTTAGTATCGAAAACGTGGTTGCGTCTGCTACTGTGGATCAAAAACTTGATCTAAATGAGATTACAAAAAAATTCCCAGACACCGAGTGGAATCCTGATCAATTCCCAGGACTTGTATTTAGAATTAAAAACCCCAAAACGGCAACGCTGATCTTCTCGTCAGGCAAGATGGTCTGCACTGGCGGCAAATCAGAAGACATGGCGGTAAAGGCGGTACGATCCGTTGTTCAGCAATTGCGAAAGGGCGGAGTCAAAGTAAAAAACGAGCCAGTCGTTACAGTTCAAAACATAGTTGCATCAATTAATCTGGGCGGAAAGATTCACCTAGAGCAGGCCGCAAGAACTTTGCCGCGAAGCATGTACGAGCCGGAGCAGTTCCCAGGACTCATCCACAGGATGCTAGACCCAAAGACTGTCATACTGTTATTTGCGTCAGGCAAATTGGTTTGCACGGGTGCAAAAAAGGAGGCAGACGTGTACC
>CAZCWI010000150.1:1370-2378 GCA_964502325.1 uncultured Candidatus Nitrosotenuis sp. | reverse complement strand
TTGGATCCTTCTCAAATGCCCATCTACAGCTTGCACAGCAAAAATGATACGTTTTGTTATCATAAGATAGTGATTCGCTTTTTTCATTTACCTCTGAGCCACATACGGGATCCTTTTCCATAAATCACAAAAACAGGCTAATTCTTTTAATTAGATTGCCAAATTATCAAAATTGAATATCAAAGTTGAGGTTAATGGATTATCTTAAATTGTATCGTGATTAATTTTAGAGCATGTTTGAAAAACACTGCCAGATTTGTGGAATTGAGGTTGACAAGAAGACATCACCAAAACGATTTGGCAAATATTTTTGCTCAGAAGATCATGCACAGCAATATGTAACAAAAAGAGAAGAACAGGAAAGAATCATGGCAGAAGAAGAAAGAAAGTACCCACGTAGACACGGAGGATGTTGTTAAAACATGGTTGCCAAGTATGTGATAATAGGAATTGTTGTAGGTGTGTTTTTTGCAGGATTAGGCATAGGTTATGCCATATTCCAGTCTACTCAAACTGCACCAATGATGATGAACCAACAACAAATGATGAGTCAATTTATGAAAAACCCACAGTTGATGCGTGAAATGTTTCAGGATCCTCAATTCATGCAGGAAATGATGAGAGATCAGCAGTTTAATCAAATGATGATGTCAAGTATGATGCAAAATCCAGCGCAGGTCGACATGTGGATTGCACAAGACCCACAACACGTACAACAAATGTCAAAAGCCATGAAAGAAAATCACGGGTTTATGCAAGAAATGATGTTATCCATCATAAACGATCCTGACCTGAGATTACAGATGCTTGGGCACATGTCAGAAAATCAAGAAGCCATGCAGCAGATGAGACACATGATGCAAGGAAACATGACTGGTCCGGGCATGATGATGGGTGGAAAATAACATGTGTGAGGATCCTCGCAGTGGCAGATGCTAAAGTACCGTCAATCCAATCAGAAAGACCTGCTGGCGTCACAATTCTTGGAATCATCTACGTAATTTTTGG
>CAZCWI010000150.1:0-1360 GCA_964502325.1 uncultured Candidatus Nitrosotenuis sp. | reverse complement strand
ATGATAATGGCCGTTGCCATGGTAGTGACATTTACCTCAATGATGGGAGGTTATTCCTCAATGATCGGAAATATGATGGGAGGTACAATGACAGTTTTTGGAAGTGTTATTGGAGCAGGAGTTGGGATTCTTGCAGCAATGGAGTTTGGGATAGCGTGGGCCCTATTTAGCGGAAAAAACTGGGGAAGAATAGCAGTCATGGTGCTGTCGATAGTAGATTTTATAGTACATTGTGCAACTCTTGCGGTGGGCAATCTTTTTGCCATCCCACACATAATTTTAGACTTGATTGTTTTCTTTTACATGTGGAAACCCAGCGTTGTATCTTATTTCAATAAAGAAACATTATCGTAGATGATTGCAAATTCCTATAAGATACAGTAACCATAGGATATCATGACAAACATTCTCAACAATGTAGATTTGGATAAAATCTCCAAAACAGTTGAGGATGGAAAGAAAGACAGATCCACTCTCAGAAGACCAGTAAAGCTTCAGGGCCAATGGAACTTTGATCCTTCAAAAGGCTATCAGTTCAAAACCGAGATTTCGTACGAAAAGGGAAAACAAGTGATCGAGATAGACTCACCTTCATTTCTTGGCGGGGGCGGAAACAGACTTGGGCCTATGAGTTATTGCGTTGCAGGAATAACCTCGTGTTTTGTTGGAACCTTTGTTGGGATAGCAGCATCTCAAGGAATCAGACTGACAAAGCTTGAAGTCAATACAGAGTGCAATGTCAATTTTGCCAAAACATTTGATATTTCAGATGAGCCAATCACAGAGGGAATAAACTTTCAGATTGATGCGCAAGCAGAAAATGCCGACAAGCAACAATTACAACAGATTGTAAAAATGGCAGAAGAGCGCTGCCCAGCTGTCTACAGTATGGCACACATGATCAAGATCAATGCCCAGATAAAGTAATCAGAGATTTTGTCGATTAATTGCATTCCAACAGCATTCATCACGAGTGCAATTGGGACATTTTTTTGGTGATTTTGATTCTCTGCACTCAAATGGCAAACAACCACAGTCAGCGCATATTATTTCAACCGTCTTTATCGCATAGAAATCGGATTCTAATCATAAGTTGTCTACTTCCAGTTCTGGCGGCTAGAGGCACTCTCACACCGAGGGCACTTTAGGCCGTTTGTCTTGTAGCCGCATTTTTTGCAGTAAAAGCCAATCTTGAACGGAATCGTTGGCGACGTCCTCATTATCTTTTTAATCAGAACGATTGCAAGCAGGACTCCTATGCCTATTCCAATCCAGACAATCACCATGGTTCTGTTACGTCGCCATCAGATAAAATAAGATCGATCTTTAGTGCCATATCCGTCATGCCCAGCAAAAGATT
>CAZCWI010000149.1:0-2419 GCA_964502325.1 uncultured Candidatus Nitrosotenuis sp. | reverse complement strand
TCACCTGAACTGTTTTTATGAACTGGAATGCTTACAGGTGGCTGGCTTGCGAAAGCTAGAATGCGTGCTGTGAAAAAGGCACGCCGCAAAACCCTGATTATGCATTAATAATATGGTTTGATTCTCCTATCATGGACACAAACTGCGGCATCCATACCAAATATCATAAAATGGTGTGTATGGTGATTTCAACAAACCCCTTATGTCGTTAGTTTGTGTTCAGGATTTTTTGTGGGTGGATAGTTGGAAAATATAAAAATAAAATATCTTGGAATGCTCGCAAGCGTTTTGGTGCTTGGAATGGCGATCTCTGGCTCCTCAGTCGCTTCTGCAGAAGCCAAATTTGACGACGATATCTGCAAACTGACGTATGAGCGATACAAGGAACTAGGCGAGCAAAAGTTTCGTGAAAAATATACCAGCAAAAGCTTCCTCAATGACTGCGTAAAGTTGTACAAAGACCCATACTGGTATTTCGTTGGAAAAAACAAAATTGACAAAAATTATGAAAAAATCAACCTGTTAATGAAAGGCACTGACGAAAAAAAAGTCAGTGTAAAAATACTCTCCTCGATGTCGCTAGGCAAAGAAAACTTTCTAGTCAAATTCCGAGCATGCGCAGAAAAGTCTACCGTTATGAAGCCGTCCTTTTTGATCAAATCTCCAATTGAACAGTATGTGGCACTCTCAGGCAAGTCTTTGCAAACCGGAAAATGCAATGATTACAATGTCCCAGTCAAGGCAAGACAAACATCTGCAGTTCAAATTGAATATGTTTCAGATCTGTCAAAGCATCAAAACATCAGATCAAAGACGATCTAAGTTTGAACACTGGGTTTGTGCGTTATTTTACAATCAACACTGGTACTGTGGATTTGTGCAGCACATAGTTTGATACGCTGCCAAGAAACATTTTCTTGAATTCTCCAAAGCCTCTTGCACCCATCACGATCATGTCTGCCCCTGTCCTTGCTGCGTATTTTAGTATGTCATAGGCAGGATCCTCTCCGGATACTATGTCATAATTGAACTCTATGCCGTTTTTTGCAGACTGTGTCTTTGCGTCTTCCATGAACTTTCTGACTATTTTTACCACTTTTGGATCGGGGTTTTTGTGCGGCCTGCTGATGAGAAACGAAGTGTGCCCCGAGTCGACGTACAATCCTGTCAACGTTGCCTGGCACTGTCTTGCCAAATAAATCGCATAATTGAGACTGCGAAAAGAATTCTTAGAGCCGTCAAGCGGAACGAGAATTTTTCTCACGTTGGGCAACATCAAGACCCAGTCATGAGCATAACTAATAAACCGATATTGAATTTTTCAAAATTGATAACGATAAAAATTATTTATTATCTCTGTATGATGTCGGCCTGAAATTCCATGGGAACTTCTAAATCCAGTCATCTCAGTCCAGCGTCCTACAAATTATTGCATGATGCCAAACCAATCTTGGCCCAAATCTGAACCTGTTCATTATCAGCGGTGATTTTTATGAAAAATACCAATAAGGCTAGTCTGGAGAACTAGTCTGTGAATGTGACTGCCTCAATCACGTCGATAAACAAAACAGGGTTTTTTGCAGGCATTGTTGTATTTTTACTAGTTTTATTTCTGCCAATTGGCGGGCTGTCATTTGAGGCAAAGGCAGTCCTTGCAACTGCGTCTCTGATGGGGGTTTGGTGGATTACTGAGACAATACCTATCTACATTACTGCTCTTATTCCACTGGTTCTGTTTCCAATACTAAACGTAGGAGACGTTGTAAGGACATCCGTATCATATGCTGATAGAATAATTTTCCTTCTCTTGGGAGGTTTTTTTCTTGCAAGCGCAGTTGAAAAGTGCGGGCTTCACAAAAGATTTGCCATGCACATGCTCAAAATGTTTGGCTCAAGGCCAAAGTACGTGATAGGCGCCTTTATCATAATCACCGGTTCGCTTTCCGCATGGATGAGCAACACTGCTACTGCCTTGCTTATGATGCCAATTGCCGCTGCATTACTTGCGTCAGTGAATCCTAAAACAAAGGACAAGTTTTCCGTCTGTCTGATTCTTGGAATTGCTTACGCTGCAAGTATTGGAGGCGTTGCCACCTTAATTGGAACTACTCCAAACGTGATTTTTGTATCTTTAGCAAAATCATTAGCTGGTGTAGACGTAAGCTTTGCTCAATGGATGCTGGTGGGTCTTCCAGTTAGCATAATATCGCTTTTTATTTTATGGTGGTATCTTGTCTCTGCCGTAAGGGTTGGCAAAGAGCCTTTGTTTGAAGAAAATGATTTCATCTCAAAGAAACTAGAGGAACTGGGCAAAATTACTCCAGAAGAAAAAATAGTGCTTGCAGTTTTTGCAGTAACTGTCGCTGCTTGGATCACACGGGGATTGTTCTGGTCGGCACTACTCCCAATGGTTGATGAC
>CAZCWI010000148.1:0-2451 GCA_964502325.1 uncultured Candidatus Nitrosotenuis sp. | reverse complement strand
AAGGTCAGGTAGTCAGACTGTACCAAGGAAAACCGGAAAACAAGACCGTATACAGCAATGATCCTAATTATGTGGCAAAAAAATGGGAAAAAGCGGGTGCCGACATGCTACACTTGGTTGACCTTGATGCAACACTACAAAGAGGCTCCAATCTTAAATTAATTGAAAAAATCGCAAAAGAGGTATCAATTCCAGTACAAGTGGCAGGCGGCCTTAGAGAAGAATCAATAATTTCAGAATCCTTGCGCTTTGCGCAAAGGGTTGTCCTAGGAACAATTGCGTTTAGAGACATGGATCTTGTCTCAAATCTGGCAAGAAAATTCGGCACAAATAGAATAGTAATATCTGCAGATCACTATGACGGCATAATCGTGGTAAACGGGTGGCAACAATCAACTAGCGTGAATCTGATTGACGCAATGCGGGATTTTACCGGAAAAAATTTTTCAGAATTTCTTATAACAAACGTGTCTCGAGACGGTACCATGAAAGGACCTGATCTTGACTATCTGAAAAAGGCATGCGCATTTCCAAATACACGAGTAATTGCAAGTGGAGGGATATCAAATCTTGATGACATTACGGCAGTAAAACAGTGCAATGCGTATGGTGTTATTCTTGGAAAGGCGCTTTATGAGGGCAGAGTATCCATAGAGGAGGCAAAAAAGCTAGCATGACTCTAACCAAACGAATCATACCGTGCCTCGATGTGGCAAACGGTAGAGTAGTCAAGGGACTGCATTTTGAATCCATCAAAGATGCCGGCGATCCTGTACTGCTTGCTGAAAAGTACAGCAAAGAAGGGGCAGACGAGCTTGTCTTTCTTGATATTACGGCATCGCAGGAACAAAGAGAAACAATCCGTTCGCTTGTCTCAAAGGTTGCCCAGGTAATTGACATTCCGTTTACAGTTGGGGGAGGGGTGAAAACGCTACAACATGCACGCGACATCTTGCTTTGCGGCGCGGACAAGGTTGCAATCAACACTGGGGCGGTAAAGAATCCCCAAATCATAACTGAACTGATGAATCTTTTTGGAAAGCAATGTGTTGTGGTAGCAATAGACGCAAAACGCAACTATGATTATACAAAAGGAAAAAACATCTTTTCAGAGGATTCCAAGAAATTCTGGTTTGAAGTATTCATCTATGGAGGGAAAAAAGAAACCGGAATGGATGCAATAGAATGGGTAAAAAAAGTGCAGCAGTTAGGCGCAGGCGAGATTTTGCTTACGAGTATAGACAAAGACGGAACAAAGGACGGCTATGATATAATTCTGACAAAGGCAATAGTCGAAACAGTATCTACTCCCGTAATTGCCTCTGGCGGATGCGGGGAGCCTTTCCACATGCTTGATGTATTCAAAAAAACCGATGTTGATGCTGCACTTGCAGCATCAATATTTCACTATGAGACTCATTCCGTAGATAGGGTGAAAGAGTATCTTAAGGAAAACAGTGTGGACGTAAGATTATTAAGTAAAAAACCAGAAATCATACTAATGAAAAAAACTATCGCCGATTTGGATTTTTCAAAAGGGGATGGACTTGTTCCAGTTATAGTTCAGGATTCCAATACAAAAGAAGTCTTGACACTTGCTTATTCCAACAAAGAATCACTTGAACTGACACAAAAAACCAGAAACTCTTGGTTCTGGAGCAGGTCAAGAAACAAACTATGGATGAAAGGAGAGGAATCAGGCAATACACAAAAGGTAAAAGAAATCCTAGTTGACTGCGATTCAGACGCTGTGGTTTATCTGGTAGAGCCTGCAGGACCTGCGTGTCACACAGGCGAGCGTGTCTGCTTCCACAATAATTTAGATTAGCAAACTCTCTCAAAACTAGATGCAGAGCCATCTATGGTTTCATTTATGATTCTAAAAGTTATCGGCTTGTACTTTGTATCTTTAAACACAACAAACCACTTCCCTACTATATCCTCCGTACTGCAAATTTTCCTTGTTTTTGAAAGGGATGGTGCAAAGTATGTGTTAAATTCAGATTTTATTGCGCCATCAAATGGTACTGTGGAATATACCGTGGTTCCATTTGGCAATCCGAAAATTATCTTGCCTACATCGTTTGGTGCCAAACCGTTTACTGTGACAAAAATGTTTTCTCCCAATTTGTACTGGAACGCATTTATTGCAAAGGGACCTGATCTATTCCAATTTTCAAGAGGATCTTTGGGTTCTGTTTTTTCCAATTTGGGACTTGAAAAAACAGACGCGCCGATTATCACTACGATTACTACACCGAGTATTATGCCTGCAATTAATTTTGAGTTCACTTTTTTCTAAGTAATCAGAAAATGTGTAAATACTTTGCGTAGCATACGCTGAAAAACTCATATTATATGAGTTAATTATCATTAAACAAGTTGTACTTAAAATTAAGTGTCACTAAACTTGATATTAGGACATTTTAACTATAAACCAAACACCGATCC
>CAZCWI010000147.1:0-2456 GCA_964502325.1 uncultured Candidatus Nitrosotenuis sp. | reverse complement strand
CTTTAGCCAAACATGGTCTGCATATCCAACAAACCGTCAAACAAGCGCAGAGCTAGACGGGGCATTATACTCTGGAAATGGAGGAATCGACGTATCGCCTCCACTTAGCTGGATATTTGAGCCAAACTTCCTCCTGTCATACCCAGCAGACTCTGTGCACGTGATGCGTTACAAGGATGTTAATGACAGAATGCAGACACTTTATCCATATTTCCTGTATAACATGTTTGGCCAAAACGTGGATTTCTATCCAGTCACTGATGGCAACAAAACCTACTGGCTAATTCCACTCATTATTGGATTTGACACAAATTCAGTGCCTTGGTCAATGGGAAATCCATACCTGCGTTTAGTTGGATTTGCGCTAGTTGACACCTATGATGGAGACATTACATTACTCAAGTATGGAAATGATTATTTTGCAAAGATGATACAGCGCCAATACGGAGACAAATTCGTCGAGATTCCACCATGGCTATCTGAGCAAGTCAGGTATCCACAGGAATTATTCACATGGAAGACAGAAATGTATAACATTTACCATGTTACTAACACAGAGGAATTCATACAAGCAAACCAGTTCTTCAAGATACCTGACAGGCTAGAGGCATACTACATAGAGGCAAAGCCGCCAGGATTTGATCAAACAAAATTCCTAGGACTGCTGTCACTTGAACTTAGAGTCTCTCAGGGAAGAAATCTCTCTGGGTACATGATAGTAGAAAACGACCTGCCAACGCTTGGAAACATGCAATTCTATCAGGTTCCAACGAACTCGACTACAAAATTAATCGGTCCTACTGCGGTACGGGAAGCGTTGGAAAAAGACACAGACTTTTCCCAGCTAAAGACTCTTTTGAGAAATCCGCGTATCGGAGATAACATTCTATATCGAGTAGGGGATCACGACGTTTACTTTATTCCAGTGTACACTGCGGGTTCTGGAGAAGGCGTGGTGGCACAGCTTGGAACGATTGCCGCTGTGGGTGCTGCGTTTGACGGAGAGTATTATGTAGGCCTTGGCAACACGCAGGAAGAGGCGTTTGAAGCCTATCTTCACGAGCTCTCAGGAGTAGTACCGACGTCAAAGTCAAAAGACGTGGTCAGTCCTGATAAAAACGCCCGAATTCAGCAAATAAAATCGCTAATCGAGGAAAGGAATTTGCAGATTGTGACACCAACGTCAATTCAAATTCCGCTTTCATTCAAAGAGGGCGAGATTTCATACTATACGCAGTCTGATCTTGACGCAACAAGCGAACTTACTTCAAAGTTTGTTGACGACTTTGTCATACCAAGAAGCAAAAGAATACTCATGTGGGAAGACGGTGATATGTTAAACATTGGAACAATCATAACCATTGACAATGTCACAGAGCTGCACTACATCTCAATTGGAGTAGGCAAGTAGTTGCTGTTGCTGGTAGACAACGGATCAATATATACAAAAAACATCACAAACTTCCTTTCTACAAAAAACATTCCTTATACCATATTGTCGTATGATGATGTAGTATTGGAGGAATTGGGCAAATTCCAATCCTTCATTTTGTCTGGGAGGCGCAAAAATAACAAAGAGATGAATGCCATAAACTCTAAAATAATAACTCACGCTGTCTCAAATGACAAGCCCTTACTGGGAATATGCTATGGCGCAGAAATTCTTGCACTAACAGTTGGGGGCACCATCAGAAAAATGGAAACCCTGCAAAAAGGAAACTCCAAGGTTATGATAGTACGCGAAAACCCCCTGTGCAATGGAACAATCGAGGTGTATCAGAGCCACAGTTTTGAGATCTCGCAATTAGGCAAGTCATTTACTCAAATTGCAAAATCTGAGTCATGCAACTACGAAATAATTCAATATCAAAACTCCAGAATATTTGGAACGCAGTTTCATCCGGAAATGACGCAAGACGGACTGGGTCTAATTGGAAACTTTCTTTTACTGTGATTGGTTTTAATAGCAAAAACTATCCTCTCAGGATATGAGCGAGCATGAGCTTTTGCTACCGATTGTTGATGAGGAGAACATATGCTTGCCACTAGCTGTCAGTGCGGTTTCAAAATATTGGAATGTTAGCTTGCCTTTTTCAGAAGCAAAAGAGATTGCACAAAAATATCCAAACGTGCGCGGAAGCATACTAATTGAGGGAATAGAAATTGCAGAACGACACGGACTGGGTAGTCTTATCCTTCACTCCTCGCTTTCAGAGCTAAAAAAAGTCATAGACATGGGAATACCGCCAATTGTAATCCTGCCTGGACTCTATGACACAGTCCAGCATGCCTCAGTCATTTCCGGCTATGACCAAAAAGAAAAATCAATCATTCACTATATGCCGCAGCCAGATCAAATTGGCGTCATACCGGAACAGCAGTTTGACAAGCTTTGGGAAGAGGATGGAAGACTGATGATACTGATGGCTCCAACTGACATAATATCGTCAATCAAG
>CAZCWI010000146.1:0-2509 GCA_964502325.1 uncultured Candidatus Nitrosotenuis sp. | reverse complement strand
CATCTAACTGGAATTAACACGAAATCAAAAAGTAATCAAGGATTATAAAAACCCTGCACGGTATTTCGCTGCGGGAGTTGCCAAGCCCGGCCAACGGCGCTAGCTTGAGGGGCTAGTATCTTAGGATTTCGTGGGTTCAAATCCCACTTCCCGCATCCTCTTAATTATTTTTTAATTTTCTTGATCGTGTCGATTAGCTCTTGCCGCCTTATTTCTTCGGTAAGCGCGGTTCTTGTCTCTTCGACTAGAATTCTGTCTACGTCGAGCTTTCGTCTTGCCTCTTTTACCACTTTGTCAAATGACGCAAAAGGGTACAGCTGCAAGTAGAGATCCTCCATCAAGTCAAATGTTTTCTTTGCCTCTTCGAGCTTTCCAGTTCTGATTCTGTCGTAGATGTTTCTCCTCAATTCCCCCACGCAGTCAAGCAGTCCCAAAACGTATGACTCCTCCTTTACTTTTAGCGACTCAAAGGTGGGGACTGGTTTGTTTTGTATGATTGCCAAAAATGACGATGCTTCCACAAATTCCTGCTCTGATGGTATCAGGTATCGATACAGGCTTTGATCTATTTCTTTTCGGAATTTTTCTAGCAGTTTTTTTGCGCTTTGGATTTTTGCAGAGGCGTTTTTTATGTCGTTCCTATGGATGCTAATTATTGATTCGCTGCACAACGTGATGATCTGGCGAGTGTTTTTTATGAGATCCTCCCTACTATCCTGAGTCTTTTCCAAGGATTTTGAAATTTTTGACAGCGAAGTTTTTGCATATTTTAGTGACATGGAATAATCAAATCTGTTCTGGCATAAAGTCGTTTTCCAAATAGCTTATTTTACCTGTACAAAATTAATCCATTATGGAAATTACTGTGAAGCAGATGTACCAGATAGAGGAAAACGGACACCAGATGGGCTTTCCACGTCAACTGATGATGGAAAATGCTGGCGCGTCAATGGTAAAAGAACTTGTAAACAAATTTGGAAACCTGTCTTCAAAAAAGGTGCTCATATTTGCAGGACTTGGAAATAACGGTGGAGACGCACTAGTTGTTGCAAGGCACCTGGCAGGACATGACAGCAAGGTGACCGTGGTCCTGCTTGGCGACCCAAATGACATCAAGACAATAGAATGCAAAACAAACTGGCAAATCTTGCAAAAAATGAAATCAGTAAAACTAACGCATGCGCTCAATGACGTGTATGATATGAAGCCTGACATCATAGTTGACGGGATCCTAGGTACAGGCATATCCGGTATCATACGGGAGCCGCAGGCGTCTGCAATCGATTTGATAAACAAAACCAAGGCATTCAAAATAGCGGTGGACGTTCCAACCGGGTTAGATCCTGACACCGGCCTGACCTCTGACAAGTATGTGACAGCTGACATGACTGTGACCTTTCATAAAATGAAGAGGGGAATGCCCAAAAGTGCAGACATCTGCGGGACCATCTTTGTTGAAAAAATTGGAATTCCGCCAGAAGCGGAAATCGGTGTACTATGATAGTGCACCAGCTCCAGGTCGGAAACATGCAGAATTTCACCTATATCTTAGAAGATGAGGAAACAAGCCAGGCAATAATACTTGATCCGTCATGGGATCTTGACGAGGTAAAGAGAATCATAGAACAAAATGATCTTGCAATAAAATACATTGTAAACACGCATCACCACTTTGACCACACCCTGGGCAACGAGTCCATGGCAAAAGAGACAGGCGCAAAAATCATCCAGTATGTATCGTCTGCCCTAAAGCATGACATCTCTGTGTCAGATGGCGAGAAGATACAATTTGGAAACTCTGAGCTGACAGTTATCTACACGCCGGGACACTCAAAGGACAGCATGTGCCTTGTGGGCGACGGAAAAATCTTTTCAGGCGACACGCTGTTTGTTGGCACTTGTGGCCGTGTGGACTTGCCAGGAGGGGACGCACGTGAGCTATACCACAGTCTGGTTGACACATTGAGAAAATTAGACGATCACCTGATAATGTACCCTGGCCATAATTACGGGACCGCCCCCACCTCAACAATTGGCGAGCAAAAAAAGACAAACCTTGTGATGCAGCCAAGAACCGAGCAAGAATTTTTGGAAATGATGGGAATCAGCTAGTTGTCAAAAGACATAGAAGTTTTCGGCAATCAAACCCTGGGGCGGGAGTTCATAGACGGCCTTGAAAAAAAACAATTCATGTTCTCACTAGTAATATCGTACACTGAGACTTGCACAATTCCGGGGATAACCATAGCTGGAAAGAACCCGGATCTCTTGGCGTATACGCCCCCTGCGGACGCAGAGTTTCTCAACTTTGGGTACTGCCGATGCATAGATGCCATCCCAATGAGCCCTGACGGCAAGCCAACACCTGGACTGCTTACAAAAACGGCACTGGAGGCAGCAAGCATTTCAAATGTCGTGATAAATGCTGGAAGCAAGATAGTGCCAAAACTGCCTTACTTTGAAACCGGCCTGGACTATGGCAAAAACATCGCAGTGGAGCCTGCAATGT
>CAZCWI010000145.1:0-2549 GCA_964502325.1 uncultured Candidatus Nitrosotenuis sp. | reverse complement strand
GTACTTCAGCGGATGCAGCAAAAGTAGTATTGGCAGCAACATTCACTAACTCTGGCACCAGTAGCAAAACTGTAAACGAGTCAGGCCTATTCAACAGTACAATGGGTACAAATGGCAATACTGACGCAATGTTTGCTAGACAGGTGTTCTCAACAATCACAATGGCTCCTAGCGACTCACTGACAGTCCAATGGACTATCAATGTGGGTGGAACAACAACCTTCAACTAGTCAATTCTGACCTCTTTTTTATTTTTGTTTATAAAATATGATATTATTTATTAGGATTTTTTTGCTTTCCTATATCCATGACTAAATGACTTGTCATATAATTTGGAATATTCATACGACTTTGGCTGTATCACATCTCCAATCATTACTATAGCGGTCCGAGTGATTTTTTCTGCCCATACTTTTTTTACAATGTCTTCCAAAGTTCCCGTGATGACTTTCTGATCAGGCCAGCTTGCCCTGTATACAACTGCGGCAGGGGTTGATTTTGGATAACCTCCCTTGATTGCCTGTTTCACAATATCCTGCAATAGATGAACGCTAAGGTAGAAAATCATGGTTGATTTGTGCTTGGCAAGCTCTGAGATTCGTTCCTGTTTTGGAACGGCGGTGCGCTTTTCTGCCCTAGTTATTATGATTGTTTGAGTTATTCCAGGCAAGGTCAGTTGAAGTCCCAAGGCAGCAGAGGACGCCAAAAAAGACGTAACGCCTGGAACTATTTCAAACTCGATTCCCTCCTTTTGCAGGTTGTCAGTTTGCTCCCGAATTGCTCCATATATGGCAGGATCCCCGTCGTGCAATCTAATGACCAGCTTGCCTTTTTTGGCATTATTTCTTAAAATTTCAAAGATTTCTTCACGGACAAGGCCTGCAGCGTCATACAGTTTTGCTTTTTTGCATGTTTTGAGTATTTGATCTGGAATTAGAGAGCCAGAATACACGACAACATCTGCCCTTTGCAGTAATTTTTTTGCCTTTACTGTGATTAAATCTGGATCTCCAGGGCCGCAGCCGACAAAGTAAACCTTAGACACGTTTTACCACCATGATGGAAAAATATTTTGTAGTCATTGTTGATTCGCTTACTTCGCCTAGTTTCATTTTTCTTACAATTTCATTTGGGGTGCCAAGGTCTTGGCCAATTGCAAAAATTGAATCATCGGAAAACCCGGCTTCCTTAAGCAGGTTGATGACCTGATCAAAGTATCTTCCATCTTTGAGAAATATCATAGTGTCACAGTTTCTTGCGGTCTCCTTTACTCTTGACAGATCATAGCAGGACGGGATGACTGCCATGGTCTCAGCCCCCTCTGCAAGACTAATTCCGACCTTTGATGCAAATGTAAACATTGAGACGATTCCAGGTATTACAGAGATTTTTATTTGCGGAAATTTGGTTTGCAGTTCTCTGTTTAGGTATATCCATGTACTGTAAAGATACGGGTCGCCAACCGTAAGATAGACAACCTTTTTTCCCTCAAGTACCTTTTGAGCTAAAATTTTGGTATTATTCTCCCACGTGGTTTCTAGCGTCTCCTTGTCCTTAACCATTGGAAAGACGAGATTCACTATTTCGGGGTTTTTTGATTTTTCTATGATTGATTCCACTACGGATAACGCAATGCTTGGCTTTCCTTCCTTTGCTGTCGGGCACGCTATTACTTCGGCCTCTTTTATTGCCTTGACTGCCTTTACTGTCAACAACTCAGGATCGCCAGGACCGCATCCTACGCAAATCAAATCATGCATGTTTTGAATCAAAATTTTCCCAGTTAAAAGCTTGATTGAGCTAGTTTTTTGTCGCAGATATTACCGTGACTGGATTTCTTGCAAGCATCATTGTTCCAGTAGATGTCTTTTTGCTTTTTGATATGGTGATTTGCGTTATATCAACAGAACCAAAATTCAATTTATTCATCGCTTCCATAACAGAATAAAGCGTCTCAATGAGAATCGCTCCAACTACAATCCTTGCACCTGGCTTTAGCTTGTCATAGCAAAGATTCACAATGTCTTTTGTGTCACCGCCGGTACCACCAATAAAAATCGCATCAGCTATGGGAAGACTCGGAATCTTTTGCTTTGCATCAGCAAGAATCATCTCCACATTTGATATGCCAAACTTGTCAAGGTTTTTTCTTGTCAGTTCTACTGCCTTTGGATCAATGTCAACTGCGTAAATTTTTCCACCTGACTCTACTTGCAGGGCTGCCTCGACGGTTATGGAGCCACTCCCGCACCCTATATCATAGTCTATGTTCCCTGGACATAGTCGTGCCTTGCTTATTTGAATTGTTCTTACTTCTTCTTTTGTGATTGGCACATCTTCGGTTCTTTCAAAAAATTCGTCTGGTATTCCAGGAGTTTTAAATTTCCACATGCCCAAGTGTTACTAGAGCTTTATCGCCGTTAGATCTACGCTTGGATGATGGATTAGCGTGTATGAGAGAATCCACATGAAGAGATAAACAAACACGTATGTACCGATTCCCGTTGTAACCAATTTTTTCCTGTCTGACGGCGGAAGTCCTATTTTCA
>CAZCWI010000144.1:0-2560 GCA_964502325.1 uncultured Candidatus Nitrosotenuis sp. | reverse complement strand
CTGAGATTCCTTCGCCATTATCCACTGTTGCTGAAGTGGATGTGGTGGAAGCTCCTTTATTGAGGCTAGCAATCCATTGTGCTCTAAGCGGATTGTCTAGGCTTCCAGATTTGGCAGATACCCCAGAACAAGTACCATCATTACCTACATCTACACTACATCCTGCCACATTTTCGTGCAGTGCTTCATAGAGTAATGGTTCACTAAGGTCACTTTTTGCAACAGTCATTTCAACAGTCTTCCACGGTACGCTTCCACCATTTTTGATAGTGGCAGTCAAATCAGAATGGGCCGTTCCCTTGATTGCCTGTGCGTTTTCCAGTGTGATGATTGTCTGTGAGCTTGCTGCGTTAGAACCCTGTGCCATAAGCGAGTATGCCAATCCGCCACCTACCACTGTGATTCCCAATAGGAGTACAGTTGCAAGAATTGGACTGACTGCTCGTCGATTTCCAAACATTTTTTTGTTTTGTGGAGTCATTTTTTGTCCTTGCATGTTAATTCCGAATTTTGGCTTATAACGCAATTTAAGACTCTACATATTGAATGAAAAGAAATTCCAAAAACACTCTACAAAAGATTGTTTCACAGATTACATTCCGCAGCACGTGGAATACCATAATAGAAGACATCAATAGTGATGTGCTCTTCTCAGGAAAGCCGCTTGACACGATAAAACTCCTGAATCAGATTCGCAAATACATGATCATTGCAGCGATTGTTATCTTCCCACTTAGCATTTTCATGTTTGTATACTTGTCTCCAATTTTCATTGTAACTAATCTCATTTGGATTTTCATAATCGCATATCCAAAGATGCAGCAATCGCAGCTAAGCCAGACACGGAAAAAGAAAGTCGAGGAAGAGTTACCATATTTTGTCATATTTGCATCAGTCATGCAAAGTGTAGGCGTCAGCCTGTATGACAGCTTTCAGCTATTCAAGGAGACCATGATCTTCACTGCAGTGAAAAACGAGGCGCAGCTGCTGAAAAGAAACGTAGAATATTTTGGCCTCTCACAAATGGAGGCATTAGAGGAACTAGGAAGGACTCACAAAAGCAGCCTTCTGAAAAACCTCATCTTGGGATACACCAGCATCTGGAGAAGCGGAGGAGACCTCTCCCTTTATCTAGAGACGCGAGCTGAAGAATTCTTTACACAGTTAAAACAAAGATACCAAGTTTACACCAATAACGTATCCACGGTAATTGAAGCACTTGTGACACTGCTGATAATTCTGCCAATACTCATAATGGTAGTATCATTTGTGTTGCCAGGCGGTTCAATTGAACAAGTAGGGCTGCTGGCAAGCGTAGGCTTGCCGTTATTTGCAATAATAATGGGAGTAATCATAGCATCAATTCAGCCTACCAGCTTCAACTCGGTAGGACTGAGCCAGAAAGTATTATCCATTTTATTTGGAGTCGGGATGGTTTCAGGTCTTGGGACATATTGGATTTATCATGAGGTTTGGTTGTCAATACTGGTAGGTTTTCTAATTCCCAGTTCAATTAGCGCAGTACTGACAGGCCGCCACATAAATGAGATAGTAAAACTGGAACGTGATCTTCCAAATTTTCTTCGCGACATAACAGAATACAAGAAAATCGGCTATGACGTACTGCTTGCAATCATCAACCTCTCAAAAGACAACACATACAATTCAATATTTGCAAAAAAACTAAGCGAGGTGGGTTTGCTTTTGGATAACGGAATTTCGCCCACCGAAAGCGTAAAGGCAACAGACTTTAGGTCTCACTTTACAAAAATGTCATTTTACTTGCTTGCATATATTGCAGAATTTGGCGGCGGAAACCCAAAGAACCTTGAAACCGTGAACTCGTTCATAACAAATGCAAAAAACACCGTAAAAGAGGGAACGTCTGCCATATCTGCACTTGCAATCATAGTGTTCGCTGCACCCGTAATCATGGTATTTACCGCAAGCATGATTCAAAACATCACAGGCTCCATAGACTCTGGCATAGGCTCCACAATCAAAGAGGCGACAACGGACGCACTTGGCCCAAATTCCAACTTTATCAATCTTGTAACGATCACCCCTGAATTCATATCCATGATAAAGACACTGATTGTAACTAGTAGCGTTCTTGGCGCATTTGTGATCACAAAAGCAATTGACTTTACATTTTACAACACATGGCGCATTGTCGCAATTGGAATCATAACGCTAGTGTCAATATTGTATCTTGACGGCGTCGCCAGTATCAACTTTGACTCTTTCCTTGGAAATTTGTCTTTTAAATAAAAAATGGAGAAATGAGGTATGAAACATCGAGGAGTAGGCGGATTAATTTCAATGGTCGGACTAGTCATAGTGTTTGGAATTGCATCTGCGGCATTTCTTCAGATAAACGCCACCCAGCAAAGTTTTGTCACGTCATCAATTAACATAAACAAGGTGATTTTGGATAAAAACAATCAGAGATTAAATTTTACAATAACGCCTGAGGTCACAACATACAATATCGGAGTAAACAACACATCAAGCCAAACAATATTCTTTGACTCTTATCTTTTGGTAAACTCTACAGGCA
>CAZCWI010000143.1:0-2571 GCA_964502325.1 uncultured Candidatus Nitrosotenuis sp. | reverse complement strand
ATTTGCATTTTTGGTAATAGTGCTAGTACTTGGGCACTTTTCGTTATGGGCAGGAGCCTTTGCATTATCCCTCATAATGTTTCCAATCGTAGCTAGAACGACAGAGGAATCGCTGAAGATGGTTCCAATGACATACAGGGAAGCTGGCATCGCACTTGGACTAAAAAAATGGGTGATTACTTTTAGAATTGTGCTTTCTGCAGCAAAAAGCGGCATGATAACAGGCATTTTGTTATCTGTTGGGAGAATCGGCGGTGAAACTGCACCGTTAATCATGACTGTTCTAGGAAGCAGTCAATTCTTTTCAGGAGTCGACTCCCCGATGGACGCACTGCCACTTAGGATATGGCGCATGTCACTTTTGCCATACGACAGCGCCCAGATGCAGGGGTGGGGGGCTGCACTTGTCCTGATAATGATAATTCTTGCAATCAACATCACGGTCAGATATTATTTTTCGAAAAAGAGTAGGAAATACGGAATCTTGGGAAGGTTAAGGAGCATGAGTAAAAAGTGACCGCAATCATGGACAGTAAACAAGACAGCGTTGAAATTGCACATGCCGGTTCTGCTCCTGAGAAAAAATACAAGATGATAGCAGAAAACGTCTCTGTGTTTTATGATGATGTGGAGGCTGTCAAAAATGTCACAATGAAGTTCAAGGAGAGATCGGTAACAGCTCTAATCGGTCCCTCTGGATGCGGCAAGACCACATTTTTGCGCTGCCTAAACAGAATGCACGACATGACAAAGAATGCCAGAGTGCGGGGGAAAATTTTGCTTGATGGGGAGGATCTATATGCAAAGGACAGGGATCCGATATACCACAGGCGCAAAGTTGGCATGGTGTTTCAAAAGCCAAACCCGTTCCCGACAATGTCAATTTACGATAACGTTGCAGCTGGGCTACGCCTAAACGGAGTAAAGGACAGAAAAATCCTAGATGAGATAGTTGAAGACTCGCTAAAGATGGCATATGTATGGGATGAGGTAAAGGACAATCTCAAAAAACCCGCAATTGAACTGTCAGGCGGACAACAGCAACGTCTCTGCATTGCTCGAGCACTTGCGATTCAGCCAGAAGTGTTGCTAATGGACGAGCCGGCATCAGCACTAGATCCAATAGCCACGCAAAAAATTGAGGAGACAATAACTGAGCTTGCAAAAGAATTCACAATAATTATCGTAACACACAACATGCAGCAGGCTGTTCGAGTCTCAGATTATACGGCGTTTATGTACCTTGGAGATTTGATAGAGTTTGACGAGACAAAAAAGATTTTCACTCAGCCAAAAAATGAGCTAACTGCAAAATACGTAAAGGGGCAATTTGGATAGATGACGCGCCTAATTGATCCGTCCCTTAAGGAACTTTCTTTAATCATGTCTGAGATGGGCGAGCTCTCAATTCAAGGAATAATGCTTGCGATAGACTCGTACATTTACGGAAATAGCAGTGTAAAACAGGTTCATGACATATCAGACGAGATTACGAAAAAGTACTACCGCGTAGCTGACTTGACGTTTGAGATTTTGTTAAAATATCAACCAGTGGCCGATGACTTTCGTCTGATACGATCCGCAATTGAGATCTCTTACGGATTTTCAAGGTTTGGAAGATACGCATACGACATAACTCTCGTAAGAGAGGTATTTGGGGACATATCAGAATGTGACAAAAAATGGCTAATCGAGGCTTCAGAAAAAGTAAAAATGATGATCAAAGACGCAGTAATGTATTTTGCAGAACTAGACATCAGAAAGGCAGTCACGATGCAGGAGAATGAAAACTTTGTAGATATGCTGTATAAAGAACGTCTGCCCATGCTAATCAATTCAAAAAATACAAAATGCGCTTTGGCAGAAGCGCTGGTGTTAAGATATCTTGAGAGAATTGCGGATCATGCCATGTTTATGAGCGATGCAATTAACTATATCGTTACAGGTAAGCACAAGATCCCAAAGCAAAACATCATCTGAATATAGAATACTGAATCTACATTGTCACTTGGTTTGTACAGAAACTATTGAGAATATCTTTTCATTTATTTTTATTTCAAGAGTATCATGCCAGACGAATCTTGCAGAAATTGCGGAAAACCGTTGTATTTTTATTTAAAATGCATGGAATGCAGAACCACAATGCAATACATTTGCTTTGGTTGTGGAAAAAAGACCTTGCCAATGTACCATGATTGTGACATAGATATGGCTAGAGTTGCATTGTCATAGGAACCGAGAATCAGATTTGTTTTAGTCTTGATTTTATTGCATCGATGTATTTTGTTAGAAATTCAGTAAACATTTGCATTTTCGGTTGCGACAGAGCCATGGCACCTGAAAGCCTGTCCAACTCTAATTTTATTTTGATCTGATCGTGTAGTGTTTCTTGCAGCTCTGCTTGATTTTTGTTATCAAGACTTTTCATCAAAGTTGAAAACTCATTTTCTAGCTTTGCTATTATTTCAGGACTCAGGGGAGGCACCTCACCAATTATTTCTTTAAAGGTGAAATTTTCAAAGACTTTCATGTTCAAGTCAACCATGAGACATTTTCATTAATTATATCAAT
>CAZCWI010000142.1:0-2624 GCA_964502325.1 uncultured Candidatus Nitrosotenuis sp. | reverse complement strand
CTTCAGTTCTCGAAGTATCTGTTACACTTGATGACGAAAAAACAGTTCTAGATTTGGTTGAAGATGAAGACATGCCGGGATTGTACGTTGGCATGTACACGCCAACCAAAGTCGGACATCCGATGGTTCATGTATTTGGAACGATTAATGAAGATACTATCGAAGTAACTTTTCATCCAGAAGCAGTGGAAAATGCACATGTAACTCCAATACAGCAACAAAATGACGGAGTTGAACCGAGAAATGTTGTCTGCTCTGAAGAATTGGTATTGCTGGGTAAAAAATCCACCAATGCTGCAATTTGCGTAACACAAAAAACTGCAGACTTGCTCATTGCTCGTGACTGGGCATTTTACTTCGAATAATTCATTCGACAATCTAATATAGTATGATTCGGCGCAAAGCTCAATGAAGTACGTACTGAGTGCAATCTTTTCCCTTGCCCTGTTATCGGTAATTCCGCAGATTGCATTTTCAGATTCTTACTTTACTGCAATTGAAGAAAAGCAAATCAAAATGACAATACCGTCAGACAATACCCTCCCATGGGCATTTGTTGAAGGCGCGGCGCACAATGTAGTTGATGGAAATCCAGTCATAATTCAGATATATCAAGATGAAAAGCCTGTACACTTTGCGCAAGTGAACGTAAGAGATGATGGAACATACCAATATCAGTTTCGAGTACGTGATGTAACAGACAGCAAGATAACAAACATCTTTGAGGGAGAGTATACTGTCAAAATATTCAAGACCATAAACTTGGATTCTGGCTATTTGGATGCTCTAATAAAACAAAAATCCCTTGGCAATGAGGACCTAAAAACAGACGTTAATGTTCACGCTGTTTAGACTAACAACAATAGACTCTTAAAAATAGACGATCTTAATTTTACAGGCTTGAAAATAACTGACAATGTAAACCCCAACAGGATTAATCGTCAACCGGATAAAACAGTTCATCTTCTTTCTGGCGGATTTGTCGAACAAGGATATACTATAAACCTAATCGAGTTGCGCCAGTTTGTAGAAAAAACAGATGACAAACTAGGGCCATATTCTCTTATCACATCACTTGTTGATACAGACAAGGGCCAAGTCGAAATGATATACGATGAGGGTTTCAGGGGGGAGAACGCGTTAGAGAGAGCAGCAACCTTTGTCATGAACAACCTGGGATTATCGGGAATAATTTTACGTTCTATTGTTTACCTAAATCAAGAACTAGAAAAATAGTCAAAACGCGCTTGCCTGATGCGTGAAAAGCAAAAAATCATTCGTTTGTAAAAAACAGACAAATGTTCATAGTGACAATAATTGAAAGTTTTGTAAATGTCGGGAATTAATCCATATTTTTTCATAAAGGAAGTTCCAACTGAAGAACTCGTAAAACTCTTAGCGCAAAAAATAAAAGAATTAAAATCTGAAAAAGACACAACTGCAAATCTAAACTTGCAACTACAAAATACCGTAAAAGAGCTAAAAGCAACGCAAGACAGGTTACTTCGAAATAGAGAAATACTAAAAGAAGAAGTTAAACAAAAAACTAACGATTTACTCAAACTTGAACGTGTATCTTTGTTGGGAAATTTCACAGCTAGAGCAGCGCATGATCTAAAAAATCCCTTATCGGTTATCAAGAATTCATCGCAAATCTTACGCATAAATCTAGACAAACATCTTGACGAAAAATCCAGCGGGCAATGGTCCAGGTTAGATCGTGCGGTTGCAAGAATGTCGCATCAAATTGACGACGTACTGGGTTTTGTAAAACCGCCTAAACTGGAGAGAAAAAAACACATAGTTGCAAATATCCTGTCCGATGTACTGGAAAGAATGGAAATTCCAAACAATGTTACGATTCATCCACCACTTGTGGGCTCTACAATTTATTGTGATTATGAAAAAATCGAGATAGTCTTTGTAAATTTGTTAACCAATGCCATACAGGCAATTGGAAGCGATGACGGCTCGGTGGACATTCTGATATCTGACGACTCTGATCCAAAATATGTTCAAATCGTGGTCAGAGACTCAGGATGTGGAGTCCCACCAGAGCTAACAGGCAAATTATTTGAGCCCTTTTTTACAACAAAACAAACTGGAACCGGACTGGGCTTGGTCAGCTGCAAGAGCATAGTTGAGGAGCACGGCGGCCACATAGACATAACAAGTACTTGCGGTAAGGGAACCACTATCAAACTCAGGCTTCCAAAAGAATCCGAGCTCGATAATCTATGTGTCGACGACCAAGAAAAAACCATGGAAAGTCTAGTTACGCAAAACGCCTGCTGAAACATAATGTTTTGATGCCATCAAAAGCTTGAGGAATGGGTCGTCCCAAGCCTTTGAGCAGAACGGGTAGCGAAGTCTTGGAAGATCTCGGATTCTGCACCGTTAGTTCTCGTTTAAAATACTTGAATTTTACGCATAAATCACATCTGGAATTATTTGCCGTTTTTTCGTCACTCGTTGTTTTTAGACAACACTAAATTTGTTTAAAGATCGTATACAAGTCAAGCATTTCCATGTCACGTGCTGGCTCAAAACATTTAATTCAATAACACCGTTTGTCTGAATTTGTGCGCATATTACAATTACACTGCGATAGCATAGAATTTACC
>CAZCWI010000141.1:0-2770 GCA_964502325.1 uncultured Candidatus Nitrosotenuis sp. | reverse complement strand
CTGAATACAAAACCAAATCTTCACTAGATCTGAAACTGCAATAAAACAAATAATTTTTTTTCTTTTTATTTTTAATTATACAAATCTATTTTTCGGTTATAATGTTCTGAACGGTTTCATTGATTACGACTTCAATTATATCGCTAGAGTATTCCGCTGTTCTTCGGATGTCTTCTAGAATAAACTTGATAGCAGTAGAGTTTTTTGACTCTCTCATTCCATACATGAGTTCTTTTTCATCCTCTACCACTTTGGCTATGTTTGAGGCTACTTTTTCGGCCAAAATGTGATCCTTGTTGACTAGTGCGGAAATAGAGCTCTCAAAACAGCCAATCACATCATTGCTCAGTTTTTCTAATTCCTTGAGCATTTTTGGCTCTAGGGGCTCCTTTAGAAATCTTGTCCGCTTTGCCATGAGTGCGGCATGATCAGCGATTCTTTCTATGCGAGATATTACCGTCCTAAAGTTAAGACAGTCAGACGGCTGCGCCAACCCCACATCATACAGCATGCTGGCATTTTGTATTGCCATCATCAGAGTTCTCATTATATACAGACTGAACCTGTCGACTTCGTCATCCATCCGCGCAACCTCCTCCCCATACTCGACATCGTGTTTTTTCAGGGCCTCGATTGCCTCGCGATGCATGTTTGACGTCATAAGGTACATTCTTTTTAGCGCCACATCAAATGTAAGTTCTGGAAGTCGGGTCAGAATCTGTATCGTGATTGATTCTGAATCAGATTCTACTATTTCTGTTCCTATCATCGAGCGGCGGACCAGATCCTTGATCAAACGAGAGTGTTCTGAAAGTATTTTCATTCCCTTGGTGGTTATTTGGATTGTCTTGTAGCCATTCAGATATAGTGCAATAATTTTTCTTCGTATGGATTCTTCAGAGTCCTTCTGGCTGATTGTGATGATTGCTTTTTTTGCTGGTGTTTCAGTG
Organism: uncultured Candidatus Nitrosotenuis sp.; assembly: GCA_964502325.1. Taxonomy (GTDB): domain Archaea; phylum Thermoproteota; class Nitrososphaeria; order Nitrososphaerales; family Nitrosopumilaceae; genus Nitrosotenuis. The sequence goes on along the minus strand of CAZCWI010000141.1, from coordinate 1,820 downwards.
CTATTTCCAGGATAAAGTGTCATGGATCTGTTTGCGTTCTTTACTATTGTCATGTTGTCTCCATTTTTAATTTTAAGCTCGTCAATCCATTTTTTTGGCAGAGAAATCGTGTATGTAGAACCGCCGCTTATCTGTATGCGCCTAGTTTGTTTTGTGTCCTGTAATGATTGCAACGATATTCTGAAGATCTAACAGCTAATACTGGTTTTGCCTGTAAACTATATTGAGGCATATAGAACTATGTTAACTCGGTAGAATATGTACAGATCTTAGATAAGCTAAAACAAGTCAGTCACTACATGTCAAAACAGATTCCCTTCAGCAAGCGTAGGCTACCCACTGACAAAATATTCAAAATTGGCGCCATGGTTGCAGGCTCGTATGTTTTGGTAATTATTGTGCTAATGGTGTTCCAGCTATCATCAGAGTCATATCCCATTTGGCAGCGCGAGGGACTGACATTTTTGACCGGTTCAGACTGGAACGCAGTTGAAGGAAGGGAGTCATTTGGTGCAGCCCCGTACATACTTGGCACACTAGTTACGGCAAGTCTTGCGATGGCAATTGGTGTCCCATTGAGCATAGGTATTGCCATGTTCATCTCCCAGGCGCCAAAATATTTGAGCGGTCCTCTTTCCATTTTGATAGAGTTACTTGCAGCTGTTCCAAGCATAATATACGGGCTGTGGGGAATTTTTGTTTTCAGGCAGGTAATGCTTGATTGGGTTGAATATCCGCTATATGAGATATTTGGAGACAATGTTTGGGTTTTTTCTTCTGCCCCATTTGGACTGGATATCTTTAGTGCAAGTGTAATACTTGCAATTATGATCATACCAACCGTTTCCGCAGTGTCAAGGGAGATAATGATTGCAGTTCCCCAACAGCAAAAAGAGGCAGCATACATGCTTGGCGCAACAAAATGGGAGATGTTCAGGCTTGCCGTGTTTCCCTATGCAAAGACAGGTCTGATTGGAGCTGCAATTTTAGGACTAGGCAGGGCAGTAGGCGAGACAATGGCAGTAACAATGCTAATTGGAAATGCCACAGGCCCCAGTGCTTTTCCACAGTCGTTGTTCCAACCAGGGCAGACAATGTCAAGCATAATTGCAAATGAATTCATCGAGGCATCTCCCGCATCATTGCACCTCCCAGCACTTGTAGGTGTTGGCCTCATCTTGTTGCTAGTTGCAATCTGCATCAATGTTGTTGCACACATGCTTGTTTCAAGAATGCTAAAGGTAAGAGAGGGGGCGATCAACGCATGATGGTATCGTCAAGTCAAAAACGTGCAGAATACAGGTTGCTTTTCAAACAAAACGTTAGCGGCAGACTGGCAGTAGACAAGATCATGATGGGAGTTGTCTTTGGCTGCGTTGTTGCTGCAGTCATTCCACTGGGTAGCATTTTACTTGAGGTCTTTAAAAACGGGATTTCTGCAATTTCAATCGAGTTTTTGACGCAGGTGCCCGGAGCTATAGGCTCAGGAGAGGGTGGGATTGGTCCTGCCATTCAAGGAACGCTGATCATCATTGGAATGTCAAGCCTAATTGGCGTGCCAATAGGTGTGATGTCTGGAATTTTTCTTGCGGAATTTGGTGACAACAGGCTTGGAAGAACGGTTCGCTTTTTCAACGATGTATTTATGGAATTTCCATCCATAGTACTTGGAATATTTGCATTTTTGGTAATAGTGCTAGTACTTGGGCACTTTTCGTTATGGGCAGGCGCCTTTGCATTATCCCTCATAATTTTTCCCATCGTAGCTAGAACGACAGAGTAATCGCTGCAGATGGTTCCAATCACATACAGGGAAGCTG
>CAZCWI010000140.1:502-2814 GCA_964502325.1 uncultured Candidatus Nitrosotenuis sp. | reverse complement strand
ATACTCGCAAGTTTTGCTCAGCCACAATGAGACGCCGTTGCCTGCCATGCAAAAAAACATCGCAATACCAATTGAAATAAAAAAACTACCCGAGGTGCAGATAAACACTTCTGTACCCGAGTCGATATTTACAAACGCGGAATTTCCGTTTGACATTGAGATAATCTCAAGGGATATTGACATACAAAACGTGCTAGTTGAGATAAAATCTCCAAGTGATGTTTCCTTTAGGGGCCAGACCTCTCACACGTTTTCAACAATTACAAAAAATGTCCCGCTCACGGTCCATTCACAAATAGTGACCCCTGAATCTGAGGTTACCTTGGAGCACAAGCTGCCGTTTGAAGTCACCGTCAAATACACTGATGACGCCGGAACTGAAAGGACTACATCAAAGACTGTGTCGTTATTGCTAAGGCCGCGCACGTTTATGGAATTTACTACTGATGGGGGGCTGTGGATTGGGGGATTTTTTTTGGCGCCATATGTAAGCATAGGGACATTAGTTGGCATTCCTGGAGGCGCACTGTTCTCACTTTTAATACATCGACTGCAAAAGAAAAAAAGCAAGAAACGAAAAAAGTGATTTTACATGAAGATTGAGTTTGACATAAAAAAATACATTGACGAGATAAGAAAGTCTGACGGGTACTTTCACACATTTATCAATAAAGAAAACCTGGCAGCCGGGGTGTTGGTGCTGGAGCCGCACGAGGAAGATACCCAAGAACCGCATGATTCAGATGAGCTGTATTATGTGATTTATGGCGATGGATTCTTGAAAATAAACAACAAAGACTATGAGGTATCGGAAGGAAAGTCTTACTACGTTCAAAAGAATATGCCTCACAAGTTTTTTGGCAACAAAAAAGAGCTAGTCGTTCTGTATTTTTTTAGCGGCCCTGATTCTTGACGTGCGTCTTCCGGATATTTTGATCCTGCCCTCTGCAAATAACTTGACTGCCTGTGGGTAAATTTTGTGCTCTTTTGCAAGAATTTTTTTTGTAAGGGTTTCTTCGGTATCACTGTCTTTTACTTCGACTATTGCCTGCAAGATTATTGGTCCTGTGTCGACTCCCTCATCCACGAAATGGACCGTGCACCCTGAATACTTTGCACCGTATTCAACTGCCTGTCTTTGCGCATGCAGTCCTGGAAATGAAGGCAGTATTGCAGGATGTATGTTGAGCATGCGGTTCTTGTATTTTCGTATGAACTCTGGGCTGATGATTCTCATGAATCCTGCAAGGCAAACAAGGCCGTTTTTTTCTGTAACGCCGTGTCTTGAAAGGGCTTGTACTATTTTTTTATCATAATCCCATCTGCTGCCTGTGAATCCTTTACTCTCGATAACTTCGGTTTTAATCCCCATCCTCTGTGCTACCTTGAGCCCAACGGCGCCTGGATTGTTTGATATTACGACTGCCGGATTTATTGGGATCTTTTGTTTTTTGATTGCCTTGAGTATTGACTCCATATTGCTTCCACGACCGGAAATGAGTATTCCTAAATTAAGCAAATCTGGATTTTCTCAACTGACAAAGAATATTACTGTTTTATGTCTGCCTATGTTTTTGGCAGTCTTATGGTAAACGAAGTTCCCTTATTCACAATGCTAGAGCAGTCTATCGTGCCGCCATGGTTCTCTATCACTGCCCTGCAGCTTGCAAGCCCAAGCCCAGTTCCACTCTGTTTTGTGGTGAACAAGGGCTCAAAAATGTGCTCTAAATTTTCCTTTTCTATGCCCTGCCCATTATCGATGACCTCAATTATCGTATCGTCGTTTGAATCAAGAATCTGGATCATTATCTTCCCCTCTCCATCAATTGCTTGAATTGCATTTAATATCAAATTTGAAAAAACCGTCTGCATCTGTTTAACATCTACATGTATTATGGCATCTTGAGGTGGCATGATGATCTGAATTCTTTTTGGCACGCCCATGTCATCAATAACTGTCTTTAGCAATTTGACTACTGATGCATCTTCTTGCATTAGTCCGCCAGTTCTGACAAAGTCCAGAACCTCCCTGATCTGCTGTGACATTCTGGTGATTGCTCTTTCCATTCGATCGTAATTTTCTCTTGTAGTTTCATCCATCTTGGAATCTTTTAATCTTATAATTTCCAAAGTGTTTTTTATTACAGCTAGGGGATTTTGCAGATCGTGTGTTAATCTTGATGATAGCTCACCAATCGCATACAATTTGTTTGTACGTGCTGCAGATCCTCCGTTATCAAAAGATCGTTTTTCTACTTTAGGTAAATTGCTAAGGTTGTATTCTGCATTCTTTAGCATCCTAGCTGCATCCT
>CAZCWI010000140.1:0-402 GCA_964502325.1 uncultured Candidatus Nitrosotenuis sp. | reverse complement strand
CCTGCGCATTCTTTAGCATCCTAGCTGCATCCTCCTGCGCATTCTTTAGCATCCTAGCTGCATCCTCCTGCGCATTCTTTAGCATCCTGCTTACATCATCTGATGTGTTCATTTTCCAAACCTTGATCTTAATCTAGCATACATGTACATAATCCGTATGATGTTCATATGATATCTGGGTTAGTTTGTTTTCTGCAAACAGTATGCGTACGACCAAATCATGTGGTTGTCCTGCTGGTGCATAACCCAATCTAATATATTCAATAATGCTATTAGGATAACATGGATGCAACAGATGCGCAAATTAGAAAGGCCCTAGTTGCTTTTGCGATCGACAAAGCCCTCACAAACATGGGAAAACCTGTGTTTGAAAAGGTCGCAAATACGCTCAAAGATGACTAT
>CAZCWI010000139.1:0-2867 GCA_964502325.1 uncultured Candidatus Nitrosotenuis sp. | reverse complement strand
TGCTATTGTCTTTCCTGAAATCAATTTTTTTTTTTTTTTGTTTTGTGTAATTTTACTACGTTTCCTATTATATTTATTGAGGGCGGCGTTATCTTGTTTTGCTTTATCTTTTGTTCAATGTTTGATAGGGTACCAACCACTAACCTGTGATTTTCAGTAGTGCCATTTTGGATTACTGCGACTGGTGTGCTCTTTGATAATCCTCCCGCAATTAGCGATTTTGATATTGTTCCTATTCTGGATAGGCCCATCATTATCACTATTGTTTCAACGGATTTTGCAAGCTGCTTCCACTTTACCGCATCTTTAGTTTTCTCTGGATCCTCATGTCCTGTAACAAACACTACAGATGAGGAATATTTTCTATGAGTCAGTGGAATTCCGGAATAAACTGCAGAGCCGATCCCAGACGTTATGCCCGGAATGATTTCGAACTTTACTTTGTATTTTCTTAGGTACTCTGCTTCCTCTCCACCTCTCCCAAAGATGAATGGGTCTCCTCCCTTTAGCCTGACTACGTTTTTGTTTGACCTGGCATATTTTACCATCATGTCATTGGTGCTGTCCTGGTGCTTGTAATCGTCTCCAACATCTCTTCCAACGTAGATTTTTTCTGCTTTTTTTGGAATCATTGCGATGATTTTCTTGCTCACCAGCCTATCATAGAGCACCACATCTGCTGTTTTGATCAGTTCCACTGCACGTAATGTGATTAGCTTTGGATCCCCGGGTCCTGCCCCAACTAGATATACTATTCCTGTCATTTGTTCCACTCCTCCAGCTTTTCTCTCCAGTCTACGGCAAGCTCATTTACACCTTTTTGTATCAGCTCCTCTGCAACGGACTTGCCAAGAGCATGAGGATCAGCCCTTGAGCCGTGCTGTTGTACGATGATTGATTTTGTTCCGTCAATTGAATATGCCACCACGACAAGGCTCATGCCAGAGCCATTGACTTGCGCATGTGCACCAACTGGGAACCTGCATCCTGATTCCACAAATGTCGAGAGGGTTCTCTCGGATTCCACTGCTATTCGGGAATCAGGATCCTCGATTGTCTTTAGCATGGACTGGGTTTCCTCATCGTCTGCCCTGCAGATGATTCCAAGTGCACCCTGCCCAGGGGACGGCGGAAAGTCAGTGGTTGATAGCTTGAAGTGATTAACGTTAATTCCTATTCGGTTTATTCCGGCCTGTGCCAAAACTATGCCGTCGAATTTTCCGTCCTGCACTTTTTTTATTCTGGATTCTACGTTTCCTCGAATAGGCCTCACATCTAGGTCAGGTCTTTTTCTTTTCACCTGCACTGCTCGCCTAAGACTGCTGGTTCCGATTATGGAGTTTGCTGGAATTGTTTGCAGTGTGTGATTGTTTTTGGATATGAAAATGTCATTTACCTCTTCTCTTTTTGGGACGCATCCTAGTACGAGATTGTCCATCAGTATGGATGGTACGTCCTTTAGACTGTGCACTGCAAAATCAATTTCTTTATTTGCTACTGCCTTGTCGATTTCTTTTTCAAAGATTCCCTTTTGATCGATGGTAAATAACGGTCGTGCATCGGTGTCACCCTTTGTTAGAATTGTCTTTATCTCATAATCGCAGACAGGATTGTTTTTTTTAAGCTCCGATATGACCCAGTTTGTTTGCGATATCGACAGCTGGCTTCCTCTGGTGCCTAAAACATATTTTTTCAATGTTTCACCATTTTTAGCGCGGATCTGTAAGCGTCAATTGTTTTTTCAATGTCGTTAGTAGTGTGAGCATGTGAGAAAAACGCAGTCTCAAACTGGGACGGCGGAATGAATATGCCTTGTTTTAGCAGATGGTGGAAAAATTTATGGAATTTCCTAGTGTCTGATTTTTTGGATGTCTTGTAGTCAATTACAGGTGAATCAGTAAAGAAGATCTGAAACATTGAGCTGATGTGATTTAATTGGTGAGGTATTCTCATGTCGTCTGCAAGCTCGCTTATTGTTCTGGTCAATGTATTGCAGTATTGTTCTAGCTTTGGATAGAGTTTACTTTTTAGGGAATTCATTGTTTTTATGGAGGCAATTCCAGCTGCAACAGACACAGGATTTCCGGCAAATGTGCTTGCCTCGTAAACTTTGCCGTTTGGTGCAAGCTGATCCATTATGTCGCGTCTGCCACCTATGGCAGATATCACAAATCCGTTGCTCAATGCCTTGCCAAGCGTTGTGAGATCCGGCGTGATTCCAAAATATTCCTGCGCTCCGCCGACTCCCAGTCTGAACCCAGTAACTATCTCATCAAAGATTAGCGGTATGTTGTGCTGTTTTGTAATTTTTCGCATTTCTTTTAGATAGTTTTTTTGTGGCAGTACAAGGCCCATGTTTGCAAGTACTGGCTCTACTATCACTCCTGCAATGTCTTTGTTTTTTGATATGACTGATTCTAGTTGTTCGATGTCATTGTACTGTACCACAATTGTGTTTTTTGAGAAATCCTCTGGGATTCCATCAGATATGGAAATCCCGTTATGCGCAGAGCCTGATCCTGCCTTTACCAGCATTGACTCATGAGCACCATGATAGCATCCTTCAAATTTTAGAATTTTTTTCTTTTTTGTCATACCCCTTGCAAGGCGTATTGCAGTCATTGTTGCCTCAGAGCCGCTGTTTACCAGACGGACCTTTTGCATTGAGGGATAATTTTTGATGATTAGTTTTGAGAGTTCAATTTCAGATGCAGATGGTGCGCCATACAGGGTTCCAATTTCTAGCTGTTTTTTCACTGCAGAGATCACCTCTTTATTTCGATGCCCCAGAAGTAACGCACCATAACCGTTGCAAAAGTCGATGTATCTATTCCCATCCTCGTCCCAAATTGAGCTCCCCTGTGCTT
>CAZCWI010000138.1:0-2877 GCA_964502325.1 uncultured Candidatus Nitrosotenuis sp. | reverse complement strand
GGATCCAGTTCCTGTACCGAATCATTCTCCACCTCTCTAAGTAGAACACCATACAACGAGTTTACATCTATTTTTTTCGCTTCTGACATTACGCACCTGAATCCTTAAATGGTAGATTCCTTCGTGTAAAATTGAAGAGAGTAAATTGCCATATAAAGTAACTCACGGTGAAGCATCGCAGATAAAATATTCTTCTGACGAGGTTTTCGCAAAAATAAAGCATGAAAACATTAGGTTTATCGATTTACAGTTTTCTAGCCTGCTTGGCAGATTCCACCACACCACGATATCAGCAGACACTTTTACTCCTGAACAAATGCAGGACGGGCTTCCAAAACTGGACGGATCCTCAATTGTCGGATTTACCAGTGTTGATGACTCTGACCTTGTCTTAAAACCGGATCCTAACACGTTTGCAATAATCCCTTGGATTACCGAGAAGAAAACAGCGAGATTACTTTGTGACATCCACTGGGGCCGCGGAAGGGGAAGACTAGAACGCGATCCAAGAGGAATCGCGCAAAAGGCAGAAGAGCATCTGAAAACGCAGGGATTTGATTTTAGTTATTGGGGTCCAGAGGTAGAATTCTTTGTTTTTGACAAGGTTCACTGGGATGTCTTGACCCCATACAAAGGCCAGTCATATTCTATAGAATCAAAAGAAGCACCATGGAGTCAGGAAGGAACCGGTTACCCAATGGGACTGCAGGAAGGATACTATCCTAGTACGCCTTCTGACACGTTGACCTCGTTTAGAAATGAATGTGTAGATGTTTTGAACGAGTATTTTGGAATTTTGTGTGACAACCATCACCACGAGGTTGCTACCGCAGGCCAATGTGAGATTGACATCAAGTATGATTATTTGACTAATGCCGCAGATGGTGCGCAGACATACAAGTTTGCAGTCAGAAACATCGCCCAGAAATTTGGCAAGGTTGCAACAATGATGCCAAAGCCGATTTCCATGGATGCGGGTTCTGGAATGCATACAAACGTCAGCCTATGGAAGAACAAGAAAAACGTGTTTTACGACAAGGATGAAAAAGATGAGATAAGCCAGACGGGCAGATACTTTTGCGGTGGAATTTTATCACATGCAAGAGCATTATGCGCAATTACAAACCCAACCACAAATTCCTATCACAGACTGGTTCCTGGGTATGAGGCACCAGTATACATCGCATGGAGCCCAAGCAACAGGTCTGCCGCAATCAGAGTTCCTCAACACTTTACAGGGGAAAAATATGCGTATCTTAAAAGATTCGAGTACAGAGCGCCAGATCCTTCAGCAAATCCATACTTGGTATTTTCTGCTGTGTTATCAGCAGGTCTAGACGGAATAAAGAAAAAGACAGAGCCGGGCGACCCAGTCCTGGAAGACATTTACAAGATGTCAAAGGAAGAACGAGCTAAACGTGGCATAAAGACAGTCCCAGCAAACCTGGGCGAGGCATTAGATGAGTTGGAAAGCGACCGCAAGTTCCTCAACCCGATATTTGCAAACGACGTGATTGACAAAATAATAGAACTGGAAAGAAAAGATCATCGAGAAATTTCGATCAGACCGCATCCTCACGAGTTCTATCTTTACTTTGATGTCTAAAATATCGATCTTCCAGTAAACTGCAAAACGTAAGTAAGCGATATTGCAATCAGACCAAAGCCTATTCCGATGTAGATTCCGCGCCTCTTCTCGGAGGTTGCTGCCTTGTACACCAGGATTGTCCCTGCCAGACCGACAAATAATATCGTCACACCAAGAACGGTATAGTCAAGCGTACCACCTTGAATAAATGGATAAAATATGCCAGAAAGTAATGCTAAAAATCCTATCAGATATGCGTACTTGACGCTGGTGAGTACCTTGGTCGCATTGCTCAACGATTTTTTCTAAAGAATGTTGGCAAATAAACGTTTGAGGAAATATAATTTTGTAATTTGTATAATTACATCATTCCTTCCATGCCTTCCATACCAGGCATGCCGCCCATGCCACCCATTCCTGGCATGCCACCCATACCGCCCATGCCACCCATTCCTGGCATGCCGCCTTCTCCTCCCGGCGGTCCTGCGGATTTGGCAATTGCGATCACGTCGTCAATTCTAAGAAGCATGCATGCAGCCTCGGTTGCTGAAGTCACGATCTGGTTCTTTACTGCCAGTGGTTCGATTATTTCGCTTGTTTTCATATTGCTTACTTTGCCCTTCATGACATCAATGCCAGTCCATTTTTCTCCTTTGAGTTGCTTTGAGCGCAGATTTGTTAGCGTGTCAATTGGATCCATTCCGGCATTCTCAGAAAGAGTTAGTGGGATTATTTCAAGCGAGTCTGCAAATTTTTCTACTGCAAGTTGTTCGCGGCCTTCAAGGGATTTTGCCCAGGATCTAATCTTTGTTGCAGCATAGGTTTCTGGAGCTCCTCCACCTGCTACAATTGCTGGGTTTTCCATTACATCCTTTACAACCATAAGTGCATCATGAACTGATCTTTCAACTTCGTCGACTACTCTTTGTGAGCCGCCTCTTAACAGAAGTGTTACTGCCTTTGGATTCTTACATCCCTCAACAAAGACCCATCTGTCTTCCTCAATTTTTCTTTCTTCTACTAGTTGTGCAGACCCAAGATCTTTTTCAAACAAGTCATCAAGGTTAGTAACAATTCTAGCACTGGTTGCTTTTGCAAGCTTTGTCAGATCACTTTCCTTGACTCTTCTTACTGCCAAAATTCCTGCTCGAGCCAAGTAGTGTTGAGCCATATCATCAATTCCCTTTTGACATAATAGTACACTTGCGCCAGAGGCAATAACTTTGTCCACCATATTTTTGATCATTCTGTTTTCTTCATCTAGGAATGTCTTCATTTGTTGTGGATTT
>CAZCWI010000137.1:0-2888 GCA_964502325.1 uncultured Candidatus Nitrosotenuis sp. | reverse complement strand
CTTGAACATGTGTGATTGGCCATATATGATTACAATGTTTGTTTGAAACAAAAAAACTAGTCTTAAAACACATATTTTCGCTAGGTACTTTCGTGCCACTTGACATATTGATTGCAGAGGACAACGAGTTTACGGCAAAACAATACAAAATTGCGCTTGAGAAAAGAAACCACAAAGTGACAATGGCAAAAGACGGAGTGGAATGCGTCGATTATTATCTAAACGAGGCAAAATACGACGAGTTGTTCAGAAAAAGCAGAGCACCCCCATTTGACTTGGTGCTGCTTGACCACGACATGCCAAGAAAAACAGGTGCTGATACTGCAAGAGAAATCCTAGAATACAGGCCAAGCCAGAGGCTTATCTTTCTTTCAGCGTACGGTCAGGGAATAATGCAAAAACTCCAAGACCTAAAAGACGAAACAATTCAGATAATTCAAAAACCATTCTCGCTGAACTTTTTGATCAAAAAAATCGAGGGGGCAAGCATCAAAAACAGAATAATCAACGCGCAGGACAGCAACATAATGACTGCGTCCCAAGACAGCGCAGCTATAAGGTAGAATTACTGGTTTGGGTTGTATCGAAGTATTGCGCCAACTTTGCCAAGGCTAGATAACATGGCACCATATTCTGTGACGCCTGAAATTACCTCGACTTTTGTTCCAACCTGAGCCGCAATAAGGGACAGATAGTCGACTAAATCTTGCGATATTGCCTCCTGGTCGGTACTTTTGCAGCTTGGGCAGGGCTTGTTTAGGAGCTCTGTCTTGCGCGGAATCAGCTTTAATCGGTCAACGATTTCATCTTGTATGTTTTGGCACCGATTGCACTTTATTTCCAGTCTGTACAAATTTGTGTCATCTGTGATTAGCAAAGTTTCAACGACGTTATTTTTCAAGTATTTGATTACATCTTTGAGTCCATACATTCCCTTGCCGGAATGAGAATTGACTTCGCGGAACAGTTTCTCAACTAGTATTTTTTCTTCAGACAATCTAAAGTCGGACAAGACATCGCTTGCCTTTACAAACGCTTCACGGATTCCCTCCGAGCCGGAATAAGACGTATCTAAAACAGCAATCACCATATTCTGCAGTCTGTATTCAAGATAGTTTGACTTGAGAAAGTCTTCCTTTGTCGGACCTGGCCCAGACACAATTAATCCCTTTATCGGATAAATGTCGATAAAGAACTCTTTTGTCACCTCTGCAATTCTGTTGTAGTAATACGTAAGTTCCATCTCCCGCAACCTTTCAAATCTTCTTGCAGACTGCCCTCCCTGTCGGTGCTTTCCTGCGACGCCGGAGCTTGTTTCCCTTAGCACCTCGATTTTATTTCCATAAAGTAGTCCCCATCCGGCATCCTTTGTGTCAATTGCCAAAAACCCAATCAGATTGTCGTCCTTTAACATGTCCTTTAGAATGTCTACGTGAAAATGATCATCGCACCGGTACAGGAATGTTGTAAGATCTTTTGGCGGCTCTATCTCCCAAACTTTTATGACTTCGCTGCCAATCGGCCCGCCGCCCTCTGGAGGCACAGCGCCGCAAAATATCACAAGGCCGTGGTCTGGCGTGTTTTTGTACAGCTTTAGCCTCTGCTGGACTCGCGATAGCGAGTCAACCACGTGGGTTCTTGTGAGATCGGACTTGATGTTGTCTGCAGTTCCTTGTTCTTCCCTTAGCGTGTTTATCACCAGATGAAGCTGCTTTCCTTTTGGAACGTATACTGAAATCAATTCTGTTCCCCTGCCAGATATGCGTGAAAGCTCGTCAAGTGTTTTTTTTATTTTATAAAGTTTGACAGAATCCTGCTTTTCAATCGTAATTTTTCCCATTATTTCACTCCCATGGATTCAGTATTAAGAAGTTTGGGCAATCAGCGCATTCCAAAATGGAATCTATTTTTATCGCAAAGTGCCGCAGTGATAATTAATCAAGTCTTGGTTTGCAGTACGTGGAAAAAAACATGCTGCCATACCATGTAGAACTTGAGGACTATCCAAAACTATTCAGGTACCGGGTGACTCCTCAGGGATTTTATCATATGGAGGATCTCATATCTCAGATTTACCTGGAGGGAAAAGAACTTCCGATGTACAAGCTAGTTCAGCTTGGCACGTTATTGCGCGTCAACATGTGCCAAACCATGAAAATGGACAACGAGACGTTATTCCAAGACGTGTCAAAAAAGGCAATAAAGTACGGAGGAGTCGAGCCAGAATACGTCGCACATTGTATCAAGAACATGATATTGCGGGGATTTTTGGACTCTAATCCAAAATACGATAATCAGATTGTAAACGATTTGCACAAATTTGAAGAATAATTACATGCCGTCAAGCGTTTTTCTAAATACGTCGATTGGCTGATTTCCGGTAATCTTGACAATCTTGTCACCCTTTATGATAAGAAACGACGGCGTTGCATCGATCCCGACCTTTTGCCCAAAGTCGTATGCGTCAATTACCTGCTGCCTGTACTTTGAGGAATCAAGACACGCCTTGAACTGATCAACATCCAATCCTACGTTTTGAGCAAATCCGATTAGCGAGTTTGCGTTCACCCAGCCGGTGTTCTCGCCATCCCAGTTGTGGTACACTTCGTCATGGTACTCCCAGAACTTTCCTTGGTCTTTTGCGCAGTGGGACGCCTCTGCTGCAAGTACTGAGTCGGGGCCGTTTAATGGAAAGTCCCTAAAGACAAAGTTTGCCTTGCCCGACTCGAGGTATTCGTCCTTGAGAATCCCCATGCTAGAGTCATGAAACAGATGGCAAAATGTGCACTGGTAGTCGCCCCACTCAACTATTGTGATTGGCGCCGACGGGTTTCCTTCGTACGGTGAGCCGTTTTTGATTAATTGTTGCAACGTAAAAGTATCTTCAT
>CAZCWI010000136.1:0-2905 GCA_964502325.1 uncultured Candidatus Nitrosotenuis sp. | reverse complement strand
TGGGGTCAAGGGCTCCAAAGGCCCCTATGCTTGACCGCTACACTACCGGGCTTCTGTTAATAACTCTCAAAACGACCTCTTATTGATATTTTCTATTTCTTTGCAACTGTCTGATTGTGTCAGTCTTTCATTTTTATGATTTGACCGAGTTTCTTTACAGGATCCTCCATCGAGTCCATTGCTGATCTTGCCCTGTTCTTAAATTGTGTATTATCAGAACGTAACATCTTTTCAATAACTGAAATGATTCTTTTTGGTTTAGTTTCTCGCATGGCAAGTTTTTTTCTCACCAGATATTTTTCTACCAGATTGGGAACGGCGTTATACGAAATCGTCGGTATTCCTAACAGTGCAGATTCTGCAGTCATGGTTCCGCCAGAGCCAACAAAAATATCCGTGTCACGCAACAATGTTTTGCTATCGATCACTTTGTCCAGAATCTCTGCCTTGCTTCCTAAAGCACGCCTTAGCGTTGCAATCTGGCTATGGTATCTGGGCAGTATCCTGACATTATGATCATCGAATTTTTTGACAATTTCACGTACAATCGTTAGAGTCCTTGTCCTGTTTTTCTTTACGTACGCTGCTTGTTCCTCTTCTAGTCTAATTAGGATATTTTTCTTCTTCTTGGGATTTGCACTAATGTTGTAGTCATTATATCTGATGATGACCGATGCGTCAATTGCTTTGTACTGGATTATGTTTTTTGCACTTATCCCGTATCTGGCAAATTCAATTTTTGGTATTATCCAGGGAATCAGCAGTTTTTGAACCAACGGCACAGATAGGCGCATCACCGCTTCTGCATGTGGGGAATCGCAAAAGGCAATGTGCCTTATCCCTAATCCGAACGAAACGCGTGCTGCCTCAGGTGAGCAAAAACTAATTGTCAAATCGGGCTTGAATCGCTGAATCTTGTCTGTAAGAAGCAAGGTTCGCTTTAGACTGGAATTTAGCTTGTCTGCTTTAAGAGAGCCGCCATGTTTTCCAATCATCACAATCTTCATTTTTCTGATCTTCACAAGTTCTGTCACCTCCCTGTAGCTTCTTGCCGTACAAAAAATCTCGTTACTTTTTTGCAGATGTTTTATCATCGGCTCAAAAAACAAGACTTGTTTTGGTGTTAGGATGTCAAACCAAATCTTCAAGATACGTCCAATGTGATCTATGATGCAATAAGTTTTTCTTAGTCCTTATACTAGCATCAATGAATTGGGAGCAGAAAGGGTCGTTGTTTACGGGTTAAGTACTGAGGGATATTCTTTGGCTTGTCAGATGGCAATACACGGAGCTAATGTGTCGATTATCGATGAATCGACCCAGTCTGCAATATCACTAAAACCTGAAATTGCAAAAACATACCCAAACGTCTCATCCCTAAAAGAAGACGAACCACTCTTGGCAATGGAACCAATCGACGTGGCAATATCAAAGGCCCAGTATCTCTTCTTTGCACCGCGAATTCGCAAAACCGGCCAAGAGACAAAAACAGAGGTCCATTCAAAATTCAAGGACGCAACGTCTTCGCTCAAAAAGGGAAGCTCGGTGATATACAATCTACCGACAGGAATTGGCGGCAACAGTGAAAACATATCCTTACTAGAGCATGTTACCGGACTTGAGACTGGAAAGTCAATTTATTATTATTACTATCCATTAGGTGGAGGTAACCAGCCGCCAAAAGTTATTGGGTCATACAACAACAAGCAGGATCCGAATCTTGTCGCATTGCTGGCAAGCAATAAAAAAGAAATAACCGTAGTCGGCATCTCGTCAGCAGAACACTTTCACGCAATAAACGTGCTCACCAGATTTTCAGGCCTGTGTAGCATTCTCGAAGTGTGCAAGTTTGCCCAGGATGACAATACAAAAGCCGATCTCAAATCAAACGATCTCCAAAACATATTCCTAGATGACATGGTGAGCGGCTTGTACGATTTGCGTTCGCTTGGCACTTCGTTTGAGGGGGCAAATACGCTGATGTATTTAATTAATGGAAGCCTCAAGGGCGTTGACGGTTACATTAAAAGACTGATTGACGAAATTAGAACCACTTTAAAGAAAAACGATCTAAAGGCAAGCCGCACAAAAATTGCACTTTCTTGGTCGCTAGACCAGCATGAAATGCGTGGTGACAAAATTGAGATGCTGCAAAGCCTCATCACAAGACTGCGAGACTACATTGGAGACGTAGAGGCATACTCTGATCCTAATTTGGATTTATTTCACAATGACAAGACGACAATTTTGGTCATTTGCTCAAAGTCTGACTATGAGAGCCTTCGCAAGAAACAAGACAACGATCTTATCATAATAAAGGGAAATCCTCTCTGCGAAATAACACACAAAGAATAAAACTAGTTTGCAAAAAAATATCTTGATTGTACAGTTCTGACGATAACGAAAACATTTCAGTAGATGTGGATGAATCAGAAGGAGAATCTGTCGAAGTAGGGTCAAAACCAACTATTGAGGAATTAACTCGCAAATTAGAAGAAACGCAAAGACTTCTTGCAGCATCTGACGATAAACTAAAACGCTCACTTGCAGATTTTCTGAATCTAGAAAAGAAAATCAAAGGCGACATAGAAAATGGCATCAACGATAGGCTTGACAAATTCATACTGAAATTTTTAACAATTTACGATGATTTGACCCGTGCAAAGGATGTTCTCATAAAAGAAAACGTCAACGCGCAGGGGCTTGATTACATACTGAAAAATATTGATAGTTTGCTGGCCGAATACAACGTGACTCCAATTAATGCGCTTGGTGAAATATTTGATCCAAGTCTTCATGAGGCCATCTCAGTTGTAGTGGATGAGAGCTTGGATGAAAATACAATCATCGAAGAAATCAGGAAAGGATATATTTCTCATAAAAGGACAATTAGACCGACACTAGT
>CAZCWI010000135.1:0-2906 GCA_964502325.1 uncultured Candidatus Nitrosotenuis sp. | reverse complement strand
TCAGCAGAATATTGTCTATTGCAAGGTGATATTGTTACAGTAACATACAGAGATCCAGCTGATTCATCAGGCCAACCAAATACAATCACTGACTCTGCAACATTTGACCTAAGAAACGGTGCTATTCAATCTGACAAGTCTGTCTACATCATTGGCGGCGACATGATCTTAACGGTCATCGAACCAGACTTTGATAGAGATAACGACTCTGCAGAAACTTACGATCTAGACTTACTTGAATGGGATTCCGATGCAGCAACTGTTACCATGGGTGACCTTGGTGGCGAAGCTGCAGCGTTCGATCCAGAGCCCTCTGCATTAAGAGAGACTGGTGACAGCACAGGAATCTTCCAGACAGTAGTCGAAATTCCATCAACTCTTGACGGCGACAAGCTAGAAAGAGGAGAGGCAATCGATCTAGAATACACTGACTGGGGTCCATCTGGCGCAGATTACGTTGGACAAGAAAGCGAGGATGTCAACTTGACAATCTTCACATCCAACTTTGGTGCAACTGTAGAGTTAGACCAAAAGGTCTACACTTGGACTGATAAGGTATACATCACAATTATCGCACCTGACCACAACTTTGATAGTAACTTGATCGACACAGTAGGTGACACCACAGACGACCCAGTAAAGGTCGCCACAAGGGGTCACAAACTCGACAACTACCATCTAACAGAGTCAGGCGTTGACACCGGTATCTTCACGGGCGAAGTAATCCTTACAGGATTTGCCCACGATGCCGATGGTGATGCATCAACCGGAAGCAGCGGAAATGACGCACCAAACTTCTCAGGTAGCTCCTCAACTAGCACATCAACAACCGGCTTGGGTCCAACAAATGGATACTTGCAGGCTGATGATGATGACGGTCTTACAGTCTCCTTTGAATTCTCAGAGGATGAAACAATCGTAGGATCTGCATTAGTTAGATGGAATATCGGTGAAGTCGCATGGCTCGAAGCAAGCTATCCAGCCAGCGGAACCGGCGTAGTAAGAATTATTGATCCAGACATGAATCTGAACCCAGAAGCCATAAACAACTTTGCGGCTGATGTATGGTCAGATTCAGATGCAGGAGGTATTGATCTAACTGTTACTGAGACTAATGAGGCATCCGGAATATTCGAGGGTACTGTATACTTTACAACTACCGACGAATCTTCAGGCCACAGACTCAGAGTCGCAGAAGGTGACACAGTCACAGCAGAATATCAAGACAACACACTACCATCCCCATACACAAGATCAGATGAACTCGATATCACAGGCACAGCGTTTATCGGCACTGTAGTGCCACCACTCGAAAGAGCTCCAGCATCCAATGCTAGAGTAGTTGACGCTTTTGGTAACTCACTAGATGAGGTATCAGTAGATCAACAGGTGCAAATTACAGCAGACCTGATAAACGGCCAGGATAGAGAGCAACCATTTGCATACTTGGTACAAATTCAGGATGAGAATGGTGTCACTGTATCACTTGCATGGATCACTGGTTCACTATCAGCAGGTCAGTCATTTAGCCCAGCATTGTCTTGGATTCCAAGCACATCCGGAACATACACTGCAACAGTGTTTGTTTGGGAAAGTGTTGACAATCCAACAGCGTTGAGCCCACCTGTATCTGTAGACATAACCGTCAGTTAAGACTAACATAAAACTATCCCTTTTTTTCTTTTTTTGAATCCTCTCTAGTGGATACTATCATAACCAATATCTAGCAGATCTTTTCCATACTAGTAAATGAAAATACTCATTTTGCTTTTACTTGGCCTGATATCTGGCATAGTATTTGCCGCAGATTCTGCCTTTGCAGAACAACTGGATCTGTTTACCGATAACCAAGTGTATTCCCCAAACAGGCCGCTCTTTGTGTATGGGCAGGCGCTTCCTCACGAGGACATAGTCCTTAGAATTTTTGCACCAGATGACACGATTGTAACGTTTACACAGGTAACGTCTGATGACAAGGGCAAGTTCCAAATGGAGTTATTCATCTGGCCTGACGCGTCCACATCGTTCCCATACGGGACGTATACCGTTGAGGCAATAAGCACGCAGCAAAGCGGCATGTCTAAAAAAATAGACGTCAAGTTTTCATCGTCTTCTGAAACTGAAAAAATCCCAATATCTAGAAACATCAGCACGTTGGTGTTTGCCCCGGAAACTGCCGCGATAAACGTGCCGATGAAGATTTTTGTCCAGACGACAAGTGACGGGCTGCTAATTGGCGGAAGCCCGGAAAAACTGCTTGGCACATCGCACGTGCACCTGCCTGACGGGCAGGTCGTTAATCTGTCAGATTCATTTAAGATCCTGCACCAGGGCCTCTACTTTGCAGAATACACACCGGTGCAGGAGGGCACCCACGTATTTCACGTGGTAACATTCTCCCAAGGGGCAATCTCGCACGGCTCGTCTGCGACACTGGTCCAAAAGCAGGACATCGGGGGAATATCAGAGCAAATCATCAAACTAAATTCAGCACTTGGAGACACGTCAGAGGAGCTTGCAAACCTCAAAACCGAAATATCTGGATTTGGCTCATCGCTTGACTCTGCAAGCCAAAACCTTGACAAGAGCGTAAGCGCCATATCGACATCTGTTGAAAACATGGAGGCAGCATCCCTCCAGCTAAACTCGCTACTGTTCCCAATTGTCGCATCGATTGCGATCATAGTCGCGCTGCAGATAGCAATTCTTGCGCGCAGACGATAATGATATCATGTCTAAGATAATTCCGATAATCCTAATCATACTGCTAGTATCATCTGTAAAAACGTCAAACGGGTTTTTGGAGACTGACAAAACAACCATTCCATCTGAGATAAGACAAACAACAGAACTGGCGCAAATCCCAATGGAATCTATACAAAACCACAAGATATCGCGGTATCTTG
>CAZCWI010000134.1:0-3020 GCA_964502325.1 uncultured Candidatus Nitrosotenuis sp. | reverse complement strand
TTCGGCTGCATCCAGCCCGCCCACTCCGACTGCAATCATCCCAAGACCGCCCGCATTTGGCGTATGGGAATCAGTCCCAATCATCAGCCCTCCTGGAAAAGCATAGTTCTCCAAAACCACCTGGTGGATTATTCCGGCGCCAGGCTTCCAGAATCCTGCGCCATACTTTCGAGACGCAGACTCCAAAAACTTGTACACCTCGTTGTTCTCGTATATGGCAGCCTTGGTATCGGATTCCGCATCCACTCTTGCCTGAATCAAGTGATCACAGTGGACGGTGGTTGGAATTTTTGTTTGTTTCAGTCCTGCCTGCATGAACTCTAGCATGACAGTCTGTCCTGTCACGTCCTGCAGCGCGACTCTGTCAGGATTCAAAAACACATAGCTCTCGCCGCGCCTTGGCTCTGAAATGTCCTCTGCCAAGTGCCCGATGATAATCTTCTCACTTAGTGTGAGTGGACGGTTCACCAATTGTCTAAACTTTGAAATGTTTTTTTCTAATTTTTCATAAACTAAATTCACCAGATCGGGTGTGGTCTCTATCTGCATCAGATCTAATGCTGCAATAATTAGTTATAAATCGTATTAGAGATTTTCAGTTCCAAATTTGGAAAGTGCAAAAATAATTTTTTAGTTCATGCGAGCGCGCCGTGCTAACAGTTATAAGCCAAAAACCATTTATTATATATGGTATCGTTTATGGTTCATTTGTTGTTTTCTTGGGGGTTTGCGTTTGGTCAATAAGGGGTTCCCGGCTTTTGGAAATTCCCAAGCAGGCGCGTTTATCGCGGCTCTGAAAAATTACAATCTTCCTGATTTTATTCTAAAAAAAATAGCCAAAGAGTGCGGCTCTGATCTTCTGGAGCGCGGCAGGCTGGACGACAGGCTGCAGAGCATGAACGATATCGCGCTGACAATGCTGCACAAGATTTTCATCGACTGCGAAAGCGACGAGGCAGGCAAGTTTGCAGACTACCGTTTCTTTGCATACGTATCCAGCATGTACCACAAGTGCGACATTCTGATTAACGAGTCAATCCCAGGCGCGTCTGGCAAAAACCACAAGGTCCCAGTCGCGGTAAAAAACAACGGCATGTACATTGCAGTTGCATTTAACAAATCCACCGGAACCCCGGTCCAAAAAAGAGAGGCAGTAAAATTTTACGATATTATAGATGATGTCAAAAAAGGCGACCACGGCACAATGCTAACTGACGCAATCTTTGGCACATCAGTCGGCTTCAAGGGAGACTCGCTAGTCGAGCTTGAAAGATTATCAAAGACTCGAAAGACAGACGCAGAGTCAAGGCTTGACATCAAGACTGCAAACTTTGAGAACCGAATCTACTCTGTCACAAAGTGCACCTAAAATTCTAAAATCAGCAATCTACTCAAGATATCTTTGGTATTCTTTGACGTATCGTTTCATCAACCATTTAAGAAATATTCCATCGTCATCTTCCATGTTTGATCTCTCAAGTGCATTATAGTAGCTGTTTCTTCCATCATATGGAATATCCAGCATCGGGTAGCCATTCCGGTTTAGGATAAAATTCATGATTAGCCTAGATATTCTTCCATTGCCGTCAGCAAATGGATGAACAGTCACAAATTTCAAATGTGCAAGTGCTGCAAGTTCGACTGGATTTAGTATTTTTTTATTTTTGGCATACCACTTGAAAAAGTCAGACATCATCGGATAGACTTCTACTGGTGATGGAGGAACAAATTTGCTTCCAGAAATTCCCACAGGATGCTTTCTTAGTTTTCCAGCAATGTCAGGCTTTGTTATCTGAAAAAGACTCCAATGCCAATCAAGTATTGCTTGCAATGATAGTTCTTTTCCAGTTTTTATGATTTGGTAGAAAATATCGCGATGCGCCCCTGCTTCTTCCACATCCCGCAGGGGTTTGTTTTTTGGCGTAATGCCCCGTTCCAGCAGATCGGCAGTTTCTTTGTGAGTTAATGTCGAGCCTTCTATTCTTTGGGTATCATAGGTGAACTTGATTGAGAAAATCTGCAGTTCCTTTTCTCTTGCAGATTTTGGCATTGACTTGTGCTCTTTTGTAAAATTCCGCTTGATTTTTTCAAGATCAACAAACCATTTCTCATGATATAGATCGGCAAGAAATTTCTTTTTTATTTTTTCCATATCCGAAGGAATTTTGCTGCCAAGATAGACTTCCTTTTTGTGTACGCGACTGCCTTTTCTTATGCTGTGCTCCAGGTAATAGTAGGTTTTTCCTTTGAGTGACCTCTTCTTGATTCTTACCACAGTATTAGTTACCCCTACATATTTATAAAATTATATTTTTTAGGATAAATGTAGAGGTATGAATTCTGGTCAGTGTGCATGCGAGTCTAAATCCACTGCACGCCCTTGCTCTCATAGTATTTTGTTTTTGCCCTAGAGTGCCTTGGCCTCACATGCAGAATCGAATTGCAGCAGGGGCATTTTGCGTCATCCCATTTTAGATACACGTCGCAGACTCCACACCTTTTCTGCCCGTTGTACCGAAGCGATATCTCGCCCAAAAACTCGGAATACTTTGTCTTGCACCATCCCTTGCACACATGCATGATATCATCAGGGTTTGTGAAAATTAAAGAGGCAGGTGATTCTATAATGACCCAAGGTTTGCAGTGTCAAGTGTCATAAAGTACGGCGCGTCCTTTGTCCGCTCAAAGTTTGCACCATAGTGCTCATATGGCAAGTCGTTGAAGATGTGCTGCGACCAGATGTCATGGATTGTCTCTGCGTGCTTTTTGAATTTCCTTTTTATCAGAAAGGCGTGCGCCAGTTCGTGCGATACGAGCGTGCAGTTTTTTTCTGCAAGAAACAAGACATCGTTTTCATCCTTTGGCTTTTGCCAGAGTGTCATGCCAAAGTTATCGCCGTAATATCCTTCGCAGTTGCAGTCAGTCCACAGCGGTCGAAAATGGCTCAGGTAGAAATGAAATACGCCGGTGCCGCGCATCCGATGATCGTCAAGCAGCGCGCTCACATCCACTCTTCTCAG
>CAZCWI010000133.1:0-3101 GCA_964502325.1 uncultured Candidatus Nitrosotenuis sp. | reverse complement strand
TTGCTAAAGAAGAAAAAAACCGTCACAAACATCAAGTTTCTCGAAGAAAAGGACGTCAAGGACGACTCACTTGCATGGAACTGCCTCTATGTCAACAAGTACAAAAATTCCGAATGATTATTCCTTGTCTACGTTTACCCGCACGTGCTCGCCTGGATAATGCTCTCCAAGCTTTTTGGAATAACACGCGCTGCATAGCGTGCCGCTGACGTTCCATGATTTCATTGGAATGTATTTTTGCACAACTGGGCCCTTGCAGATTGCGCATTTTTCGTCAGCTATCAACATGGTCGCATCTTTGATTTCTATATAAAAACCCTGTTCATCGTACCAGAAAATATTTGTTAAATAGCTGTTATGTTACAGAAAAATCACGATAGAGCGTCTGGCCATTGTAAATCTCCTGCAATTTTTACGTGGTTAGACTTCTATCGTGCTTTTGGTTATAGCAAGCTGTTGACAAGCTTTTTGATGCTCTCGATTTCGTCCTCTTCTTGCCTTATTTTCTTGTCAATTACCCTCAGCATCGCCTCGTTCCAGACGTGATGCGAGAAAAAGTTGTGCTTTGTGTTTGCTATCTCCATTTCGTCATCAACTACGGTATCCTCTAGGAACTTGGTCACCACAACATCTGTCAGCTTCATTATCCGCTCGTTTAGCTTGTAGCTTTTGAATATCGGCTCTAGCTTCATCACGTCCTCCTTAAAGTCGGACTTTGTCGCAAGTATGCTGCGGTGCAGTATTCTAAAGTAAGTGCCGACAAAAAACAGAGTCGCGTATCTTTTTGTCTTGTGGCCTCCACGCTTGCCGTAGCCAAGTGTCTTTTTTGCGTATTCTTTTACAAGATACGGGTAAAGCAGCAACCTGTAATCGTCTTTGAGGTTTTCATTAAACACGTCGTCGTACTTGCTTCCACGCGGCAAAAACTGCGCAGGCGAGCTGTACGACTCTGTCGGCCTCTGCTCGATTCCTGCAACCAGAACCTGGATTGCGTCCTTTGCGACGATTACCTTTTTGTGGTTCTCAGGAAGGTACCGATTGTATATGGTGTCGCCATTGAATTCAGTCTGCTGCGACTTTGTCTTGCTGTCAAAGGAGCCTGCCTGTATTTCGTAAAAGTATCCATAGTTTTCAAGCTGCGACTTTATGGACTTGTGAAAGTCCATGAGTGACACCAGGTCCTTTCCCCTGACAGAGTTTTGCGGGTTTCTGTACGTTGTTATGTTGTTCTGGTCCAGCTCGTCGTCTGCCTTTATGATGGTGACAGTGATGCTGCCGTCAAGATTGTTCGTCCTCTTTGCGTGATCCAAAATGGAGTTTGATGTCTGTGCGCCGTTGACTATCTGAGGTGCGTGCAGCATCATGATGTTTTCTTCTAGCTCCTCAAAGTCGTTTACTACAATCGTGATTCCGTTGTTGTAATAAAAGAACTTGTCAGGTGAGCTCTGCAAAGTCTCCCTGATTCCCTTGTTTACGTTTGTCTTAAACTGCATCCACTGCCTGATGTTTGACTCAAATACGTAATCCCGGTTCTTTGCGACAAAGTCTGTCAGCTCCCTTAGCTTTAGGACGCCCAAAACCGTGTTCTTGTAGTGGATCATCTTTTCCAGCTTTATGCGGGACTTTTTGCCTGCTGCAGGCTTTTTGATGCGGTCCCAGAGGTTTTGCACTATCTTGTCCATGTCAAGTATCTCAACTGACTCGTCGCTCTGATAGTCCACATCCTGGTTTGTCACGTAGCAGCATTCCACCTTGAGGTTTTTCTCCTGAATCTTTGTGACCAGATTTGCAAGCTCTGGTCGCATCTTTGTCACGTCCCGGTTTAGGAGCCGCTTTACGTCGTCTTTGAATTTGGCAATTGCCTCGTTTGAATGCGACGTCCCGTACTTTGACTGGAATAATCTTATCTTGTTATCTGAAAAATCGACTGGCAGGTACGCGTCTATGCCAAGATCGTTTGCGCCGTCTATTATGGCGTCTGCCGCATCATCCTCTGTTGCCTCGTACACCCGCGTCAGGACCCACTGGAGAAAATTGTGACCCTTTTCCACGTCACTCTTTCCGGCCTCCGTGTATTCTGTGAGGCTGTCTTTGATGTTTTCTGCAAAACCTTCAAGGGGCTGCTCGCTTTTCTTTTGGAGCAGGAGCGACTGTGATCCTGGGATGTATTCTAACAATCCCGGATTTTTTTCCATCACGGCTTGCACTTGGGAGTACTCTATTTAGAAAGGCTGGTTATTACATTATACCCAAGACTGACGACATTGAAATAAGCGGCTGCAAACACCAAAAACATGATCGAAAAAGACGACGCAGTAAAGGTATTGCAGACAGTTGCAGAAAACCTCCTTGGCGTGGCAGGCAACCCTTCTAACTTTCACAGGCTGCCTGACAGTTTCTGGGGATATTTTGCAAAGGGCCATGACAAGAAGGGAAAGTTTGGCGTGATAGTGACGTACTCTGAGGAGGGCTCAGACGTTGAGAACCTGCTTGCAATGTATGACGACTGGGCTGCCAAAAATAAAAAAGACGGTCCATAATCTCACCGTTTGAAGATGAAGACAAAACTTGTCGCAATATGCGCAGCTGCAGTACTGGTCTTGGCGGCGGCTGCCTTTGTTGGGAGCGCACAGGATGATACTATAGAGCCTAGGTACATTGACACTGAGATTGTGATCACTCCGACAGAAAAACCAGACGTGGTAATCCCAATGTCTGCATCGCGACCCGGATGCGAGGAAGCAGACTGGTGCTACTCGCCGTCTGAAATTGCCACTGATATTGGAGGAACGATAACCTGGCTAAACGAGGACAGTGGGTTTCACACGGTAACTAGTGGGTATTATGATGATTTTGACGGCGCGTTTGATAGCGGGCACATCGACCCTGGGAAAACATTCTCGCACACATTTGAGAAATCAGGCGATTTTCATTATTACTGTAACTTGCATCCGTGGATGGAAGGAACTGTCACTGTAAAATAAAGAGGTGAGGAAGGGATTCGAACCCCTATAAAATTCGCTTTGCAGGCGAACGCATAACCGCTCTGCCACCTCACCGCAGTGAACCAATCGATTCAACGAGAATTAAACTCTTTAGTT
>CAZCWI010000132.1:303-3138 GCA_964502325.1 uncultured Candidatus Nitrosotenuis sp. | reverse complement strand
GTCGATGAAAGCGCACTGTATGATGCGCTAAAGGCAGGAAACCTTGGAGGTGCGGCACTTGATGTCTTTGAAAAAGAGCCGGCCATTGGAAACAGCCTCGTGAGCCTGCCGAACTTTATTGCCACGCCGCACATTGGCGCCCAGACAAAAGAGGCGCAGTCACTAGCTGCAAACGTGATAGCAGAAAAGATAATCCAAATTCTGCGCGGCGTCCTGTAATCTGATATTTTACGTGCGCTCAGATAACTATGATTTCTTTTTCAATCAGATACTGAAGTCCTGACAAAAAGTCGTCGTCTGTTATGCGGTCTTGGCCGTACCACCCTGCTGTGTTTTTGAACCATGATGGAATGATCTTATCCTGACCGTTCTGCGTTATTATGTTGTCATTGATCACGATGATGTTTTGTCTTATCAGATCTACGATTCCGTCTATGAAGCGTTTATCGTCAATCTCGTCATCTGACCACATTTGCGCGTATTGTTTTACCCATTTTGGGGCAATCGTCCTTGTTGGCTCTGTCATGCCTACAATATCGTAAATTGTTTTTTCTGAAAATTGTCTATCAAACCATGCCCTGAACAAGTCTTCGCTATTGTACCTGTTGATGTAATACTGTGGTGAGTGACTAGGGTCAGGAAACTCGGGTACATGTGTTGGTTTGTATCCGACTATTTCTTGGATAGAGTATCCTGCAAATATCGAGTCGAACCAATGTCTGAATTCTGGCTCATTGGTGTATCTATCATAGTAATACTGCGGAGATTTGACAGGATCCGGGAAATCTTTGATTATGATCTTTGGCTTTGGCTCCTCTTGCATTTGCAACTTTGGTTCTGTCGTTTCAAATACAGGCGGATTTTCTACTGGTTTTGAAAACTGGAATGATTTTTCTATTTTTTGTCCTGCATATGATGCCAAAACAGTATATGTTCCAGACTCTTGCCATTTTGGACCTTCAGTATCAAATGCAGCTGAAAATTTGCCTGATTTTGAAGGAAACAACTGATCTATTGCGATAATATCTGACGTACTCCTAATCTGAATTATGACAAACATGTCTTGCTGATATTCTACAATTCCAGAAATCTTGATTGGTTCGCCATACTTGTATGTTGATTTGTCAAGCAAGATGATAGGATCTGCAAAAGCGGTAGAAAATGACATTATTATAATCATGGCCAACGGTACTGTGAATTTTAGTTTGTTTTTACACAATTTCAAAATGACTCCGCAGTGATGTCCTGGCTGATGACAATTTCCGCATTTTTGTATTGTGCTGTGTTGTAATTTTTGCATATCTTTAGTTTGAGTAATTACTTGCACAGTCAGGGGAGCAAAATTCTGATCTCCTGTTTTCAAATTCTTTTCCACAATTTTTACATTTCATAATCAAAAATCTATTTTCTGTATGTGTTGACAGATGGAATTGGCATTTCCATTCCATCTGCCATGACAGCGCTTCGTTGAATGCTGGACACGCATCAATGATGTTTTTTTCATTTGATTATTAGTCACTTGCTCCTTATTTGCGGCATGCCTTCTAGTAGAATCCGAGAATGAACTGGTACCTGCCTATCTCAGACCAACTACTGGTTATTTTTCCACGTTTTGCATCGTCTATCTTTTGCCTTCATCACAGCGCCGTAGATGCTGCAATCTCCTTTTGGAATGATTTTATTTACGCCTTGATAGATGGTTTCAACGTCTGAACTCAAGACGACCTCTGTTATGCCTAAGCTCTGATCGTCTGCACACACTCTTAGGATGTACTTCCACCAGCCTGACTTTCCTTTTAGGGGCTCGACAACTCGGTCCTTGACGTATTTGGAATTCTCCTGCTTTTCATAAGTAACTGCCGCATCAGAATGCAAAGAGGTGTTGGCCACAATGACCAGTGCTACCAATAATGAAATGCCAATTATCTTTATAATTGGTTTTCCGTCCCCGCAGCAGAACTAACACCGTAATTCTCAAATCCCTCAGTTGTCTCACACATTGCATGCGTGATTCTTAGCTCTGTGTTGCAACGCGTGCACTTTCTGATAGTCGCCCTCTTGCAAGCAATGCAGTTTGCCAAGTGTATGAGTGCTCCATCGCAGTATTCGCACGCATAAAATAATTTTCTAATCACATTATCGTAATGTGCGAGCCTTTCTATCTCTGAGTTTATTGCGTCTGACTTGGTTTCCAAAGCACAATCATCAAGTGTTTTTATTTGCTGATTCATGACATTCATTTAATGAAATATTGCCTTTTTTGCAAGTTGAAAAACTAGAGTTTAAATGCAAAAAGGACGACACAAGACACCGTTGAGAATTTCATACCTGCTGATAGCGTCAATTACGGTGCTGTTCTTGACCTATGCGATTCACAGTTATTTTACCTATGATTTTACGGTCAACGAAGCGAAAAAAACAACACTGCTTAGAAACCAGGCACAGGCAAATAACATCATGCAGGATCTTGACAAGTACATAGATCAGAAAGTTACGGATTTTCGAAGTTTGGCGCAAATAAAACAAATTCAATCAAGGGTAGCAGAATCAAATCGGCACTTTGATCCTAGTTCTGATCTTAATGAACTGAATTCACAAATTGACGCGACAAATGGCAAAAGAACAACCCCGTTTTTGAATGGTGTGCTGAAAAACGAAATATCTGACGATCTGCGCGACTTTGCATCTGCATACAATGACAAATACAACTATGATGTGATCAAGGAATTGTTTGTAACAAATCAATACGGCGCTAATATTGCATTGGCAAGTGGCAAGTCTGATTATATCCAGGCCGACGAGGCATGGTGGCAAGTCACAAAAAATAAGCAAACC
>CAZCWI010000132.1:0-293 GCA_964502325.1 uncultured Candidatus Nitrosotenuis sp. | reverse complement strand
CTATGTGGGACCAATGAAGTTTGACGGAAATTACAACGATCACATAATCACATTCGCTTATCCTATTTTGGACGATTCCTCAAATTATATCGGCACTCTGAGCGTTTCTGTGAGTTTTCATGTTTTGCTACAAGAATTTGTAAATGATGCCGATGTTGTAAATGCCGCCAAAAAAACAGTCGTACTGCTAGATGAAAATGGGAACGTGTTGTTTGAAAACGGAAACTTCTTCCCATCAAATGTGCCAAAAGAGTATTTTTCTAACATCACATTAGACAATGGCAACTTTGAAT
>CAZCWI010000131.1:0-3178 GCA_964502325.1 uncultured Candidatus Nitrosotenuis sp. | reverse complement strand
TATAACACAAAATATTCTGCGTCCGGATGATGCACAAATATGGCGGCAGTTGACTGCTCTGGGATTATCTGCCCTGCCTCGGTAAGTGCCATCCCTGACTTCTCAGATTCTAATAACTTCCACACCAAATGGTGCTGGGACACGTCTGGGCAGCTTGGATAGCCCCACGAATAGCGGAGGCCACTTTTGCCTATTTTCAATTCGTCCTGGATTCTCTTTTGCGTCATCTCTGCCAGGGCCTCTGCTGTCTCCACTGCAAGCCCGTGCAGATAATACGCGTCGGTATACTTGTCCTCTTTGTTCCATTTGTCAATTATCTCCTGGACTCTATTTCCTACCGTCACTGCCTGAAAGGCTACAATATCGTTTTCCCCAAAGTAGTCGCTCAGACACAGGTGCTTACTCTGGGCGGATCTTGGAAAGTCAAACTCTACCTGTCCGTCTTGATAATCCACTGCCAGCTTTCCGTCCTTGTTGTGGCATGCATAATACCCGTACACTATTTTTGGCTCAAACAATCTGCCCTCGATTACCTTTTTCTTCCACTCTTCTAGGATTTTCTCGCCTTCTATCTCAGAATTCTTCACGCTGTTGCCTCGCAGGCCCCATGATAATGAAAAGAGCGATTTTTTGGACAGATGGGCCCACACTTGCTCCAAGTCGATGTCGTCCGGCCCTATCCTGATGGGCTTTCCAAGGACTGGCGGAGTAGGCGGGGTGACTGGCTTTATCCCGCTGTGCGGCAGGTCAGACTGGTCTGCCTTTTCTATTTTGGTCTCCTTCCACTTTTCCACCCTGTCCTTCCACTCTTTGAGCAGGACGTCTTTTTCGGAAATTATCCTGTCCATTGTCTTTAATCCGTCAAACATGGTCCTGCAGAAAAACACGCCAGACTGGTATGTGCCGCCGTCCTTTGCTATTCTGTTGATATAGTTGCTGTTAATGGCAGCGCCGCCGCACAAAATGGGAATATCCAAATCGTTCTCTCTTGCATATTCTACAAAATACTGCATCTGCTTTGACGTTGAGACCAATAACGCGGACAGCCCTATGGCGTCCGGCTTTGTCTCAACTATCTTTTCGACAAATTTCTGGAGCGGCACCTGCTTTCCCATGTCGTATACCGTATAGCCGTTGTTCTCAAAGATGGTCTTGACCAGGTTTTTCCCGATATCATGCACGTCGCCGTATACTGTTCCCAGGACCAGTTTGCCCTTGCTTGTGCCCTCTTCCTTTAGGAGGTATTTCTCTAGTTCCACAACTGCTGCCTTCATGCACTCTGCTGATTTTAGGACAAACGGCAGGATAAGCTCCCCTGCGCCGAACTTGTCGCCTACCTCTTTCATTGCGGGAAGCAGGTCGTCATTTAGGGTCTGTATTGCAGCGGAATGGGTTATCTCTTTTTTTGCCTTGAGGGCTAGTATTCCGTCTGCTTCCTCAACTGGTACGTCTTGTGGGATCTTTTCCTTGATAGCCAGTACAACGTCTCGCTCTATTCCGTCCTTTAGCCTGTTTACTATTCTGAAATTTGCGCGCTTTGCAGCGCCCCATGTGGGGTCGACCTCGACTTTTTTTGACGCGCTTGTCACCTTGCCCGCGTTTTCAAAATGTGTTATGACGTCTGCAAGTGAGTTCTGCGTCTTGTTAAATATGAGATTCTCAACTAGCGTTTTCTCTTTTTCTGAAATTTCAGGATATGGGATTATTTCCTTTGCGTTGACTATGGCGGCATCTAGTCCTGCCTTTACCGCATGGTACAGAAATATTGAATTGAGAATTTTTCTTGCAGCAGGCGACAGCCCAAAGCTGATGTTGCTCAAGCCTAGCACTGTGAATGCGTTTGGGAACCTTTGCTTTACCAGTCTTATCCCGTCAAGCGTGTTTTTTCCAGCGTCCAGAAATTCCGCCTCTCCGGTTGCAAGCGTAAATGTCAAAACGTCAAATACGAACTGATCCTCTCTGATTCCGTATTTCTTCCCAGTCTCGTATAGCAATTCGGCAGTCTCTACTTTTTCCTGCGGAGTCTTTGCCATTCCTTTTGGCCCTATGCACAGCGCGACTGCCGGCAGCCCGTACTTTGCCATTAGTGGCGCCAGCCTGTGGAACCTGCTCCCGTCGCCTTCTAGGTTAATAGAATTGATCATCGGCCTGCCGGGTATCTGCTGTATTGCCTCCTCTATGACCTTTGGATCAGTGGAATCAATGACCAGTGGCGCGTCAATCTCAAGCGATAATCGTTTTACGAGTTTTCTCATAAATTCCAGCTCGTCTGACCTTTCTGTGGTGGCAACGCACACATCAAGACAGTGCGCCCCGTCCTCTACCTGCTCCCGTGCCAAATCGATTAGCCCGTCAAAGTCGTCAGACAGCACTAGCTGCTTTGCCCTCTTTGAGCCCTGCGTGTTTAGTCTTTCTCCGATTATGAGTGGAGCCGGAACCTGCTTTAGCTCGACTGCCTTTAATGCTGAACTAATCCTTGGAATCTTCAATTGTACCTAGTATGATGGGTTTTTTCTAAATATATACTGGTTTTTCTATTATTGACCGTGTAGTTAGTAGTTTAGTTGGACTTGCGATGATCGTTTTGTCTCAAGATGTATGATTTACTTTTAATTATTAGATAAACAATCGATGTTATCATGCATCGTATGCAGACAAATGCCACCATAAAAATAAAGAAAAAGACAAAAGGGTAAAACTCGAAAACCTCAAACTGTACGCAGGAGAGACATATGGTGATGTGATTGAAAGATTGCTAAAAATGCAGTAGTGAATTGGATCATTATACAATAAAAAATCTGAGAAAATCACTTTGATGATTTGAAAAAAGGCAGAACCCATTCCATTGAACAAGTAGAAAAAGAACTCGACCTATGGCATACGCATAACTGATACTGCAAAAAACCAGCTGGCAAATCTTGACAGGCAGAGTGCCAAAAGAATAGATGAAAAACCACGAAATAGCACCAGACCCGTTCCAATATGTGTCAAAGCTTGCAGGTTTGGAGTTTTACAATCTTCGGGTTGGCGATTACCCTGTCTTGATGAGCATTCAGAGGGGCAATCTGATAATGATGGTAATTGAGATACGCCATAGACGTAACGCGTACAACTGATTTCGTAATTCAAATTTGTTGTATTATTTTCAAATATTGACAAAAGACGTATCCTTTGATCT
>CAZCWI010000130.1:0-3230 GCA_964502325.1 uncultured Candidatus Nitrosotenuis sp. | reverse complement strand
ACTCAAATGCGATTATCCTGAAATTATTCAGCAAAGTCTTAAACATCGTTTTAGGGATCTTTGACAAACTAGAAAAACATAATTCGATTAGTTGATTCAGTTAGGGTTATTCGCTACTATGCACGCCTTTTTCGGCCAAACCCACGAGTTTTTCCTTAAAATACATAAATAGCATTAAACTTTTAAAAATAAAATGAACCGCAGCTTGTTTGCATTATTTGCCGCAACTATTTTTGTTGCCACAGTCGGCATGACGCAAGCTTATGCTGCATCGGATAGCACATATTCATTTTATGAGACAACTGATCTTTATGAGAAAATCAGAGATTCGCGTGAAAGCGACATTCCAGTGCGAATCGAGGTAGAGAGAGACCTATACGGCTACGGTTCAGACATTCAAGTATACGGAGCAGTTGCAAATTTGAAAGATGTTCCAATCACACTTAAGATAACCGGACCACAAAACAACGTTGTTGGAATACAGCAAATCAAAGTTTCTGATGATAAAACATTTCAAACAACATTGAAGGCAGAGGGCAGCCTATGGAATTATGACGGGATATACACTATCAGAGCCCAATATGGATCGTATGAGACCAATTACAAAATTACATTTGAGTTAGTCGGTGCACCCGGAGCACCCATACAATGTGACGAGGATCAGATTACAGTTGTAGGAGAGGATGACAAATATTGTCTAGTTCATGAAATTAACGGGGCGGTAGTAAAAAGTGCCAAAGTCAGCAGTAGTGATTATTCTATTCTTTTGAATCTGGATACAGAGGCCGAAGGCTCACTAGTACTCGTAATCCCAAGAAACATTCTTGATGCAAAATCAGGCAACGACGACACAGACTTCCTAGTGATGATCGACGACGAATCTGCAAATGATTATTATGAAATATACAGTGATGAGCAGCGCAGAACGCTAGAGATACAGTTCCCAGAATACACAGAACAGATAGAGATCATAGGAACGTATGCAATACCAGAATTTGGCACATTGACAATGATAATTCTCACCGTGGCAATCGCATCAATAATTGCCATATCTGCCAGAACGCGATTCAACATATCATCATACTAGTCAAGTTCCGCTTGTTAGATTAGTTCAAAAATCACGCGCAGGTATTTCTTTTTTTCATCGCCCATTTAATCAACGGGGAGCTTGCAACTATTAGATCGATTCCTTTCTTTGTTATGCCGTATTCTACTTTGAATGGTGGGGATTTCCCGTATCTGGTGCTCTTTATCAGCCCGCTGTTTTCCAAGTTTTTCAAGGTAGAAGACAATGTGGATGGCGATATGCCAGTAAGGGAAAGCAGTAATTGATTAAACCTCATTTTTTCATTATTGCGCAACTCCCAGATTACTCCAAAATTCCATCGTTTACCCACAAAGCTGCTTATCTCACCAAGATAAGGCCGAACATAATCCTGATGACGACTAGAAAATACACCCATAGAATAACCATAAATGGTCGTATTTTTAAGAGTAGTCTTATTTTCTCAAAGCGTCCAAAAAATCCTGAATTTCTTTTTCAGAGACAATCTCTCCCAATTCCATTTCCAAATCCCCTAATATTTTATCATAAGAATTTTCGTAAACATCTTTCAGTACATTCTTCAGATATTGTGGGTGCTCAAAGCAGTCAGCGATTTTACAGTTGTAATCCCTTTCCAGTCGTGAAATAGTCAAGAAGTATTGTGGCCCATTTGTTCTCATCAAAACCATCTCGATAGATATTGCAACTAATTCCTTAAGATTATTGTTTTGCATGTGTAATCAGTATCAATCTAACATAGATGAGATATGCGTTGATCAATTAATACATACAGATCCGTTTTTATGTGATGTTCATATTCCAAGCATCCAAGCCATAGGATCAACTTTTGATCAGACATGGAATCAACTTCGATTCATCGAAGTTTACATGTTAAATAAGTAAATTATACAAAATTTTAACATATGGCAAAAAAACGAGTAACTATTACCATCGATAAAGAGTTGGATGAAAAAATTCGTCAGTTACAAGCGGATTTTATTGCCAGATCAAACAAGAGTTGGAGTTATTCATCAGTTCTAAGCATAGCCATCGATGAGGGCATGAAATTTTTGAATCACAAAGCAAAAAGCGTAAAGGAGGACTCCAAAAAACACACGGATTAGAAACGGAACCAATAAGCAGCATTTACTAAAAACCGCAGTTTATGAGGGTATGATTGCTACGCAAAATTTTTTAATTGCCCTTTTAGAGAATTTACGAATTGAAGTTAATAGCAGCATCAGCACTCATCTTGGCAGTACTACTCGTCATGGCACCGTCCAGTCACGCATTTGCAGAAGTAAAAGGGACTGCAAAACTTGATGTAAAGTCAATCATGACCACATACAAGTTCGCAGTTGAAAAAGCAAGAGCGGATTTCAAGGCGGCAATTGACAAATCACAGGCAGATGCAAGAAACGCAATATCAAAGGGAATACCAACATCCAAGATCAACGCAGATTCAAAGGCGGCAATTGACAAGGCAAGGCTAGACTATAGTGCAGCATTGAAAAAGGCCCAAGCCGAATCAAAGGCAAGCCTAAACCAGATAAAGGCAGCAGTCGATAAAAAATCAAAGTAGACGGATTCTCTTTACCAAGTTTTTTCTTTTTGTGTTTGCAGAATTTATGAAATCTGGCTCTTCATGTCGTCAAATGCAGCCTGAATCTCACTTACCGCTGCACCATCCTCAAGCGTACTGATGTCGCCAGTTTTTTCATTGCCAGCTATTGCCTTTAGCAGTCTTCTCATTATTTTTCCACTTCTTGTTTTTGGCAGCTTTGACACAAAATAGATTTTCTGAGGAGTTGCAATTGCCCCGACGTCGGATCTGACCTTGGATATGATTTCGCTCTGCAGTGTTTCTGAAACTTGGATTCCCTCCTTTAGTACCAAAAATGCGATTATGCCCTCGCCCTTAATCTCATGCGGAACTCCACACACTGCTGCCTCTGCCACCCCCTTGTGTGACACCAGGCTGCTTTCAAGCTCAGCAGTTCCTATTCTGTGTCCTGCCACCTTTAGTATGTCGTCTGCGCGGCCAAGCAGCCAAAAGTATCCATCCCCGTCCTTTATTGCATAATCTCCAGTGTAGTAAAAGTTCGGATACTTTGACCAGTAAACAGATTCGTATTTTTCATCGTCTCCCCACAGGGTCAAGAGCATTCCAGGCCAGGGCTTTCGA
>CAZCWI010000129.1:0-3283 GCA_964502325.1 uncultured Candidatus Nitrosotenuis sp. | reverse complement strand
GCATCAATTAACCTAATTTCTAATTTTCTTGGCATTGGCACTGCGATATTTGTAGGTAATCTGATGTACATCCCGATAACTGGGGCGTTCTTAATTGTGTCAATGCTGACAATATTGCGATTTGGCATATCTGGGAACGTTGGAATCGCTTGGATTTCGTTTGGTGGATATGCGATATCGTGGTTCATTGCAGAGATGCTGTGGATTGTTCAGGAAATGTATCTGAAAATTGATCCCTTTCCATCCTCTGCTGATATTTTTTATCTTGTGGGATATCCGTTTTTGCTGATGTTCTTTATCGCATACTTGCAACCAGTGCGACTTGCAATCACAAAAAAAATGCTTATTGCGGCGTCTTCGCTTGCCGTCGGAATTCTCGCATCTAGTTTGTATTTTATTCTTGAACCAAATAACGTCTCTGATCTGCTGCAACTCGTACTATCTGTGATTTATCCAATTTTTGATACCATGATAATAATTCCAGCACTGCTCGGCGTCGCACTATTTTTCAAAGGTCAAGTGAATTTTACGTGGACTCTCATATGCATAGGGGTGATTTCAGTTTTTGTGGCGGATACGGCTTTTCTGTTTGCACAGAACGAAGACTCGTACTATACTGGAAATCCAATGGAGATAATGTACTATTGGAACTACATTCTCCTCACATTTGGCTTGTCTGGAAATATGAAATTATTTCAAAGGTCAAAACGAGACGCTGCTCAATATGGGTAACTGCTCTTTTCGCCTAATCGTACGCCATTACTGGCAACTGTTGATCTTGACCTCATTTCTCTCCTCAAACATGGTCAATAAAGATAAAAAAACATTGAAAATCGCCTAAAAAACGAACTTTTTCATCTAAAATTTGCAATCTGTCGCAAAATGGAGAACTTTAATAAATATGATCTTACACTCATTTTCAAATGTGGAAATACGTAGATGTTGGAGATGGAGAAAAAATCTTTCATAAAATAGACGAGTTCATTCTTTCAAAAAAGACGAAATATCAACTGCTAGAAATTGTCAAAACTAGGGATTTTGGCAATGTCCTGTTCTTGGATGGCGATCCACAATCATCAGAAATAGATGAGCATGTTTTCAACGAATGCCTAGTTCATCCTTCAATGGTATCTAACTCAAAACCAAAGACTGTTTTTATTGGTGGCGGAGGCACTGGACTGACACTGCGTGAGGTCTTGCGTCACAATACTGTTGAGAGAGTGGACATTGTGGATATAGACAAAGAAGTGGTGGATACTTGTAAAAAGTTCTATAATTATGCCGCCGAGTCCTTTTCAGATTCGCGCACAAGGCTATGCCATGAAGATGCAAGACAATTTCTCTCAAAAACCGATTCGAGTTATGACTGTATATTTTTAGATACGACTATGCCTCATCACGAAGACATTGCCGCGCCCCTGTATAGGAAAGAATTCTTCGAAATAGTGAATAAAAAATTAAAACCTGGTGGAATATTTGCCACTGCTGCAAATTCTGCAGATTTTAGGCATTCTGCGAGGTTTGCATCCGTAATCAAAACGTTACAAGATGTCTTTACTTTTGTAAAGCCATATGTTGCATATACTCCTCTCTTTGGCCAAGACTGGGCATTTGTAACTGCATCAAACGTATCTGATCCCTCTGAACTGACTCCTCACGAGATAGACCAAAGACTTGCAGAAACGGTATGTGGCGAACTGAATTTTTATGACGGAATTACACATCAACGCATATTTTCACTTGACAAGAAACTAAGGAGTCTCTTGAATGAGACTGGTAATGTCTTGACAGATTCTATCCATACTAGGGATGAAATCTTTGTGCCAGACATGCCAGAATCATGTCACTTTGAAAATTATGTGAATTTGGTAGATTTGGCCCCTGCCTCAAACATAATCAAGGTCGTAAAAGGTCCTCACAAGACTTTCTGATGCTTGTATGATGAGTAAATAATCCTATCAATCTGATCTTGTATGACACGTGAATTTGTAGATTATTTTCTTTCTTTTGGTATGTATCCTCTACATTTTACGCTGCCACAAAAACATTTGAAGCCCTCTTCTTCAAGCCCAGATCTATCATCATAGTAATCATAAGTTAACTCTTCATCGTTTTCTATATCCCTGGCTGCGATTCTTATGTCCGCGGCATCATCTAATAATTTTGTATTTGGATCACAGGAATGATTCCAAAATAAAGCAAAGTCGTTATCGACATATATTGTTCCATCTGATAATGAACAGGCGTATTTGACGATATACTGTTTCTCAGATTTGGACATTTTTTCTAACTCTTCTAACGTAACCTTTCTTAAGTTTGATGGAACCCATATGACTTGATTTTTTTTTATTTTATTGCATGCAAAAATGCCTAAATCTTTTTTTGTCTGTTTAAGATATACGCTAACAATTAAGGTCATTCGCTAAGACTGTTTCCTATCAAAGAAATTAATATTTTCGGTTACAAGATCTGAACCTTGCGATGTGCGAGAAACGTAACTTTGAATCCCCGACTGAATTGTCTTCATTACATAATCCGCGCCATGGATTTTATCACAGGATTTTCTGGTGTTTGTATAGTGAATAAATGATGACCATCCCACCGACTGGCCACAGCATATTTACAATATGCGTATCTGCATACTGGCTAAATATTTCAAGGTAATAGTACCAAATGTCTGCAAATATGTGCAAGAATAATCCGACGGCGAGAAGTGACCAAACTACCGCAAATGCGCTGTGTCTGAACATTAGGGCACCTAAAACCGCAAAAGAAGCAGAAATCGAAGCTATTGAGACGAAGATTAACGAATAGTAGTAATCAAAATTGGTGCCTCCCCATTCTGTGATTGCCAAGTATGAATACATGGTAAGAATAAAAATCGGAATTGCGGCCATCCAAGTTATTGTCTTTTTCGTTATCTTTACTTCAAAGCCTCTGATGTTTGTTATCATGTGGTATAACACAAAAGGGTAAAACGCAAAATAAAAAATATCTGCAAAAGATGGATATGGCTCGATAAACAAAACATTCTCGTAAACCTGCCACAAAATTTCGGCAAAAAGCCATGATCCAAATGCTATGCCCAACACAAAATATGATCTACCGAAAACCTTGCTAGGCCAATACAGCCTCGAAATCATAAAAGCGCTTATCATGGCTACAACTTGAACCGATAATTCAATTATGTCGATGATATTGAATTCCTCTGTTATGTCCTTGATGGAATAATTGACAATGTGATATACTAGACCTAAACCAAAGATGATTGCGAGTATCTTAT
>CAZCWI010000128.1:0-3284 GCA_964502325.1 uncultured Candidatus Nitrosotenuis sp. | reverse complement strand
TCTGGTTTTGGTTCTGGTTTTGGTTCTGGTTTTGGTTCTGGTTTTGGTTCTGGTTCATGCGTGATATCTCCACTACCAAAGACTGCTTCGAGGAATACTTGTTTATCAAAAGGTTTCAGGTCAGAATACTCCTGGCCTACACCCACATACAAAATTGGTTTTGATGTGATTTTAACTACGGACAGTGCGGCGCCCCCGCGAGCATCGGCATCACTTTTTGTCAGTATTGCGCCATCAAACTGCACATGCTGATAAAACTCCCTTGCCTGGTTGACAGTGTCGTTTCCAGCTAGTGAGTCGCCTACAAAGATCTTTAGATCTGGCTTTACTACCTTGGTAATTTTTTCAATTTGATCCATTAGGTTTTTGCTTGTCTGCATCCTTCCCGCAGTGTCAATCAAGACGCAATCAATTTTGTGTGATTTGGCATACAGTACGGCGTCCCGTGCGACTGCCGCAGGATCGGAGCCATAATTTTGTGCGATTATCTTAAGGTTTAATCGGTTTGCATGTTCTGTTAGCTGCTCTATCGCGCCTGCTCGAAACGTGTCTGCAGCTGCAATCACTACTGAAAATTTGTTTTCTTTCAAAAGATGTCCCAGTTTTGCAAGACTGGTTGTTTTGCCAGTTCCATTAATTCCAACAAACAGGATAATGCACGGCTCGCCAGAATTCTTCTTTGCATTGATGCTAGACAGTATATCGACAGTGCCCGCCGCGTCAAACAATTCAGAAATGCTCTGAATCAGACTATTTTTGACAAAGGATTCAATTTCTTTCCTATCAACAGACGTGCCGATTAATTTTTTTTTAAGGTCAGACTTGATTGCATCTATTACTTCGGTTGCAACATCGGATTCCATTAGTTCAATTTCTAATTGAAATAAGAGATCATCAATGTCATTTTCTTTTAGTTCCTTTTCACCAAGGCTCTTAGTGACAGATGAAAAGGCGCTACGTAGTTTATCAAACATGAAATCTCACTATTGAGGAGGATTTGCAGATTGTATTAATCGATTCATTTCCTGTTTTAGCTGTTCTAATCTCATCAGGAGTTGATGTTTTTGTGTTGCAGTCTCATTTAGTGCAACCTGGAGCTCCTTTATTCTTGATTCAAGGTAGTTGATGGCAGAATCGTGTTCTTTTTCCACCATTATCCCTGCTCCCACAGCAAGCAATACCTTTGATGCGCCAGAAACGTTGGCCTTGACATATGTGCCAAGCCCCACAGGAATCAAGGATTCGAATTCTTGTTTTTGGTTAATTCCCCTAATTGATTCAACTGAGGATATTGCCTCACGCAGAAAATTCATAATTGTTTCTTCTTTTTGATCCATGCTTGTTGTATAGGATTCAAGCATTTGCATTTGGTAAAGAAGCTGCTGTGCTTGTTCTTCGCTCATTTACAAAAAAATCTCTTCAGATGCCTATAAATGCATTTGTCGGATGAAACCCGATACAAATGATTTCAAAGAGAACAGGGTTATTTGCCAAGTCAAAAACAAAATGGATTCACCCATACAAAGATCATCCAACAGACAGATTGAAGATCAAGTTAATTCTAAATGAAAAAATCAAGGGAAGTAGAATAGTTGGACTGGAGGCACGAATCGAACCTGGAGACTTGCACCAATTACACATTCACAAAAACGAGTATGTTCTTGTTTATTCTCTTAAAGGAAAATGCATTGTAACGGTTGGAAGAAAAACAAAAACAATCCTTCCAAATACGATGATTTTCATCCCGCCCAAAGTTCCACACAGATTCTACAACAAATTCCCAAATCCTTGGGAAGGCATAGCGTTTGCAATAGGGACTAGGGGAAAGATCGACAACATCTGGTTAGAAGACTGAACAAAAAAAGAAGATAAAATTATTTAGCTTTGGAATAACGGTTCTCTACCTCGTCCCAATTGACTACATTCCACCACGCTGTAACATAGTCAGCTCTTTTGTTTTGATATTTGAGATAGTATGCGTGTTCCCAAACATCAAGACCAAGCAACGGAACCAGTCCTTCGGTTCTTGGACTTGTTTGGTTTGGCATCGATTTGTATTCAACGTTGTTTGTTTTTGGATTGAATACTAGCCAGCCCCAACCGCTTCCTTGAACGCCGGTGGTCTTTGCCGAGAATTGTTCCTTGAAGGAATCAAAACTAGCGAACGTTTTGTTGATTGCATCTGCAATTGATCCGCCGGGGTTACCTCCGCCATTTGGTTTCATGTTGTTCCAAAATAGCTTATGATTATCGTATCCTCCACCATGGAAGTTGATTGCGCCGCGTACTGCTTCTGGTACTTGGTTTATGTTTGCAAGAACGTCTAGGAGATCCTTTTGTTGTAGATCAGCTCCAAGTTTGTCCCAGGCATCATTTAGGCCATTGGTATAAGCTTGGTGATGTTTTGTGTGATGGATTTCCATTGTTTTTGCGTCGATGTGTGGTTCTAATGCGTCATAAGCATATGGTACTGCAGGAAGTGTGAATTTTCCCATGGAGTGCTAAACATCTGTTCATAATTTAATGATTTGTCTTGTTTACCATCAGAAATAAAATGCAAGCATGAATTTTATTCTATGAGGTAAGGGATCAAGGATGAAACATCAAAAAATAGTTTTTTGCATACTTGTTGTTTTAATTGGAATTATTCTAAGTTCTCAAAAAATACAGCCAGATACCACGTTAGAGATTATGCTTGACAGGAGCGGCAAGTATGTTGGCGCAGATTATCCGCGAGATCTCGGCTTTGATGGAAGTGGGATAAAGGTTGCAGTAATCGATACTGGTGTAGATTACAATCATCCTGATCTTTTTGGATTTGGCCCGTCTGGCAAGGTAGTAGGCGGGTACGACTTTATCGAAAACGACGATTCCCCAATTGACACAAACGGACATGGAACCGAAGTTGCAGGAATAATTGCCGCAAACGGAAGTCTAAAAGGGATTGCACCGTCTGCAAAAATTCTGGCTTATCGCGTTTCAGACACGGGGGAGGGGGTATCATCAGACCTGATCATAAAGGCAATACAGCGGGCAATGGCAGATGGCGCAAATGTGATCAACATCAGTCTTGGAGTCAACAGAACAAATGAAAGAATCGATGAAGCAATCAACGACGCTGTAAAAAAGGGAATTGTTGTAATAACGGCTGCAGGAAACAATGGCCCTGATCCAAGCACGATAGGAAGTCCAGGAAAGGATCCCAACGCGATTACAGTAGGTGCCACATACAACAACATCACATCCAGTCTTGTCGCAACACTCCAAGTCGACGGCAAGCGTTT
>CAZCWI010000127.1:0-3304 GCA_964502325.1 uncultured Candidatus Nitrosotenuis sp. | reverse complement strand
GGATCAAAAACACGTCGTAATGTCAGGAGGATTTAGCGAGACTATGGACATGAACGATGACAGCGATTCTGTCTTGGACAGCAATTCTATTGAGATGACAAACAACATGTACAGCCTTTGCGAGCACCTCTGGAAGCGATCAAAGGAAACAGAGCCGATTAAAAAAATCGCAAAACAAGTATCGCGCTAGGCTACGTTTAAACAAAAAACTTAAGCTTGTCATTAAATAAACTCCAAATCAAACAAACAAAATGGCAATGTTGGAACTAGCGAATCTAGATCAGATCAGGATTATCCTATCACTTGCAATGCTCGGGATTGCCACTGCATCAGATATTAAAAAAAGAGAAATCAGCGACATCATATGGATAGTTTTTGGCGCACTGGGAGTCGGCGTAATTTTGCTTGGAACCGACCTGGGCCAAGAGCTGCCCAAAGTCGGAATCTCACTTATCATAGCACCGTTTGTCCTGCTGGTGTGGAGGCTTGGCTTGTTTGGGGGCGCAGACGCTTTTGCCTTGATTGTGCTTGCAGTTCTTGCGCCAAGTCTTACCTTGACTGGAGGCATGGTAACTCCATTTACCACGCTTACAAATGCCGTTCTAATGTCAATAATCCCAATGATCGTCAACGTTACAAGAAACACGATGCTGCTTGCGGCAAAAAAGAACATCTTTGAAGGGTTTGACGAGTCTACAAAAAGAAAAATCGTCGCAATGTTCATAGGATACAGAGCCGCAAACCCGAAATTCAGCTTTTCAATTGAGCGAAAAATCGGGAATCAGAAGAAACTAAACTTTGCACTGCAGCACGCAGAAAACGCAGTCTTTTGCAAAAAAGAGGACACATGGGTGACACCGGGCATTCCGTACATGATATTCATAACGGCAGGATTTGTAATCCAACTGGTTTACGGGGACTTTATAATGAGTGTCTTTGGGGCATTTTTCTAAATACGACAACGCCAGACGAATTTTGTAAATTTGTTTGTTTGATCATTACAAACACATGATAATACCAAATAAAAAATCATAGAAAATTATAATGTCAGAGCAGTCGTCCGATTTTGAGAAATTCACGGGACTTACTGGAAAAACAATAACTGAGTTAAACATGGCAAAGACCGAAGTTGAGGAAAGAGGAACCCAACTGCAGGAGCTTGCAAATCAGTCAAA
Organism: uncultured Candidatus Nitrosotenuis sp.; assembly: GCA_964502325.1. Lineage (GTDB taxonomy): Archaea > Thermoproteota > Nitrososphaeria > Nitrososphaerales > Nitrosopumilaceae > Nitrosotenuis. The sequence continues at coordinate 2,129 of CAZCWI010000127.1, read as the reverse complement.
TGCAAGATTCAACGAGCTAATGAAGCTGAATCTTGGGATGAAAGAAAAAATCGAGTTTTTGCAGGGCTTGACAGAAAGCTTGAGCGTAAGAAACGAGGAGCTTGAAAAACGAAACCAAGAACTTGAAAAACAGAGAATCGAGAACGGCAAACTATCAATTGATTTGAAAAAGAGTTTAGAAAAAGTTGTCCTAAAAGAAAAAGAGTTAGAGCTTCAAAAGGAGCATCTTGAGAGGCAGGTAAACGAAAAGACTGAAGAGCTGATCAAATCGCAAAAGCTTGCAATAATTGGCGAGCTTGCATCAAGGATGGCGCACGATTTGAGAAATCCGTTATCCACAATCAAAAACGTAATCGAGGTAATGGAAAACAAGCAAAAGCTCAGAATCGAGGAGAAAATGGCATATTATAGCAAACTGCGCAGGGCAATAGACAGAATCTCGCACCAGGTAGATGACGTTTTGGAGTACGGCCGCTCTACACAGCTTACCTTGCAGACATGCCAGATCACGCAGCTGATCAAGCAGGCGGTGTTTGATGGAAACTTTGGAAGCAATGTAAAGATCAATGTCGAAAATAGCGAAATGAAGATAAACGTGGACACGAGAAAGATGGAGGCAGTTTTTGCAAATCTTTTGGTCAATGCAGTGCAGTCAATTGGGAACGACGGGACAGTCAACGTGAGAATAATAGACAACGGTGCAAATACGATAATTGCATTTGAGGACTCTGGTCCTGGAATCCCTCAAGATGTGCTGCCAAAAATATTTGATCCATTGTTTACAACAAAGCAGACAGGAACCGGGCTTGGCTTGTCAATTTGCAAAAAGATCATCGAGCAGCACGGCGGAAGCATTGCTGCAAAGAACGATCCGACCACGTTTATCATCAGGCTGCCAAAGAACTTTTAGAAAACGATAACATTTGAGCCAAGACAGAACAAGGCTCGAGTATAACGACCAAACTAGCACGGTTTATTAATTAATTAAACTGACGGCGAATCATGGCAATAAAAGCGGCCCTGATCATAACAGGAATTTCAATAGCATTACTTGTGATTTATGGGGCCGATGTTGCAGCAGGTGGAGGAACCGGAACTGGATTTTTGCCATTTGATCACAAAATCAGGGGCATGGCACTTGGCGGCCCTGCAATGATATTGCCAATCATAGGATTTTTCATATCAAGAAAGGAATCATCAAAACCACTTGCAATAATGCTCTTTGTGGCAGGAATTTTGATAATAGTTGGCGGTGCAGTCGTGATTTCAATGCCCCCGTCAGCAGAAGCTGCAAGCACTGGAAGAAACGCAGTTACAGAAGCGATACCGCTAATCGCAGTTGGCGCATTTATCATCGGACTTGGGGCAGTAAAAATCCGAAAATAACATGACAGTCTGCGCCAAATGTAGCAAAGATACAAACAAAACATACGAGTGCACGCATACTAATGATCAGGAATATTGTACAGAGTGTTATACAGAGCTCCACTACTACCTAACTGAGAATCAAAGTTGCTAGAAATACAAGCAATCATCCAATGGGTAAGCTCACTGGTATCACAGTATTTGTATGCAGGGGTATTTGTCGCTGCAATAATCGAGACGGTCTTTCCGCCAGTTCCCACATTTGCCATTTTTCCCCTGGCAGGATACCTGGCGTCACAAAACCACATGAGTGTCCTTGAGGTCATAGGTCTTGGCATGGCAGGAGGGACGGGTGCGACAATTGGCTCAACTGCAATCTATTTTGTGTGCATAAAGCTTGGAAGGATTGCATTGCTGCGGTATCTCAGATATGCCAGGATTACAGACGAACGACTCGCAAAGATAGAGAAATGGTTTGAAAAATACGGTGACAAGGCGGTGTTTTTTGGAAGAATGGTTCCGGTTTTAAGGGAAATGATTTCAATTCCTGCAGGGCTGCTCAAGATGAAGCCTGCCAAGTTTGTCACGTACACGTTTTGCGGCTCGTGCGTGTGGAGCATTGCCCTTACGCTTGTCGGGTATTACTTTGGCGTCATAACCATCGAGATTTTCTAGGGAATTCACAAATACGGATTTTAAAATACGCGTGTGGATGATGCAATGGTGTGTGCGTGATTTGAACAACATATTCCTATTATGCCATT
>CAZCWI010000126.1:0-3364 GCA_964502325.1 uncultured Candidatus Nitrosotenuis sp. | reverse complement strand
GCAAATTCTAAACAATACTATTAACCGATTAAAAAAGTCACAGCCGCTAAAGGGGCTCACAATTGGGTTTTGCCTTCATATCACAAAAGAGACGTCCGTACTGCTGATGGGGGCAAAGGAACTTGGAGCAAACGTTGCAGCGTGCGCCGGAAACCCGCTTACCACCCAAGACGACATTGCGGCGTTTTTGGCATCTGAAGGGATTCACATCTATGCTTGGGGAAATGAAACCACGCAAGAATACGACTGGTGCATAGACCAAGTGCTTGACCACAAGCCAATCATACTGACAGACGATGGCGCAGACATGAACGTAAAGGCTCATTTTGATAAAAGATACAAGACAATGAAAATTCTTGGCGCGACAGAAGAAACAACTGCCGGCGTCACAAGAATAAAGGCAATGGAAAAGAAAGGAAAACTACGATACCCAGTCATCGTGGTAAACGAGGCATACACAAAACACATGTTTGATAATAGATATGGTACTGGCCAATCCACAATTGACGGATACCTGCGTGCAATGAACTTGCTTTTTGCATCAAAACGAGTTGTAGTTGCAGGATATGGCTGGGTCGGAAGGGGGGTTGCAGAGCGATGCAGGGGAATGGGCTCAAAGGTAATAGTGACCGAAGTTGACGCAGTAAAGGGACTTGAGGCGCACATGGACGGCTTTGAGGTCATGACCATGTCTGAGGCTGCAAAAATTGGAGATATCTTTGTCACATGCACTGGAATGACTGATGTTATTAGAAAGGAGCATCTGCTTTCAATGAAGAGCGGCGCAGTGGTTGGAAACGTTGGACATTTTGATGTTGAAATTGATAGCGACTTTTTACTAAACCAATCAAAATCTACAAAAGAAGTAAGACCAAACCTTGACGAATGCGTTCTCAAAAATGGCAAGAAAATTTATCTCATTGGAAAGGGGCGACTGGCAAATCTGGTCGCAGCAGAGGGCCACCCTCCAGAAGTCATGGCACAGTCATTCTCAAATCAGATTCTGTCTATTCTGTATCTTATCAAAAACCACAAAAAAATCGGAAACAAAGTGATCACGGTTCCAAACGAAATTGACACTCAAATTGCAATCGATGCGCTAAAGGCCTTTGATGTCAAAATCGACTCACTAAACAAAAAGCAGCTTGCATACCGAGAAAACTGGTAAAGCTTCTTAACCCACAATAACAAAATTTCAAACGTTGAGAAAAAGAGCAATCATCACAAGCGCACTTCCATACGCAAACGGTGAGATTCACTTGGGTCATGTCGCATCAACGTATCTTCCTGCAGACGTGACAACTAGATTTCTAAAAATGAACGACGTTGAGGCGTATTATGTATGCGCGTCAGACGACTTTGGCACTCCAATTATGATCCAGTCAGAAAAGGAGAAGAAAACCCCACAAGAATACGTTGCACACTGGAACAAGCGAGATTATGATGACTTTACCGCATTTGATATTGGGTTTGACTTTTTTTACCGCACTAGTTCGCCTGAAAACATCGAGTTTGTCAGATATGTTTTCAACAAACTAGTGAAAAATGGTCATATTTACAAATCTGAGATAATCCAGTTTTACTGCAAAAACGACAACAAATTCCTGCCTGACAGATATGTCACAGGAACGTGCCCGTATTGCAAGGCAGACGACCAGTATTCTGATTTGTGCGAAAAATGCGGCCGGGTTCCAGAAGAAATTGAAAACCCAAAATGCGCAATATGTGGTGCCATACCAGTAAAAGAAAAGACACTGCATTATTTTTTCAAGCTGAAAACCTTTGGGGATGCGTTATACAAGTGGCTTGACGAAAATCAGAACCTGCAAAAGGACGTAAAAAAATACGTCCAAAACTGGATAACATCCGGACTGGTGGACTGGGATATCACACGCGACATATCTTGGGGCGTGCCAGTGCCTGGAGATGAATCCAAAGTTTTCTACGGCTGGTTTGACAATCATCTGGCGTACATCTCTACTGCAGTAAAATTCCTAAATGATAAGGGGATTGACGGAAAAGAGTTTTGGAATTCTGCTGATATCTACCATTTTATTGGCAAGGATATAGTGTATCATCACTATCTGTTTTTGCCTGCGATGCGACTTGGAATTGATCAGGAATACAAGCTGCCTGACTTTATCCCGACACGTGGACACTTGACACTACAGTCAAAGAAAATCTCAAAGAGCAGAAACTGGTATATCGGCCTAAAGGAATTTCTGGAATTTTATCCTGCAGATTACCTGAGATTTTATCTGGTATCGATAAACCCGTACTCGCAAGATGATCTGAACTTTGATTGGGATGACTTTGCGGTGAGAATAAACTCTGAATTGATTGGAAACCTTGGAAACTTGGTAAACCGCGCACTGGGATTTACAAAGAAAACATTTGACGGAGATATTCCCTCCCCTAATGACTATGATGACAAGGACAAAGACGCCGAGGCAAAAATAATGGGTCTTGCATCGGAACTATCTGTCCTGATGAATCAAAACCACCTTGACCGCGCACTGAAAAAAATCATGGAGTTTTCCACATACTTTAACCAGTATTTCCAGCACAAAGAGCCTTGGAAAAAGGGACCAGGAACAAACACGTGCGTGTTTTTGTCAGTAAACGCAGTCCGCTCCATAGCAATCGCACTGTATCCGTTCTTGCCAAAATCATCGGAGAAAATCTGGCGGCAAATCGGGCTATCTGGAACAGTGTCTGAGAAACAGTGGGATGAAATTTCAAAAATTGCGGTAAACCCATCTCACAAATTGGGTGATATAACGCCCATCTTTGCAAAAATCGAAGAAGAAGACATCAAAAAGCGAAAAGAAAAATTTGAAACAAAATAGAATTCCCCGAATTTCTACTCGTGGATTTTATGATTTGAGCTCTGGCAAGAAATTAAAAAACAAACCATATGATTTGTATCCGAAGAAGTTTTTTGCAACACTTGATAAAATCCCAGAAATGACAATAATGATTCACGGATTGAGAAATAACAAGTCTGGAGCCATTGCAAAATTCTCAATTGCACAGAATAGACTGCGGCAATTAGGGTACAAGCATCCCGTGATTGGGTTTAGTTATGATTCTAATACAAAGGGAGTCCAGTACAAGTCCTGCGAGAAAAAAGCAACAGATGTTGGACGAATCATTGCAAGAAACAACGGTTACAACCTGTCAAAATTCATAATTGACATCAAGAAGGAATTTCCACACTTGAAGATTCGACTGATTGGTCATTCTCTTGGGTCTGAGGTGATAATTCACACACTTGCAAAACTCCGGAACAAAAACGACATAGTTGAGGGCGTTTACTTTTTTGGGGCATCCGTCCCGGCCGACTCTGTCACTTCAAAAAAGT
>CAZCWI010000125.1:0-3456 GCA_964502325.1 uncultured Candidatus Nitrosotenuis sp. | reverse complement strand
GGATCCAGTGCCCTTTTTTGTTTCAATTTTGTAGCCAGTTATTGCAGAGCCGCCGCTTGACGGTGTGCTCCAAGACAGGTTGATCTGGGTTGCAGATACGGCAGTTGCTGTAAGGCTAGGTGCGCCCGGGGCAGTTGCAGTAGACGGTTGTGAGGTGGTAGTTGGGGTTGCAGATGATTCAGATGAGGCATTGCCGGTTCCGATGGAGTTGATTGCAGATATTTTGTAAGTGTATGTAGTGCCAGTTGCCAGGCCAGTGTGAGAATATGTAGTTGAAGCGCTTGCAGTGTTTGCCACAAGAACAGAGTAGGAGCCTGAGCCGGATTTGTACTCTATTTTGTAGCCAGTTATTGCAGAGCCGCCGTTTGATGGTGCAGTCCATGACAGGTTGATCTGGGTTGCAGATACGGCAGTTGCTGTAAGGCTAGGTGTGCCCGGGGCAGTTGCAGTAGATTCCATCGTAGGAGTTGCCGATGCTTCAGATGAGGCAGCGCTTGTTCCAATGGAGTTGATTGCAGATATTTTGTAAGTGTAAGAGGCGCCAGTTGTCAGGCCAGAATGAGAGTATGCGGTAGTTGCGTTTGCAGTGTTTGAGACAAGTGACAGATAGGATCCGGTTCCCTTTTTGTATTCTATTTTGTACCCAGTAATTGGATAGCCTCCGTTGTTTGACGGTGCAGTCCACGAGAGATCGATTTTGGTTGGAGAGATGGCAGTCGCTACAAGGCCTGTAGGTGCTCCAGGGGCAGTAGACGAAGATGCAGATTTTGGTTGAACAAATACCTCAAGTGAGGATTTATCGCTTGTTGCAAATGATGTTATCGTGTACACTCGGTAAATGTATGGTTGTCCCGCAGTTATTCCATTATGTGAAAAAGTCGTCGTGGTGCTGGCAGTGTTTGCAATTAAATCAGTATACTGATTAGAGCCGGCGCGATATTGTACTTTGTACCCAGTTATTGGATAGCCTCCGTTGTTTGACGGTGCAGTCCACGAGAGATCGATTTTGGTTGGAGAGATGGCAGTCGCTACAAGGCCTGTAGGTGCGCCGGGAGGAGTTGCAGTAGTTGATGAGGTTGGAGTCACAGATACGTCGGCAGATGCAGTGCTTGCTCCAAGAGAATTAAGTGCAGATATTTTGTAAGTGTATGTAGTGCCAGTTGCCAGGCCAGTGTGAGAATAGGTTGTGACTTGGCCGGTATTTTCTACAAGTGTAGAGTAAAACGAGCCTGTCCTGTATTCGATTTTGTATCCAGTTATTGTCGCACCGCCATCGCTTGCAGGCACACTCCAAAACAGATTGACTTGTGTTGGCGATACCGCGATTGCACTAAGTCCTGTTGGAACACTTGGTACATTTGCAATCGCAAGTGCAGGTACATTTGCACCAAAAATTAACGCGAGTATAATTATTGAAATTGGAACCAGTGATATATTTTCTAAATGGGATTTACGCGCGTTTGAAGCCAGCACGGTAAAACTTCACATTAACGGTTTTAGACAGGGTTGATAAATTCATGTGTCTTTTGAGTCAAATAAGATAATCCCAAGGCACGCCTTGAAGATATCAGTAATGAAACACTGTGTCGCCGATTGTTTTTTTCCAGTCTGCGCGAACTCCTGGCCGTCCCTTTAGTTTTTCAACATAGTTAAACGCAGACAGCCCAGCTGTTGCTCCATCTCCGCACGCAGAGATGATTTGCTTGTATGGGATATGTGTAGCGTCACCGGCTGCAAATATTGCAGGGTGTGTTGTTTTCCCACCGTCAGATACTTCGATTTCGCCAGAGGAGTTAAGTTTTACAAGATGTTTTACAAAGTCCAGGTTTATTTTCGAGCCCATCTCGATGAAAAGCCCGTCGACGTCGATTGTCTTTTCCGTGCCAGAGTTATCAAGCAGCGTAATTTGTTGCAGGTAGTTTGCCCCAGAGATTGATTTGATTGACGTGTTTGGGACAAGCTCGACGTTTTCTTTTTTCTTAATTGACTCAATCATGTCTTTGTCTCCACCTAGCCCACCGCCTTTGTAAATAACATACACTTTGGATGCCATACGCGAAAGCAAGATGCCAGACTCAAGCAAGTATCCGCCAACACCAACAGTTGCAGTTGTTCTGCCCTGATAGAAAGGCGCATCGCATTTGGTGCAATAGTGCACTCCTTTGTTTGAAAACATGTTTTCATTTTCAAGTCCCAAATTGTTTGGAACCTTCCCAGGCGCGAGTACTACTGATTTGGCAAGGTATTCTGATCGTATAGTCTTTATGATCAGTCCGGATTCCGTTTCATCTATTTTTTCCACAATGTCAAATGTTATTTCCCCCTTTAGCATCAGGTATTGGTTTTCCAGTGTTTTTGCAAGAAGCGGGCCACTTGACATCATTGTCCCAGGATAATTTTCAAGCTTTGGAATGAGATTTAGCTGGCCGCCAAGATCTTTTGATATTACAAGGCATGACGTCCTCTGTCTTGCTACAAAAATTCCAGCAGATAGCCCCGCAGGTCCTGCACCAATCACAACTACCTCGTATTCTTGAACCAATTATGTCACAGATATGAGCGAGGTCAGGTTGTTTATTCCATCTATGCTATGCAGGTCAACGTCAATGGTATTTTTTATTTCCTGCATGTTTTCAGACTCTAGAACAATTAAAACATCATAAATTCCATAGACTGTCCTTACTGATTTTACGGCAGGTGCTTTTTTTGCTTGCTCGATTATATTTTTCTGCAGTTTGTAATCTACGTTTAACAAAACATATGCTTCGTTCATGGGATCTGTATTTGCACATAATTTAAAAAGGTTAGTTAGGATTTGAGGTAATCTTAAGAAACATCACTGAAAATTTGGACAACGGTGTCTGCCAGTTTTTCAATGTCAACTGTCGGTTCTGCAGATATCAAGAGTACGAATTTGCTTACAGGAAATGGAAAGCTGACAAGAACTAGTTTATCGCGTCTTGCAGCAAGATAGTTAATCGGTCCAAGTGTTTTGTCAAATTCTTTTCTAAGTGTAATGCGCGACACAAACTCCATAAAGTCGTGCAATTTGCTTTCGCTTCCCTCCAATGGCTCCAGCCCGTCCCGGAATCCACCTGCAACGAGTTTTCCGTTTTCGTCAATTATTCCTGCAAATCGGACGTCTTTTTCACCAGTAAGGCTTTTGCATTTTGATTCATAGAAAGCATATTGCGATGTCAACGCATACACTGTTTGCATCCGAAATAAAAAACTTGACATTACATGCATGTAAACCACTCAAAAATCATCAATCTGTTGTATGTTGCTGGATTTCCAAGTACTAGATGTGCCACGGAAAATGCGGCAACAAACAGGCAGTGTTTGCAAAAATGTTGTGCATGTCGTGTTGTTTTGGAATGATGATTCAGATAATGGCAATCTTCAGAATGCCACGCATCGTGTTTCATCAAACAATCGATAAGACAATTTTGAATC
>CAZCWI010000124.1:0-3481 GCA_964502325.1 uncultured Candidatus Nitrosotenuis sp. | reverse complement strand
TTCAAATCAAATCAGCCACTAATCAAGAACTTTACAAATTTTATTGAGGATCTGAAAACTACGGACGATCCGGCTAGACTAGGCGAATCAAAACATGGAATTTATAAAAACTGTATTGGAAAGCATGTAACAAAATCTCATACTTTGATTTATCATGTTGATTATTCAAAGGGAATAGTATGGCTAGTTGATCTTGATGATCATAAAAATCTGTACGGCAGAGACAACAAATCCTAGATATCACTTTATAAAACTGGAAAATACGATATGCCTCGTGAAAGACATCGAGATTGCACTAGAGTCACTTGACATCAAAAAGGATGCAGAAATCAGGGGAACTATAATTGTGAATTATTCCGGAAAATACGACAGCATTGTGCTAAACACGCAGATCCTAAACTCTAACGAACTGATGACTTTTACCTCGTACAACGGCAAGAAAATCTCGCAAAAGGCATCCCGGCTGTTCATCAGCAAGGACTCGATGCCAGAAAACAAGGCAGAGTTTACAGCCTCAATATCACTTGACACTACAGAGTCGCACGACGTAAAGTTTCGCGCATCCATAATAGAACAGCACAAGGAAATTGAAAGCGATGTTTTGTTTGCCAGGTATTCCTAGAATCTTTGCTTTGTTATCTCTAGGGAGCCCTTCATCCAAGGATGAGGCGTGCAGTGGTATTCAATTACGTTTGCTTCCGTGAAGAGAAATTCGTACGTCTCTCCAGGCTTTATCACTCCAAGTGACCCAAATTCGCCGCTATACGAGTCCTCTATCCTATGGTCAGGAGTCACAGTATGCGCAGTGTCATCGTGGTTTGTCCACACCACGTGGTTGTCAACACCAAGCTGAATGTTTACCAGCTTTGGAATAAAGTTGTCTGTCTGCTCCGGATTTGCGGCGCCCAAAATTATGCTAATCTCAGATTTTCCAACAGGTTCCAGTATTTCGTGAGAGACCTTGGGCTTTGCCAAGGACTCTGGGAGGTAATACATTTGGTAATAACCGACGCCTACTGCGGCCCCTATGATTACTGCCATGATTCCGATTCCGTATGCATGGCTAGATGTAGGAGCGCTCATCGGCTTTTGTGATTTTTAAAAGTCTTATAAAGTTTCTTGAGGTTATGAGGTCTCTGCTTTTGGCGCTTCCTTTGGAAGTTCCTTTGGCGCTTCCTTTACCACCTCTGGTACTTTGACATGTTCTGGTGCAGGTGGCGGGGGTGGCGGCTTTTTTGCCTCAGACATTGCGTATCGGTATATGTGGAACAGTCCTGCAAAGACCATCAGGATTATTCCAGTAAAGAACAGCGACAGGTTGTTCAATCCTGACAGTGCGGCATTATATACAGCTATGTTTAGGTAAACTTGGAACGCGATTAGCCCGACTAGTACCCAGTTGAGCCACTTTTGCGATAGTTTTATCTCCGCTACTTTCTTTGGCCCCTTTTCCTTGTTCATCTTTGCTTTTCTCTCTGACTCTTGCGCAAGTTTGATCATCATGTAGCTAAAGCCAAAGCCGATTGGGACTAGCAGTATCATCACAAGATAGAAGAAGATCGGATCGATTACGAGCCTTTGGACAAGTGGAATGGTAGTGTCAGACGGTATGTAAAATCCCCAGTATGTAGTCACCATGATTTGAGCGATTCCGGTTATTCCAAACGCGGTCACAAGCGGCCTGTCCTTCCATGAGAATTTTTTGTACCTGTCCAAAAACGGCACCAACGCCAATGCTCCAATGAACAGTCCCGGCCACAGCACGCCTGTTACGAACTTGTCGTACTGCGTCCTTAGGAAAGCATACAGGCCAGTCAGGTACCATTCGGGAACCGTGATGCCAGGCGGCACGGTCGGCTCAAACTTGAATCCCATGTCTATTGGGAACACGCCTCCTGTCAGCAGTATTGCGCCAGATATTGCCATCACCATCGGCACATCAAATACCATAAATCTCGGGAAATGCACCGCCATCAGTCCAAGCATCACAAGTGGCAGGACAAAGACGTGCTGTGCGTAGAATCTAAGTACAAAGTCGGAGAATCCCGAGCCAAACATGGTGTCCCGTATGACAGGCCCTGCAATCGGAATGGAGTTGGTCAGAGACGCCGCAATGCTGATTGCAAGCTCTGCTCGTTCGCTAAATATTATATCGTAACCGGTAAACGCCTCTAGAATCGTAACGGTACCCAGTATGACACCTGTGACCCAGAGGACCTCGTTTCTTATCTTGTATCTGCCGCTGAAATACTGATAGTACATGTGGAGTATTGCCAAAAGCACCATCGCGTTTGATCCGTGATAGTGGATGTTTCTAATGTGGAACCCAAACGGAACCACGTCGTTGATCTTGGCAACGCTGTCCCATGCCCTGTCAAGGATGGGCATGTAGTAGAACATCAGCAGAGCACCAGATACTCCTAAAATTACAAATACGATAAACGTGAGCATTCCTAAGAATCCAAACGGGCTTACAAATCTAGACGGGAATGAAAACTTGATTCCGGTAAATATGGTTCTGTCCAGTCCGTCCCATAGCCAGTAAAAGAAGCTCACGGCTCCTGTTCGTCTATTTAATGAAACGGCCATATCCCACTACCCCATTGTCGTTTGGTGTAAACTTTGCTGGAAGAATCCACAGATTTCCGTCAGAATCTGCTTCCAAATCAAGTTTTGCCAGCGTGTTTGACGGCTCTGCCTGGAGTGATGCCGGTCCTGCAAACGCAGTTCCAGTCAGAGGATTGTACTGGCTTCCGTGACACGGGCACTCGCCCCTTTTACGGCCCTCTTGCGGCCAGTACTTCCACAGACACCACAGATGCAAACATACCATGCTGTATACCCTAAATGCGCTAATGTCGTTTATGCCCCCGCCTAATTCATCTGGCAGTCTGATAAACTGCCACTTGCGAAACGCCTCCTCGTCCAGGACCCGATCCCCAGAGGAAGGATACGTGACTACTTCGGCGTGATTGACTGGAAAAGTGTTAACGTTTGCCTGGTTGCCGTCAGGAAGAATTACTTTGACTTTTTCTAATTTTGCAGTGTCCGGGTTTGGCATGAATTTTCCCCATGGCACAAAGGGCGCAAATGTGAGTGCGGTTCCTGCGGCGCCCATCAGTTTAAGAAAATCCCTTCGAGATAACGTACCTGTCTGAGTAGTATCCCCGCTAGCCATCCAAGCTGTGATTTCAAAAATTTGCTTATAAATCTTGTTTCAGTGTTTTGATGATTTTCTTGATTTTTCACTAAAAATGATAAAACCGGTTATCATGATCGCAACACCCAGTGAAATCCACAAAAGCACACTGTCAATGCCAAGCGGCATATCAGTATCAGGCGTATCATCTGGAATGCGGTATGGCTCGATGTCAAAGAATATTGCTTGTTCTGCGGTGTTGCCTGCCAGGTCTTTTGCAGAGATGGTGATCTTGTGTGATCCAATTCCCGCATCATAGTCGGTGATCTGCAAGGCAGCATT
>CAZCWI010000123.1:0-3651 GCA_964502325.1 uncultured Candidatus Nitrosotenuis sp. | reverse complement strand
CCGTTCCAGATAGCACAAGCTTGAATGCGATGTTTCAGAGGATGGACAAAATATACAAGCAGCATCAGGCCCAGATACGAGAAAAATGGAGCTCGTTAGATTCCTCAGAAAAAATGCAGTTTATCCAAAAAATGAATGACGTTATGGGACAAATGGAATCAAAGGACATGGGCAGTTACGTGGGAAAAATGATGGACGGTAACTACAAACATGGAAAAATGATGGATGGTCAAGATGATGACAAGGCAAAAGATAAATCATGTGCCAAAGACGCCCGAGACAAAAAAGACGGTCCTGCCAAAAAGAAGTAATTCTTAGTGCCACCCGTGACTTTATTCAAAGATAATTGATTAATTGACCAAATGATTTTCCGCTCTTTTCTTTAATCTGATTTCCTAAAATGTCAAAAATGTACAACTGGAATGCCGACTTGGATGGGCGTCCACGCATACCGTACCTTAACGTGATACTTTTTGCAAGTGCTACGTCTCTTGCCCTGTCGCTTTTTCTGATTTTTGCACCCTACATCCAGAAGATAACTACCGAATCGCCTTTTTTGGTAGAGATGGCCTACTTCCCAACCGTCTTCATCGGATTTATTTTTGGAATGAAGATTACGGAGCGCGCGATAAAGCCGTCTGAAATACGTAGCCCGATAAAACGTGGCATTGTCAAGATGCTGCTGTTTTTCTTTGTCATAGGGGGTCTGTTTAGCGCAGTCCATTTTGCACTTGGCGGTGGAATCAAGATTCCGGAAAAATCGCTACTTGAGATGGGGCTGACTCAATGGGTTACACAGTTTGTGACACAAAATGGCGGGCTTACGTTTCTGATATTATCCAGCATATCGCTTATGGCAGTTGCAACAAGGAAAATGGTCGGACTAAACGGAATAGTAAATAGCGCATTTACGTTTATTGGCACGTTTGTCTTTTTCTCAATGATTGCACTTAGTCTATCGCATACCAATCCGTCTCATTCCCAGGTGTATCTGTACGCATTTTACCAAGCAGGAATAATCGGAGGTGCGCTGTACCAGATGAACAAGATGACATCAAAACTTAACATGTGGGAAGACTATGCAAACGGATACTGACTAGGGATTATTACGCACATTCATCTCTTCGTTTAGGTCAACTGAAAGGTTCTTTCCCTGCGGTTGGACGCTTTGCTTTGTTTCTTCTACCATTTGCTTGTACTCCATCTGTTTTTCCCTTGATATGTGGTCTGAATACAAGACGTCCTCGCCTATGGCAAGGTACAGCAAGGCAATTGCCACAAGTGATGCAGATATCATTATCATGGAATATCCGACCGTTCTGTAGTTGTGCGGTTCTGCCATGAACTAACCCAAATTCTAGAGAGATTTATTCTTTTAAATGAATAATTCTTTCCTGCCAGACTCAATTAAAATGACGATTTTCGCTTTTCTGAACCCATATGCGTTGACCCTAAATGAATCAAAACTTGGCATTTGTTAAAAGCGAATCCTGATGGGCAAACCTAATCATGCACAAAAGAAAAAAGCCACCTGACTGCAAAAAAACAGTTGACACTGCAAATCCTAAGCTACGAGTTTCTGGGACCGATCAAATTATCCGAATGGGGCCCTCCTATGGAACAAGTAGTTTACATTTTGTTGAGCCGCGCAAAGGACACGTTTCAAATGCTTTACGCCGGCGAGTCAGAAAAGTCACACGATGCGGATTTTTTCAAAAACCACGAAAAGGCAAAATGCTGGACTGACGCTGCAGGTTCTAATGCGAATCTCTACCTTTCTGTGTATCCAATGTGGGATTCCGCCGAAGACGAGAGGAAAAGACTGGTATGGAAAATAATCAACAAATACAAGCCATCATGTAATTGATCTGACCGTGTCTTCAAAGCCCCTGATCTGCCCATGCTGCGGCGCAAAAATGGAAAAATTGCAGGACTTGGGAAACTCGATACTGATGAAGTGCTCCGAGTGCGGCCTGTCTGATACCGTCCTCAAGTCATGATCTGATTTTGTTTTTTACGTCAAACAGCTCAAGTGTGATCAAGTCAAGCGCTTTCTTTAGGTGCTCAAACTCGTTTATCGAGTGCATCTGGCCCTCTACTAGCCTTCTTAGGACCTTGACTGTTCCCTTTTGGAACTCATCGGCAGCGATTATCTCAAGGGCATTTAGCTTGGACAGCAAGACGTCGAGTTCTTTTTTCATGTCGTCTGCAGACTCGTGCCTTTTCATAGGTTCACACCTGCTGATTGCTATATGAACTTAAAATCACAATAGATCATCATCGATTCTTTCAATGGAGTCAAGATACTGTTTGCATGGGCATCCCGGTATTGCACACTTGCCAAGCCGCATAAGTGAGTCGCTCTGCGCTGACGATTCATGAATCTGGGCAACGTGGTGGCACCGCTTGCAGTTCATCGTTTTGTAAAATGCTGTCTTTAATTTAAGGAGTAAGAACTGCCCTTGCCTCTATTTTTGACTGCTTGAGTTGCATCAAAACCTGGTTTGCCTGCTCTAGCGGGAACGTCTTGTATATTATTCTAAGATCGTTTTCGGTTGCGATTCTGATTACGTCTGCCATGTCACTCCTTGATCCAATCAGAGTTCCGCGTATTGTTTTTTCTTGCGTCACATCAAAACTTGGTATGTTGCCAAACGTTGCAAGAACTATCGTGCCCCCCTTCTTTACGGCGTTTATGGCAGCATCTGTCACTGACTCTGATGGTGCAAAGACAATTGCAGAGTCAAGCAGTCCCTCTTCTTTTTTTAGAGCGGACAAAAATTCCACCTGATCACTCACATACGGGATGACGTTGTCTGCCCCCACTTTTTTTGCCACGTCTAGGTGGCCCTTGCTTCTTGCAAACCCGATTACCCTGCAACCGTTGATCTTTGCAAACTCTACTGCCAGGTGCCCTACTCCACCCACTCCAAAGATGCCCGTCTTTTTTCCCATTTTTGGCTCGCTTGCCATCACTGCCTTGTATGCCGTCACTCCTGCACAAAACAACGGCGCGGCATACGCTGACTCCATGGAGTCTGGAACGACTGTTGCAAAATCTTCTGTTATTGTAATGTATTCTGCGTATCCTCCAAGCAGTGACTCGCCTGTGACCTCTGCAGAATCGCACAGGTGCTCCTTTCCAATTCTGCAGTAATCGCACTCCCTGCATGAGCCGTAAAGCGGCGATATTCCTGCCCTCTGGCCCACTCTGAATTTTGTTACCTTGGAGCCTGTCTCTATTATGGTGCCGACAATTTCGTGCCCTGGAACAGTCGGCAGCGCAGGCGGTATCCCGTATTTTTTCCAGTCTCCCTCTATTCCATGCAGCTGGGAGCGGCACACGCCGCATGCATCTATCTTCATTAGGATCTCGTTTGGCTTTCTGATTTGGTGCCTGTCGATTTCCCTTAGCTTAAGCGGGCTTGTCTCAATTGGCGCAAGGTTTTCGAGCAGCATTGCTCGCATCTTTGACATAATATCTGTGCGGAACCATGTTATTTTTAGATTGTTTTAGATAAAAATTAATTCAATCATCTCACACTAGATTCGTGTCACACATAACAGAAGACGATCGCAGACGCGTCGAATTATTAGACTTGGTGGCAAAAAAAGGACTCAAGGTCTTAGAACTTGAAGAATTAAAACAGC
>CAZCWI010000122.1:0-3746 GCA_964502325.1 uncultured Candidatus Nitrosotenuis sp. | reverse complement strand
TTTGCGATTTGCTTTATCTTTTTTAGATTTCTTTGCGGAACGGTCGCGACAATTTCGTATTCCTCGCCTCCGTTAAAGACAAGGTCAATGATATCCAGTCTGTTTTGCCTGGCAAATCTTTCCAGTTTTGGATCCATTGGGAGGCTGTTGATTGCAAATTTCTTCTTGCTCTGGACAGACATCTCCACAAGTGTTGTCGACAATCCGTCGCTTGAATCCATTGCAGATGAGAGGTACCTGGCTGCAGATATCCCAAAACTCAATCTTGGCATGGGGTGATACACTGTATTTTTTATTTTCCTAGCAAACTTTGGCCCTGCCTTTTTACCGTGCATTACGTGCTTGAGGCCTGCAGATGCGTTCCCAAACGGGCCTGTAACTATGACAGAATCGCCAATCCTTGCGCCATTTCTGCGCGCTATTTTGTCTGCAATTCCAAAAAACGACACTGACAGCACCAGTTCTTTTCCCTCGTTTGTGTCACCTCCCAGAATCTTAAATCCAAACTCACTTGATGCGCCTCTGAGCCCGTCTGCAATCTCTTTTATTTTTTTTGCAGAATATTTTCTTGGTATTGTAACTGATATGATGCAGTATGAGGGCTGCACACCCTTTGATGCAAAATCAGAAACGCACGCAACTACACTCTTTCGCGCAGCATCATACAGATTCATCTTTGGAGGGATGTCAGTGCCCTCTACTAGGGTATCTGTCTTTATCACGCCTAGTTTTTTGCCAAGTGGAAATGTCTCGACGTCTTCGGAGACTGTCTTGCCAAAACTTTTTTGAAATATCTTGATTATTTCCTTTTCATCTAACTTGGTCATGACTTTGTTTTACTAGAGCGGTTATATCTTTTTGAACTCTTTTTGCTTTTGCCAAATCGTCTGACTCGACTGAAATGCGGATAATGTCTTCTGTGTTTGACTTGCGAACCAGCCCCCACGTGGAATCATCGACGATTACCTTTACGCCGTCAATTGTTATGATGTCGCTGAATTTGCCTTTGATGTTTTTTTGGAATCTGTCCAGTACTTTATCATGAATCTTTGACTCTATTGCGATTTTTGTCCTAAGCTGCGAGTACTTGGCTACGAATCGTATTATCTGATCAATTTTGTCCTTGCTCATTGCGGCAATCAGTCCGCTGGTCAGTATTCCGTCGCGGCACATGTTAAACTCTGGCAGTATGAACCCGCCGCTGCTTCCCTCCCCACCTGCCTGGCACTTTTTCCTGATCATCATGTCTATGACGTTTGCCTCGCCGACCTTTGAGCGAATAACCACTCCGCCGTTATCCAAGATGTATCTCTCAACTGCGATACTAGTGTCGATACTAAGACAGAATCTCTTGTAGCCCAAATCCAGTGCCTTTGATACCCCAAGTGCAAGCGTAGTGTCAGGTGACTGTTTCTTGCCATCCTTTACCACTACCAACCTGTCGCCGTCCAGGTCAAAGGCAAACCCGATGTCTGATTTTTTGCTAATTCCGACTAGCTGCGTGAGTGGGTCTGCAGTCGGGTCTGGGCCTCTTTTTGCATTGATAACCTGGACCTGGCATCCTATTTTTCTCAAAAGCGCGGGCGCAACGTCTAGCGCCGCGCCGCCGCCAACATCCACTGCTACTTTGGCCCTTGCCTTTCCGATTATCCTTGATGCCTCCTGCACATATTTTGATGAAATGATATGCTCTTTGCCGATTTTTCCAGGCGCGTGCTTTTTCTCCTGCAATATTTTCTCAAACTCTTTTTCGTTGGGGCCCCTGCCGTCTATGATGAATTTTAGCCCATTCCATTCAAGCGGGTTGTGCGATGACGTGATGACCAACCCTGCTCCGTACCTGCGGGCCTCTCTGAATACAACCGGCGTTGGTGCCATCCCCAAGTTGTACACGTCTACTCCACGCTCCATCAGCGCTGCAATCGCAGCCTCCCTGACCATGTCGCCTGACGGCCGAGTGTCGTTTCCTATCACGCACTTTTTTGATTTTACAAGCGGCGCAAAGTTGCCGCAGAATTTCAATATGTCTTTTAGTGTAAGGTCGTCTCCAAAAATCCCCCGTATGCCAGAAATGGATTTTTTCAATTGCTCCAAACTCCGTATTGCTTTTTATAAACTCTGATAACTCTGCGAACCATGCCTCGATAGCTCAGCCTGGTAGAGCGAACGCCTCGTAAGCGTTAGGTCGCGGGATCAAATCCCGCTCGAGGCTGTAAAATTAATTTTTTAAAAAAGATCGTTTATTGTTCTTCTGGGGATTCTATGTCAAGTTCAAGTTCTTTTCCAAGTCCTTGCCACCATTTGCTAGTCTGCTCTGTCATACTCCCCAATAATACCGTAAAATCCTCCTTTATAGATCTGTCGGTGTGTTATTTGGTGATCTTGGTTTTGCACAAATTCTATTTCTGATCCACAAAAACAATTTCAGATCTCATGTTTGAGTTTTTTTCTGTTTTGATCTCCGATACAAAATGATGGCAAGCGCGCCGCCGGCACATCCCCAAAAGACTGGCCATCGAAGCGGGCTGTCTGTCATGCCCAAAAACGAATAGGCCGTTCCGCCGATTAGCGCAAAGCCAATCAGTTCTAGGATCTTGCTCATGGGTTGTCTCTATGTTGAAAAGATATATTGTTTTTTTATCTAGGGTATTGGTGGACAAGTACCTCATCATTATCTTGGTAATGCTTTTCATGGGCATGGTGTTTGCCATAATGCGAACCCCGCCGAGCCTTGAGCTGTTCTACGCCCAGCTTGCAGGCGCACTGATCATCATAGTGTACAATACCATCAAAAAGAGACGAACACAGCCAAGAGCAAAACGAAAATAACTACATGTCTAGACCAAACGACTCCGCTAAATCGTGGAATCGTCTGTATGACTCGAGGTACTGCTTTCCCTTTGTTGTTATGACAAAGGTGTTCTTGCCGTCAAAGTCAATTTTGTTAATCAGGCCAGCGCCGGTCAGGTTTTCGACAAACTTGGACAGTCTTGAATGTGACAGGTTTGCCTTTGTCAGAAGGGATGTTACCTTGATGCCTTCTTGGCCGCACTGATCAGTTGCCACTAGTAAATCAGCTACAATTTGCATGCTGGTTCTGTATGTGGTCATGACTGGTAGTCGTGTTAACTGAGATATAAGGGTATTAATGTTTCTCATGATCGTTTCGCTCACGATTCATGCGCGTACCTGTGATCTGCTCCGTTTGATCGATGCCTGATGTGCGCCGATCATATTAATAATGAATCTGGTATTTTTCCGGTAAGCTTGTCCAGTCCAGTTCCATGGTTTGATGATTTTCTTGGGGTCGCATATCGGTACTATGATCTGAGGATGAACGTGGTTCCGTTATTCCAAGACAGAAAGGCTGCAAATAACATGTGGAACAACGTTGCTCACTGGTGGAACGATCACGACATCAAGATGCGGTTTGTGGAAAACGGCGACCAGTACTGGTTCATCATGGGATCAGACTCCAAGAGGCCTGATCGCAACAAGGGATTCTTCAAGGTCTTGCAAAAGTCGGAAAACTATGAGCGGTTCAAAAAGGGGCACGCAGGCGAGGCATATCTCAGGTTCGGAGTGTATGCTGAAAAGAACGAGTCAAACGCAAAGGACGAGACGGTGTGCAACTGCGGACACCGAAAAGACGATCACGACGGCACCTGCCTGGTGGAGTCCTGTAACTGTGCCAAGTTTGAGTCGTTTGTGGTGAACCTTCTGAAAAAGAAAAAAACCGTCACAAA
>CAZCWI010000121.1:2952-3832 GCA_964502325.1 uncultured Candidatus Nitrosotenuis sp. | reverse complement strand
ACCTGGCTGAGCCATAGACCCACAGAGCAAAAAACAATAAAGTCGTTATTTAAATTAGAGCTGAAAAATTTAGTTTGAAGGCTTTGCTTCGATTTCGCTGTATTTTTCCAAAATCGCAGTCAGTACTGTGGAAACTGGAACGTTGTTCATTTTCTTTTTCTCCTCGAGTAGTTTTTGGTATGCATCTAGTGTGATGTATACTGGGATGGAGCCGTTTCCTTCTAGCAGTCCCTTTACCTTGTAGAGTGCGCTTTCCATTCCTCTTTCTGCTGCCTTTGCAAACTTGAGCTTGCTTAGGATTCCGCCTATTACGCCAAATGGCATCTCATAGTTTACTGTCATGGTGACATTGGTCACTCGCTCGGTAACTGCCTTGAATTCTGTTGTAATGTCCCATTTTTTGAATGGTCCGGAGGTCATTTTTGCGGCAATTCTTTGCTCTCTGACAAATTCAGTTGTCTCGCAGTCCCATTCCAGTCTTTTTCCGCCAAAGTCGCCAACTATTCTGAATGTTGTTCCAACACCCATTCCGTCTTTGATCTCCATTGGAATCACAGTCATTGCTACTCCCTTGTCTGACATTTGGTCAGATACGTGCTCTGGTCTTGCAAAATATGTGAAAACTGTGTCAACTGGGGCTTTGATATCAAGCGATTTTCTAACTGTAGTCAACGTTTGGCCTTTTCTTGCGTCTGGATTTAAAGCTTTTGTCATTTCCCAAAGCGCTTTATTGAAGAAACGGATTTTCTGATCCATGCGAATCAGGATTGTGCTTTTTGTATTTTTGTTGTTTGGGATAATGCCCATAGCACAGGAGGTAAGCGCGCATTCCATGTTTAACTCGGCCGAGTCCACCATTGGAAACAACAGGGTTCAGATC
>CAZCWI010000121.1:0-2942 GCA_964502325.1 uncultured Candidatus Nitrosotenuis sp. | reverse complement strand
CCCGGAAATCCCAATTATTAATGAAAAATGCACGATTCGCATACACGTGACAGATCTGGATCTAAAGGACGTCCAGGGGTTCACCATGGGCATGAGAATATTCTACAATGACGAGCAGGTGGACGGCATTCCGCCGCAGTCGCACGATACGGGATATTGGGATTTTGATTACGTCTTTGAGAGGCAGGGAAACCACATTTTCAGAGTAGATCTTTACGACTCTGAAGGAAAAGTGATAACGCATACGTTTAACATGAGCACACAAAGTCCGTTTGCATACATTTTCACATACGTCATAATGTGCGGCGCGGCAGGGGCCGCTGTCATATTTGCATACATATACCTGCCAAAAAGACTGAAAAAATTGCGAGCTAGGTTTTAGTTTGGATTGTTGCTTTGCCCATCCTAAATGCAAACAGCACTGTTAGCAGAGTCATTGCAAATAACAGTATTCCAATTCCCAGATGAATTGCGACAAGGACTGCGTGCAATTTTAGATCAATTACCAGTGCGCCAAGAGTGACTTGGGTTACAACAAAAATTGCGGCAAGCGTGCCAGTTATCTTGATTTTTCCATCAGACTGTTTGTTGAGCCACACCCCGATTGCTGTTGCCACTATCAGGGCTCCAGTGGTTGCTGCAACAAACCTGTGCGTCCACTCTATGAGATATTCCTCATCGGGCATTATTCCATTTGGACATAAAGGCCAGTCAGGACACGACAGTCCAAGCCCTGCAGAAGAGACATACCCTCCAATAAACATCAAAGAGTACAAGACTACAAGCGACGCTAGTGCGATGTATTTTAAAAACAAGTTAAGGCTCTACTATGAAATTTCCCTGCATGCCAAGTAAGGCATGTCCTGGAACAGTGCAGACGTAATGGTACGAACCTGGTGCGCCTGCAGTAAATGTTACTTGTCCGGTTTCGCCAGGCTTCATAGGATTATTTGCAGACTTTATGGCCGAATTGAACACTATGGTGTTTGGATCGTCTACATCAGATACTACTGCAAATGAATGGAATGATTTTCCGGCATTCTCCACATTGAATGTAACGGAATCGCCAGACTTTACTGTAAAGTCTGGGTTGCTGCCTTCTTCCCCAGGTAGTGCGTTGAATACTAGCGTCTTAAAGTCTGGAGACTCGATAAACTTGAGATCAAAATTGTGACTGATTCCAGTCGGTGCTGCTGCTTTTGGAGCCTCTCCAGCTGGGTTGACTGTAATTTTTCCAACCATTCCCATTTCCCTGTGTCCTGGAACGGTGCAGATGTAATAGTATGTGCCTTCCTTGCTTGGGACAAACGCAGATTCGCCAGATTGTCCTGGTTTTAGCGGGTTGTTTGCAGTGTTTATTTCGGTGCCAGGAATTATTCCCTCAAAGCCTTCTTCTGCTGCCGTAACGCCAAATGCATGGAATGATTTACCATTGTTAGCAACAAGGAATTCTATACGGTCACCAACGCTTGCAATAATTTCCGGGTTGTGTCCTTCTTCGCCAGGCAGTGCATTAAACGCCAGGGTTCTAAAGTCCGGAGACTCGACAAAGTTCAGATGAACATCAAATTGCTTTCCAGTAGCTGCCATGCCGCCAGATGATTCCACTGGTGCTGCCTGCATTTGGTTTCCAGGTGGCAATGATATCCAATAATCCCAAAAGCTAAAGAAGATGGCACCGCCTGCAATGCTGATACCGAGCATTATCACCAGCATCTTTGTCGTTCTTGCAGATGTTGTCCTGTAAATTGGTTCGTTGTGTTGTTCCATGTTTAATCACTCAATGATGTGGGTTTTTGGCCTGGTGTGGGAAGTAGTACTTGCCTCCAAGTCCCCATGGGTCGTCCATGTTGGCCTCCTTTCCTTTGCCTGCACTGTAAATCATGTTCACTAGCCAAATTACCATGCTTGCGCCAATTATCATTGCTCCGACTGATGCAATTTGGTTCATGACGATGTATTCTGGAGAAGGTATGTAATCGAAAACTCTTCTTGGCATTCCGTATAGTCCAAGTACGTGCTGTGTAAAGAAGACCATTACCGTTCCAGCAAATGACATGATAAAGTGGATTTTGCCCCAGGTCTCATTGTACATCCTTCCGGTGATGTATGGGAACATGTAGTACAGGAATCCAATTGATCCAAATGCGATCGTTCCCATCACAAACAGGTGGAAGTGTCCCACTACCCAGTAAGAGTCGTGTGTGATAAAGTCAAACGGCATTGCGGCGTTTGCCACACCGCCTGCTCCTGCAGAGAAGAACAATGCGATTCCTCCAACTGCCCACATCATTGGGGTTGCAAACCTGATTCGTCCGCCCCACATTGTAGCTATAAAGTTAAACACGTGCATTCCAGACGCTGGAACTGCGGCAAGCGTTCCAATCATGAATACGGTCTTTTCTGTAAACGACATGCCAGTAGCATACATGTGGTGTGCCCAAGATGAGAAACTTACTATACTTAGCATGACAAATACGAAAATTCCAGTACGTATACTTCGGGATGGAACGTAAACCAGAACAAGTGCTGGTATGCTATCGGGTCTCCGCCCTTTGACGGATCAAAGAATCCAGACACTCCTAGTCTGTCAGTTAGTAGCATTACAAGTGCTGCTGCAAATGTTGGAACTGCGACTATAACAATTAGTGATGCTGACAGGAACGACCAGGCCAAAAGCGGGACTTTGCTTAGTGGCAAATCAGGATGCTTGCATTTTAGAATTGTAACTATAAAGTTGATTGCGCCAAGGACAGACGAGACTCCAAGTATTTTCTGCGCAAATATCCACATGTCTGCTGAAGGACCCGGTGATCTGATTGCAGAGTACGGTGGTGTCGCATACCATGTAAAGTCTGCAAAGCCAAGCCAGATTAGCGCGCCTGCTGGAGGAATCATCCAGAATGCGACTGCGTTGAGTTTTGGATATGCCATGTCTTTGT
>CAZCWI010000120.1:0-3866 GCA_964502325.1 uncultured Candidatus Nitrosotenuis sp. | reverse complement strand
CGTTTACCATTATCTCGTGCTGGTAGGTGTATTCTATCCCTACAAATGATAGCATCTGCGATATGGAGAGCTCCGTCCTTGACTTTAGCAAGGTTCCCTTCTTGTCGATATACCTAAAATCAGAATCAAGTATCGGGGTCGCAGTCATTTGAAGAACTTTGTTTTAATTCTGTATATGAATTGCTATGGTTTTTGCCCTTGCCGCGTAATTTCCCTTTGAAA
Organism: uncultured Candidatus Nitrosotenuis sp.; assembly: GCA_964502325.1. Taxonomy (GTDB): domain Archaea; phylum Thermoproteota; class Nitrososphaeria; order Nitrososphaerales; family Nitrosopumilaceae; genus Nitrosotenuis. Next base: position 3,644 of record CAZCWI010000120.1, on the reverse strand, counting down.
TTGGAAGGTTTCTGATGTGTCTGCGCCGTCTTTCGATTGACTTCATTAGTAATACACAAAATTTATGTATTACAAACACCATAGTATTACCAGTATGGTGGAGATTATAGTCACAGTCACAAAGAAGGGGCAGGCTACTATACCAAAACAGCTAAGGGACAAGCACAAGATAGGAAAAAAGGCGCTTGCCGTGGACACCAAAGATGGCGTGCTTCTAAGACACATTCCGGATCCTGCAGTGGATAGGGGATCTCTTAGATCTCTCTTCAGGGGCAAGACCTCGCTGCAACTCATCGAGGAGGCTCGGTCAGACGAAACCAAAAAAGAAAAGAGGCTGCTAAGGGGTGGCAAATTAAACCGTGGACATAGTATTTGATACTCAGGCACTACTCATTTTGTACCTTGATGAGAAAGGTGCAGAGAAGGTTATGGCACTGCTCAAACAGGTTCTTGACGGAAAGATAAGGGGATACATGAGTGTAGTCAACCTTGCCGAGTTGTACTATATTCTTAGCAGAAAGAGCCACGAGGTAGCTGACGAGAAGGAGAGAAACATCCGAAGCTTTGGCATCAGAATAGTCCCAGTAAAGGATGACTCCCTGTGGAAAGAAGCAGCCTCATTGAAGGCAAACCATTCACTGTCAATAGCAGATGCCTTTGCAGCTGCAACAGCAAAGGCTCTAAAATCAAAGCTGGTCACAGGTGCAGACCAGGAATTTTCCGGCCTTGATGTTCATCTAGAAAGGGTAGGGATTCCATGAAAAATTCTCCTCCTCTAACCTCAAAAGAAATAGCGGACACAAAGGTTGTCTTATGAAGAGAAATTTTATTATTTTAGCGAGTTGAGCGTTCTTGCCAGCTTGATGTCATTTGTTGTTATGCCGCCTGCGTCATGCGTGGTAAGATATATCGATAATCTGTTGTACACGTTGAACCATTCCGGGTGGTGGTTCATCTTTTCTATATGGAACGCAGCCTTTGTCATAAAGCTAAACGCGTCTACAAAGTCAGAAAAAACAAACTCCTTGTAGAGTTTTCCGTTCTGGATGGTCCATCCCTTTAGATCCTGTTCTTTTAGCTCGTTTTTTATTTGATCATCTGGGATAACGTGCATGCCATCATAATATCACAAGCAGAATAATAACTTGATCAGTCAAAGTAATCCAAAACCGACGCAAGATCGGTTGCCTCTATTACAATCATTCCGTATTTTTCCTCGGTAATTGGCGACAGCGGCTTTGCCTCGGACTTGCAGCTCTTGTACAGGAACGGGCCGTTCTGCGACTCCTCGCATTCCTGGACCATGGTTATTGCCTGTCCTCTTGGAACGATGAATGTCTTGGCGCCGTACTTTCCTGCAGCGTCTGCCTTTTCTGCCACTCCACCGATTGGGCCCATCGTTCCATCCGGCTGGATTGTCCCGGTAAGCAATACCGTATCGTTGATTGACCTGTTTTCAATTTCCATCACCAATAGAACAGTCATTGCCATTCCTGCGCTCTGGCCGTCGACTGCCTGCAATTCCTCGTTGCTTTTTGCAGTGATTGAAAATATGATGTCCTTCTCTGACAGGTCTGCATTTGTGTATTCCTGTGCAACGCTTACCGCAGTTTTTGCAGACGTCTGAAAGTCCACTCCCGTTGGGATTGCAGTGTTTACAAGCACCAGCCCTGTCCCGTCGCGGATGTCAACTGTGATGCTCATTACCGTTCCCTGATATTCCACGCTTTGAAAAAAGCCGTCACTTGACATTATTGGGCGGACTGCGACTGCTGTAATTGATTTTGACGAGTCCGGGACACTCAGGGTTTTTTCTATCTGGGACTGCATCTTTTCAAAATTTTCTTTGTTGGGAGTTATGGAGCCTAGCCTTTTCTGTATCTCGTCTGTCTGCTTTTGAAACGACCTTACCTGGGAATCCAAATTCAAGATGTCCTGCTGTAGGGTGTGGGTGTTCTGGTATAGCGTATAGTTTGCAAAAAGCGACGCTGCCAGCATTATACCTAGAATGATTGCAACCTTTGACATTACTTTACTATGACTCTGCCTGAAAACATAATTGTTTTTCGTTTATACAAAATAAAGGGAGAGATAGAACGTCTAGTCTGATGCATTTAGTATCGACTCTACGGAGCGGTTCTTTTTGGCAAATGTCGATATGTAGTGCATGTCGTACTCGGTGCTGTTTCCTGCCAGCTTGCCGTTTACCCAGTACAGGCTTCCGTTTTTCGCATCGCGGATCTTCTCGCCAGTCAGCGTTACCATGTATGTGTCCTTTCCGCCCTTGACCTGTCCTGTTGCGCTAAACGCGTCCTTTCCGTCGGCAATGTCGATTCTCCATGTTTCTGGGATTATCTTGTATGTTCCGCGCGAGCCTTTCTCAAGTATGAATATCTGGCCTTTTTTGACATGATATGAATCCGTTGTGGTCGAATTGGTTCCAGTCGAGTTTGTGTTAGTCGAGTTTGTAGATGTTGCTAAATCGATTCTGAAGTGAGACCTGTGTAGTGCACCGTCTCCATCAACTGCCGCGCCGACTCCAACTCCAATAGACGTTACTTGGCGGATTGGCTTGACTGGTCTTGGCTTTTCGTCGTGCTTTGCTTCCTTTCTGTCTGCTTTGTCTAGTTTTTGTTCTTTATCTCTTGATTTTTCTTCGTCTGCTACTGCATGAGGAATTGTCACTATTGCTGCTACTAGCATCAAGGCAAACAATCCTGCATACATTTGTTTTCTGGGCTGCATTTTCTTTCTTGATACGAAATCTTCTTTGTATCATTTAACGCTCAGGCAGAAATTATAAGCACAATTTGGTAGCAATCTTAATCTAGCTATACCGGATTAATCCAAAATTCACCGCAAGCACTTTGTATGGGAGTGATTCTGCAAAATTATGCCTGATACTGATACACTGCTAGAGCAAATCAAAAAGGGAATACTTGATACTGTTCTTACGCAAAAAATTGGAGTCGCGTTCTCAGGCGGAGTCGACAGCACCATGATTGCAAAGGTCTGCTCTGATCTTGGGTATGATGTCACATTATTGACAATCGGATTTGCAGGATCGCACGATGTCTTGTTCTCAAAGGAGGTAAACGAGGTTTTAAAATTCCCGCATCACACCCTGGAGATAAATCCCGACGAGTTTGATATGGTATCAAAGAAAATCCGCAATGCCATATCGACTGACAACCTGTCCTGGAACGAGAACTGTATTGCGTTTTACCATGTTGCCAGATTGGCAAACAGTCTTGGACTGGATACAGTGGTGACTGCAAACGGAATTGACGAGCTGTTCTGCGGGTATAACGGGTATCGTGACGCGTTCAAGGAAGGAGAGTCGAAGATAATGGAACTGATGAATTCAAAACTCGAAAACGAGCTAAACATGATGAAGGCAGTAAATATGATATCATCCGAGTTCTCAGTGGAAATACTCCAGCCCCTTTTGTCCCAGGGATTCATAAGTTATGCAAAAACTGTGCCTGTTTCTGAAAAGATATTGGATTCTGATGACTTGATGCGAAAGCACATCATAAGGAATCTGGCGTCACAAATCGGAGTTCCAGAAATTTCGGCAAGCAAGAGAAAAAAAGCGTTACAGTATGGATCTCTGATTCACAAAACCCTGATCAAACTTAGAT
>CAZCWI010000119.1:0-3913 GCA_964502325.1 uncultured Candidatus Nitrosotenuis sp. | reverse complement strand
GTACCTTTTGCACAATCTGGTTTTCATCAACGTCAAGAAAATCCCAGACGAGCGGGCACTAGACCACACCATATCGCACGAATTGGTTCACCTGAGGTTCCCGTATTTGAGCCATGGGCGGCGGTTTAACAAACTGACCCGCCAAGTGCTAAGGGGCAAAACATTTAGCCCGTATCAAAAAAGAAAACAGCCCAATTTTTCTAGATAGTTTATATTTCGTGCAAATAGGCATGCAAGTATAAAATGGAGCTGCAAGAAATTATTATCCCAGTGGGTGCAGCGATCGCGTCTTTTGCAGTTGCAGCCCTTTATGCCGGATGGGTAGCAAAACAAAAAGCCGGAACTAAAGAAATGATGGATATCTCTGACGCAGTAAAGGTCGGAGCATCTGCGTTTATCAGGCGGGAAATGAAAATCATCATACCAATTGCAATCGGACTCTCAGTAGTAATTGGTTATTTTATCGGTCTGTCAAACGGAATCGCATTTGCGGTAGGCGCGGCACTCTCTGCAGTAGCCGGCCTGATATCACTAAAAATCACTGTAAAGGCGGCAGTCAGGGCGGCAAACGCAACTGGCAGCGGAATCGGCAAGACATTTGCGCTTGCATTTAGGGGCGGCGCAACAGTGGGACTTGCAGTTCCTGCAATGGCGCTACTTGCATTATCATTATTGTATCTTGTATATCCAGACCCAATCACAATCGCAGGTGTTGGAATCGGGGCTAGTCTGATTGCGTTATTCATCAGAATCGGCGGCGGAATATTCACCAAGGCAGCAGACATGGGCGCAGACTTGGTTGGAAAAGTGGAGGCAAACATTCCAGAGGACGACCCAAGAAACCCGGCCACAATTGCAGACAACGTGGGCGATAACGTGGGAGATGCGGCAGGTATGGGCTCTGATGTCTACGAATCATATGTTGTCACAGTTCTTGCATCGCTTTTGATTGCAGCACTGATTGGCGCTCCAAAGATTTTCCTTTATCCTATACTGATTGGCGCATCCGGAATGATTGCATCAATAATCGGAACTGCGACAATTGGCTCAAAAAATGTTGCAGATGTCATGAAGCCGCTTAACAAATCGTTTTACATTTCAGCTGCAATTGCAATCGGACTAAACTATGCCCTCATAACCACATTTATCGGAAATGACAAGATGGCGTATGCACTCTTTGGCAGCACCATCATAGGCGTAATCCTCGTTCCAGTTATACAGCGAATCACAGACTACTATACCAACTACAGGTACAAGCCTGTAAACGAAATAGCTGACTCTGCAAAGTGGGGCTATGCGTCACTTACACTAATGGGAATAATCAAAGGAATGCAATCAACCGGACCGTTCATGATTGCACTAGTTGCGGCAATCATTTTGTCATACGCGATTGCATCCTCTGCAGCACCTGACCCGTCACAAGCACTGCTCTATGGAATCTTTGGAACATCGCTGACTGCCATGGCAATGCTAAGTCTTGCAGGAATCGTCCTGAGTATAGACGCGTTTGGACCAATTGCAGATAACGCAGGCGGAATAGTGGAGATGACTGGCATGGGCGAAGAAAACCGCAAGGTCACTGATCAAATCGATGCAGTCGGAAACACTACCAAGGCAGTGACAAAGGGATTTGCAATTGCAAGTGCCGGACTTGCCGCACTGGCAATGATCCAGGCATTCCAGTATGAGGCTGCCAAAATTTTCACAGACAAGGTTCTAGATTATAGTCTTTCAAACCCTGCAATGGTAGTAGGACTGCTAGTAGGAGGACTGGTCCCATTTATCATAACAGGACAATTAATCGGCGGCGTGTCTCGTGCTGCATCAAAGATGGTAGATGAGGTAAGGCGCCAGTTCAAAGCAGACCCTGGCATTCTAACCGGCAAGTCAAAGCCTGACTATGCGCAATGCGTAGATATTGCAACTGTTGCATCACTTAGAGAACTGTGGAAGTCCGCATCGATTGCAATTGCAGCACCTATAGTTCTTGGAATAATACTTGGCCCACCGGCAGTCGCAGGACTGCTAATGGGTGCCGTAGTTACTGGAATCTTTTTGGCGTACCACCTGGCAAACACAGGCGGCGCATGGGATAACGCAAAGAAGCTAATCGAGATGCAGGGACGCAAGGGAAGCGAAGAGCACAAAGTAGCAGTGGTCGGCGATATCATAGGCGACCCATACAAGGACACTGCAGGACCTGCACTAAATACAGTAATCAAACTACTAAACACTGTTGCAATAGTGTTCGTTGGCGCCTTTGTGGCAATTCTGGTTCTATAGTCGAATCCTAAAACTCAGGCATAGAAACCGTATTCGAACTTGTCAAACGTGTCGGACTTGCTGACCCTTCCTTGGCGTTCCTCGATGTACTTGTCAAGTTTTTGCAATTGTATGGATATTGGAGAATCGCTTTCTCTTGCCCCATAAATTTCGGCGTGGACTTTTTCCAACTGTTCTCGGTTCAATCTCACTTTCATCATGGGGTATAATGGAGCCCGCTTAATGTAAAACTGATCAAAAATTGTTTGTCTGATTTAATCAAAAGGGCATTTTTTGCAAAACAAAAGATTAGACCTTAATACCTATTCTAAAACACGCGTCATGTCAAGCTCGTCAATCTGAGCCTCGATTGTCTTTCTTAGGGTGTTTTTGTGATCATTGCAAAACCAAAAGTAGCCGTCGATTGTCTCAAAGCAGCCGCAAATCCACTGCGTCTTTTTGTCCCCTTCCACCGTGTGCTTGTTGTATGTGGGCTCTGCCAATGATATGATGTGGAATCAAATCAATTAAAATCTATTTCATTATACGTGGGTTAAAAAAATTCAAAAATTAAAAAAAGAGTTATGGGCACCCTTCCATCTTTTGGATGAAGAACCCGTTGGTTTTGATTGCATCCTCTACTGGCTTTGGGGCGCCCTGTGAGTGGCAAAACTGACACTCTTCAGTTGTTACTTTGGCTCCTTTTTCACCAACAGTTTCCAACCACTGCTTGGCAAATTCGATTGCCTTGCCGTGGTCTTTGACGTCTGTTATGACATCAAAATGCATCGTGTGGCCGTCTTTGGCCTCTACGTATGTATCGTACACGTGTATTTCCATCATGTCTGTCCTTTACAAAAAGGGATATTTAATTCAAGAAAGAAACCTATTGTGGAATTATTTATGAAATCACATTCTACATTTATGCAATCAGCATTGGATTGTTTTTAGAAAATAACGATTAAACATGTCACAAAAAACCTATTCTCTAACACCTGATCTGCAAATCTGCCGAATACTAAACGGAATGTGGCAGGTAGCTGGAGGTCATGGGCAAATTGACCCGGACTCTGCCGTATCTGAAATGCTCTCGTACCACGATGCTGGTTTTACCACGTGGGACATGGCAGACATTTACGGGCCTGCAGAAGAATATTTTGGCGAGTTTAGAAAAAGGCTTGCAAAGAAAAACGGCGAATCAGATCTTGGCAAAACACAGGCACTTACAAAATTTGTCCCAAGCCCCGGCCCGATGACTAGGTCAATTGTGGAGCATTACATCGACAAATCGATTCGCAGAATGAACGTGGATACAATCGATGCAGTCCAGTTCCACTGGTGGGATTATGCTGACACGAGTTATCTTGACGCGCTGCACCATCTCTCAAAGATTCGAGACGATGGGAAGATTAGGCACATCGGACTGACAAACTTTGACACTGAGAGGATCGAAATCATGGTAGAGAACGGATTCAAGCTGGTGTCAAACCAAGTGCAGTATTCCATACTGGACCAGAGACCCGAAATAATGATGGCTCCGTTTTGCCAAAAGCACGGCATCAAACTGCTCGCATATGGAACTCTGCTTGGGGGGTTTCTCTCTGAGAGTTATCTGAAAAAGCCAGAGCCTGCTAGGTCCGGCCTGTACACG
>CAZCWI010000118.1:0-3973 GCA_964502325.1 uncultured Candidatus Nitrosotenuis sp. | reverse complement strand
GCAAGCTCCAACTGGGTGAACAGCGTAAAAGCGCCACCAACTATCCTAAATGGCGGAAGCAACTACAACATAGCTGTAAATGACTGGCCTGATGCGATGGATTGGATCAAGAACAATACACCAGAGGATGCAGTTATTGCATCCTGGTGGGATTATGGATACTGGATTACAACACTAGGTGAAAGAAAAACACTAGCTGATAATGCCACCTTGATAGACTGGCAAATAAAGCTGATTGCAAAAATGTTGCTTAGCTCACCTGATGAGGCATGGGAAATACTGACCAGCGACAAACCTTCTGAGGGATTAAACGCAGATTATGTCTTAATTTATGTGGCTGCACAAAGAGTAAACAGTGAAGATCCACCGTTATATCTTGTTCAGGGCGGAGGCGATGAAAGTAAAAAACAATGGTTTATGAGAATTGCAGGCGTTTCAGTTGACAAATATGTCTATGGTGATGGATTAAGCGCAACAAATGAGTTCTGGAATGAAACATTGCTGGGTAAAATGATCCCATTTTCTCCAATGTTCTATGTAGATCTAAACACTCAACAACAGTCGCAGACGTACGTGTCTGGTTTTACTCCAATTTACATAAACGATGTTAAATTGCCTAAAGATGGCGATGGACCACTGAAACTTGTCTATGAATCCTCGGGCTTTTTGCGAAAAGACTCTGGACCAATTAGTGGTGTTTTAATTTATGAGGTAAACAAAGATTACAAGCCAAAGACGGGAACACCTGAAGAATCAGATATTAAAACATCTGATGAGTCAGTGGTCAAAACGCCTGGAGAATTTGCTACAATAGAGACAACACTAGGCAGTATTGTAATTCAACTCAACAAAGACGTGGCACCAAAAACAGTTGACAATTTCAAAAAACTTGCAGATTCACACTTCTATGACGGAACATTGTTCCATAGAATAATACCGGGATTTGTAATACAAGGAGGCGATCCAAACACCATATCTGGCCCGCCTCAAACTTGGGGAACGGGAGGCCCCGGATATACAGTTACAGCCGAATTTAGCAGCCTAAAACACACAAAATATGTTGTATCCATGGCAAGAGGTGGAGATATCAATAGTGGAGGTTCGCAATTTTTCATCGTGTTGGGCGATGCGCCATTTCTTGATGGCAAGTACACGATTTTTGGTGAAGTAGTAGAGGGCAGAGATATAGTAGATAAATTGGGTTCTCTAAAAACAAATTCCGATGATCAACCGGTGGATGTTGAACAAGCACGAATCAAAAGTATAAGAATCTCTTAATTATATCTCGTTAGAATACTCTTCTTTGAATTTGTCTGCTATGCGGTATCTTGCATATTTGTCATCAGGAGAAAACTTTGCTGGATGAACTGTGTTTGTCTTAGAACCACAGTGTGAGCATGCATCTTTTAGAGTATATTTTTTACAGTCTGGGCATTTACGAATTTGAAATTTCAATATTATCCCTCTCTTGTTTTCTTTGACTCTTCTCTTGTAAAGTTAAACGTGCCGTGATTCTTTTCGACAGTTTTTTGTAATTTATCCAATATGGGTTTTAGCATTCTTTCTGCAGTCTTAAAGTCTTGACCTTTTACAGTTATTCTGTACTTTGGCGCACCTATGTATACCACGTTTACATTTGCCTTTTGATCGCCGATCGCATCCAAAAGTGCATTCTTGATTACCTCAACACCGTCAGATTTACTGCAAGTGATTTCAGAAATCCCCCGAATCTCAACTGATGGAGGCTTGATTTTTGTACTTACCTCTTCTATTGCAGAAACGATTTTTTTTGCGAGTTTTAGCTCATCTAAAACGGTAATGCCTTTTGTTACCACATCCAAAAACATGTCGTAAACAAAGTCGTATTTTGAAAAAATCACGTCTTCGAGTTTTTCTACATCGTTATCAGACAGTCCTGCTATCTCCTTGACATTTTCTAGGAAAGTTTTACCTTTTTCAATTCTTTTGACTTCTAACAGCTTTTTCTTTTGCTGTTCTTTCGAAACCTGCTTTAATGAAAGATCGATTTCTGATCTATTTGGGTTTACTTTTTTTACAAGCAGCACCTTTTTTTCGCCTTCTTTTACAAATTTGCTTACAGAGCGAACCCATCCAGGAGCTATCTCAGATATGTGAAGAAACCCCTGCAATCCACTATATTCATCAAGACTGACATATGCTCCGTGGTCGGTGAGCTTAGTTATGGTTGCAATTACAATTTCTCCAATCTCTGGTAATTCCTGCGATTCTGTAGCCATGCAAATTTGGCTCGGCGTACATAATTTAATGTTGTTGCTCAGAAATCTATGCCTTTTTTTGCTCTTATGCCTTGTTGGAAAGGATGTTTTATCTCTCTCATTTCAGTTACCAAATCTGCAGCTTCAATCAGTTCTGGTTTTGCGTAATTTCCAGTCAAAACCAAATTCAGCTGTGATGGTTTTATTTTTATCAGCTCAAGGACTTTTTCCATGGATACCAAACCCATGTTTACGGCATAGTTTATCTCATCAAGTATTATGATGTCGTATTTTCCAGAAAGAATTTTTTCTTTACTTATTTCTACTGCCTCATCTGCAATTTTTTGATGAATCTCTCTTGGAGTTTTGTCATCTAATATTCCAACAAAGCCTTTGCCTATGGCCGTTAGTTCAAACTCGGGCTCCAGTCTTTTTGACGATGTCATTTCTCCATAATGCCACGATCCCTTGATGAATTGAATCATGCAGGTTTTGTGGTTGTATCCTGTTGCTCTTAGTGCCATTCCAAGCGCTGCAGTTGTTTTTCCTTTTCCCTTGCCAGTGTACACTATTACAAGACCGGCTTTCTCCATAATGAAAAACCGGGATCGAATACTAAAAACATTGGTATAGTTCTTGATTTGCTAAAACCATATGATAAGAAAGAACAAAATTCCACGCATTTTGATCGCAGGCGTTACTAGCGGGGTAGGAAAGACTTCGATAACATGTTCTATCATTCATGGAATGAAAGACAAAGGCTATTCCGTACAACCATTCAAAGTTGGCCCTGATTATATCGATCCAACTTATCTTTCTGCAATTTCTGGCAACAACGCACGAAATCTGGACTCTTGGATAATGGGAAAAGAGGCTGTAATCCAAAGTTTTTTGAGGAATTCCCGCTCAGACATATCTGTCATTGAGGGAGTGATGGGGTTTTACGATGGGTTCTCTGGAACTTCAAATTTTTCTAGTACGCACCATATAGCAAGCATACTTCAAACTCCAGTCATTTTGGTTCTTGATGCAAGCAAGACGGCAAGGTCGATTGCCGCAACTGCGTTAGGATATACAAAATTCCACCGAAACTCAAGAATAGTTGGGTTCATACTTAACAAAATTGGCAGCAAAAAACACGAGGAAATGTGCAGAGGGGCACTTTCCAGCTTGAAAATTCCTGTACTTGGAATAATACCAAAAAATTCTGAATTTGACATACAGTCAAGACATCTGGGACTGGTACCGGTAATTGAACAAAACGACCTAAAACAAAAAATAAAAAAAATTGCAAAAAAGATTTCGTATTATCTTGACATTGATGGAATAGTTTTAGCAGCAAAACAAGCATCTCCATTTTTGCAGACTGGTAAACAACTGCAAACGCAATCAAAGGTCACAATAGGTGTAGCGTTGGACAAGTCATTCAATTTCTACTATTATGATAACTTTGATGCGTTGAGACGTGAGGGTGCAAAGGTAGAGTTCTTTAGTCCGATATCAGATCCCACCCCGCCAGAGTGTGATGGGCTCTACATTGGGGGCGGATTTCCAGAGGTGTTAGGTCAACTCTTGACAAAAAACCACACAATGAAAAAATCAATCAAAAGTCTTGCCGAGCAGGAAATGCCAATTTATGCTGAATGCGGCGGGTTGATGTATCTTACAAAATCAATAGAATATGGTAAGAAAAAATATCCAACAGTAGGCCTCTTTGACGCTGAAACCACTATGGA
>CAZCWI010000117.1:0-3975 GCA_964502325.1 uncultured Candidatus Nitrosotenuis sp. | reverse complement strand
AAAAAACAATCAGAGATTAAATTTTACAATAATAGAAAATAATCCACAGTCATACATAATTGGAGTGAATAATACTTCGAGTCAAACAATATTTTTGAACTCTTATCTTTTTATAGATTCGGCAGGCATGCATCAGGCAGAATACCTTGATGGAAAAAACGTTACAGCTGGAAAATCATTTCAATTCGACATTGATTTAGTATCAAACCCAGTAGCAGGAGCCAAGCACGTAATTTTCGTTACCGACCTTGGCAAAAAATGCCTAGTCCCAATAGGAGTGGATTTTAGAATATGTTGAAAAGAATTTTGATATCAGTCATCAGCGTATTGGTTTTTGCAAATATCATTCCGATTTACGCTCAAACTACACTAGATGCATCGATGTGGGTTCCGTCAAAAGTTATCGCAAAACAGGGGTATCACGGACTGATAGTAGTCAACAGCAATCTGGAAAACGATGTTGTGTTCAACGTGATAACTGACAACGAGGAAGTGATAAACATCATCACAGAAACTGTCCAGATACAAAAAGGAAAACATCACGGGATAATCAAATTTGAGACAAAGGGAACTGGCAATGCAAAAATTTACGGCGTATACAAAGACACACTGCTTGAACAAAATGTTCAGGTCGTAGAGTCCGGAAATACACCGACTGAGCTTGATTTGATTTTCCCCTCCACCCTAGTTGACGTACTAGTCGATAACAACCGACATGTCGGATACGTATTTTTGCTAAATGATTTTGGAAACCCAGTCATTGCAGAAAAACCAATTGCAATAACACTTACTAGCAATGGGGATATTGTGCTGCAAAAAAACTCAGTCACGATAAATCCTGGAAGTCATTACGCCAGATTTAGTTTTGAAGCTAAAGGAGAGGGCTCAGTTACTGCCACGGCACAAAACATAGAACCGGACGAAGCAGCCATTGCAATTTCCGATCCAAATCAAATCGAGCTTCGCATAGAGCCTGCTCCAAATCCAATTCCAACAAGCTCAAGTGCGGAGGTGTATTTTTGGCTCGAAAGGGACAACAAGCCATACGTTCCATCACATAATGTCAAAATAACTCTGAAAATAGACAAGAGTGCAAATCTTTCTTTTGATGCAGTAATCAAGGGAGCAATTGTCCTATCAGAGTCCACAACAGACAGACAGGCAACGGATCCTGACGCAATGAAGGTAATAACCCGCTCAAATGCGCAACTAGACAGGGACTCAACTAAGGAATTTGTGCTTGAAAAAGGGAACTATTATGGAAAGGCTACAGTTTATGCAAGTTTTGACGAGATAGGCGGCATCAGTATTAGCGGTCTAGCAGAAAGCTCCAATCCGACAAAAAACGAGGAGACAATAAAATCAGTAAACACGGTTACAGTTAGCACTGCAAAATCCACTTATGAGAGAGCAACAAGTACCAAGGTTTTCGCATTTCCAAATCCTGCACTAGACAAAATCGAGATCATAGTGTCAAGCGAATCAGACAGCGGTCCAGTACTTGAGGAAATGGAAGAAGAGTTTGTCATATTCCCAGACAACAGAATCGATGTAGTTTCATCTACTGGAAAAATCAAGACAGACGAAAACTATGGAATCGTAGTAGCAACTGTCAAGAGTTTGGGGACTACTGAGATTTTCGCACAAAGAAACGAAGTTGAGGGAAACGAGGAAACTGTCGAAATCCAAACAAAATTTGTAAAAAATCCAGACATCACAGTAATCCCATTGCCGATAATTTTTGGAGTAGAGCAGGATTTGTTCTTGATTAGCTCATCACAGGACAGGATAGTGACAAATCCCAATTCAACAAAGAACGGGAACCTCGTCAGCATAACATCTACACCGTCTTTTGATTACGAGATAATTCAGGACGGCAAATCAGTCATAACGGTACGTGGAACAATAAACGATCTCCTAGAAGACGATCCAGTAGTTCACATTGCATCAAATGCTTTTACTGCAACAGAAACACTGTCAGTGTACAATCCGTCTCGTAACAAAATAGAGTCAATGCACCCAAGCACGGTATATGCAGAAGAGCCATTTCCAATTGTCAATTACATAACAGATCTTGACGAGAATCCCTTGAGAAAGGCAGAGCTTAGAGTTTCATCTGGTGCAACTATGAATATTGTGGGGGATCTTGTTTTTCTCAACCAGTCAGGCACACATGGGATAATATTCTATGAGAAAAACACAGTACCGGTAGAATCCACAATCACAGTATCAGGTTCTACCGCACAACAAGTACAAGAACAGATTCAGCAAGTTGTCGAGCAAAAGCCGACAGTTGTCACATATCAAATAACAGTTGAAAACGGGGATGGTTCAGGCACATATGCAGAGGGAAGTAACGTCACCATAAGCGCCGTACCCACAATAAATGACATGATAATAATCAAAAAGAAACTTGTTGGATGGGAAAACCTACCATACGCAGAGGCCACAGTGACATTTGAGGCTGATTTTGATGTAGAGACAAGACCAATCTACCAGGACGACTTTATGCTGTTGCTCCTAATTGGAGGCGCAGGAGGAGGCGCAGGGGCCATCATCATGCTCAAAAAACGCATTAAAAAACAAGGCAAAAACGAACCATCCGATGAAGAAAAATCAATAGATGAACTGCTGGAGGGCTAGCTTGGCATGCACACAGCGGACACGCACCTGTTGTTAGCCAGGACATCTACGAACAGACTAGAAACAAAGTAGATTCCAAAGCTCAGCATTGCATATATGACATAGTTTGACATCCTTCGCAGGATTCTTGGAATTGATATTTTATCAGCGGTTTTGATTGTGATGCTCATATGATTCCAATGCGACAGATTGTAAAATGAACATGTGTGATCGTTTGTTACACATCACGCACAGTTAAGAATAGTTGATCTAGAAAATCACATCACCAGATCAGAAAAATGACAGTGTAAAGCAGTAAAACAAAAATGAGTGCATTTTTGGGTTTATTGAATTCCTATAATCAGCAAGCAATTCCTTGATCGACATGACTGATCGAGGATTTGTTTTAGCTGAAAACAAGTATTATCTGACAAGACGATACTAATCCCCTACTGAAATTATTCGCATATGAGTTGCAAGTCAGGATACATTCATGTTTTCACGTGGTTTCCCCTGCAGGGCAAGCGTCTCTGCACAAGGTGCATGGCAGAAGAAGCCCCCAAGGAACCAAAACCTGCAGATCAGGAATAATTTTTTTGGGACAAACTTCATCGTGCGTCTGTATGGCTACTAAACGATCACTCGGCTGCCCTTAGGTTATGAGATTTCCATGTGAGCGCTCAGACCAGCAGAAAACTCGAGTGTGCACGCAACACATGAGAAAGACATGATATGATATTGAGTGCTTTCGATAAAATCGAACTCATTGAAGTATAGCTATGCGCAAGCTAGCTGTCTTTCTTTAGTTGGGATATGGCATCTGCCTTGTGGAGCAGCGCGTCTGCGTTGTCTGGCTCCAGATCTAGTGCCTCGTTGAAGAACTTTAAGGCGACCTTGAAATTCCCAAGATTGAGCGACTCTCTTCCCTTGGCAATGAGCCTGTCAACATGCTCTTCTTCTTTGACTCCGGGATTTTTCTTCCTAGTGTAAAACGGGACCATGGTTTTGGTTTGCCAATTCCAGTTAAGAGTTGTTAGGTTTACAGGCTCAAAGATCCCGCAGCTTGCTTAGGCGTTCCTTTCTTTTTTCGCTGTTTTCCCAGTCCTTTAGCATCTCTGCCTTAAACTCGCTTTCGTTTTTGTACGGGTCTGGCCACTTGTCCATAGGCACAAGGTACGGCTCTGAGCCGTTTTCGGTGGAAAACAGGTACGGCTTGACCCGTTTTGACTTTTGCAGTTTTGATATGAGTTCTGAGGCATCCTGCTTTGTTGCAGGCCTGGCACCCACATAGCCCAGCTTGTAAAGCTGCGCCAGCTGCTCAGATGTGGCATGAGAGTTTTCGTCTGACAATCA
>CAZCWI010000116.1:0-4128 GCA_964502325.1 uncultured Candidatus Nitrosotenuis sp. | reverse complement strand
CATTACTCATAATCTGGAGGTCGTGGGTTCAAAACCCACCCCCGGCAGACACTCTCTAAAACGTAAAGGCATTAGGAATAGGCTGAGCAAAACAACTCTTGAGAAGAAACAATACACAGATTCAGGTTTCCAATCATCATAGGAATCAATCATGTTTTACGACTTGTGTTAAACAGACTCGTCATTCTTTTGATCAAATTTAAATTCTATAGTTACCTATGGTAACCTATGGTAACTAGCATACAATTAGAGAATAAAACCAAGGCGCGCCTAGAAAAAAGGAAGTCTTTCCCAAAGGAATCTTACGATGATGTGGTAAATCGACTACTAAACGTAGTAGAAGACGATGAAGGCGTTCTAAGCAAACACACCATAAAGAACATAGAAAAATCGCTAGCTGAAATCAAGGCTGGCAAAGTCATATCACATAAAGACGTAAAGCAGAAACTAGGCCTAAAATGATTCTTTAGATGTCTTGGAATATTGTCTGGTCGCCAACTGCCCAAAAACAACTAGAAAAGATTTTCAGATCAGACAAGACTGCTGCTCAGAGAATAGTCGCAAAACTTGAAGACATTATTGACAATCCATTTGCATTTACAGACAAACTACAAGGATCTACTCTGAGAAAACTCAGGGTTGGTGTCTATCGAGTAATAATTAGTTTGGAAGAGCAAAAAATAACTATATTCATAGTTGAAGTTGGACATAGAAGTAAGGTTTATGACAAATACTAGAGAACTAGTTTCTTTATTAACAGAATGTTGCGGTTTCGCACTTTTCGCACAAAACCCACCCCGGAAGACACTCCTTCCAGAGATGCAAGTCATTCCATACAAATGTAAATCATCTCAAATGCAAAGCGCGACCCTGCGCATTATTTAAAACCATTATTTCCACTGAAGATAAAGCGGCACATAACGTTAATCAGTAGTCAACATGGGCGTTGAGTTGATCTAGTTGCCAAAATCTCCAGATCTTTCTGCACACCTTAATCAGACAGTCAAGTCTTATGCAAATCCAGATATAGTAAAGCTCACAGAGGCAGCCATCATTCCAGATGCATGCAAGCAGATGATCAAGGCAAACATAGACGAAATCATAGTTGTTGACAAAAATGAAAACCCAATTGGCATAGTAACAGATGAAGATGTTCTAAAAAAGACATCGGAGGCATTTATCAATCCTGCAAAAACTACCATAGGAGACATCATGACATTTCCAGTAATCTCCATAAATCAAAACAAGACTCTTTCAGACGCCTTGGAGCGGATGCAGCAATACAAGGTAAGGAAGCTTGTTGTGCTCTCAGATGAAAACAAGATTATCGGAATGTTGTACAAAAACACCATCATCAACCTTATGAAGAATCATCTGGCTGCAAAACATGAAAAACATTCCTCATTTTGGACCATAATTTGGAATCTTGGAATAGTTTTGCAGTTTGCAGGAGTCCTGATGTTTATTCCAGCAGTGGTTGCTACCATACTATGGGAGACGATTCCAGCTACCGGAATCTACCTAATGTCGACATTATTGTTCGTGACAGGGTTTTTTATGAATACGTACGGAGAGAGGCGCCCCTTAAAGTTAAGAGATGTGGCAATTTTGGTTTTTGTAAGCTTTATGCTGCTAGTATTGTTTGGCACAATACCCCACATGCTAGTAGTCCCACATGACGCAGCAAAGCCGCTAGAGCACTTTGCAAACAGCTTCTTTGAGAGCTCAGCTGGCTTTACCACCGGAGGACTGTCATTGATCTCGACGCCCGAAGAATTGCCGCAGAGCTTTACTTTCTATCGAAGTTACACCCAGTTTGTCGGCGGGCTAAGCTTTGTCTACCTGATAGTTACGACGTTTTTTCCAGAGCACAAGCTGCGTACAATGCGCAGTTTTATTTCAGGTAAGGTTCCTCAGCTGCGCGAACTATTAATCACAATCACAATTCTATTTTCAATTTATATCACAATCATAGCTGTTGCGCTGTTTTACCTGGGAGAGCGAAACTTGATCGATAATTTTGCCTTGGCAATGAGCGCAGTGTCCACAGGAGGCTGGATTCCCAATTCACAAATTTTGGCAGGATTGACCATTCCAGAACATCTTGTAATCATATTCGGGATGATCCTCGGCGCACTTCCGTTTGGATTTCACTATGCGTTTGTCAGAACTAAATTCATGTCAGTTAACATAAGCAAAGAAGTTGCGCTATACTTTGCAATTATGGCAATTGCGTCGGCTATCTTTTTGCTTTCGATGAATACAAGTTCGATGGATAGCATATTCAATATTATTTCAGCCAGTACCACTACTGGCTTTCAGACAATCAATCTACAAAACCTCAACCCCGTAGCTGGAATCATAATTACTCTTGCAATGCTAATTGGCGGATGTGGGTTCTCAACGGCTGGAGGCATGAAGGTTTTTAGGCTGATCAACCTGGCAGGCATAAGAAACCTGTTTAGAAAGAATCTGACGCAGTCAGACAGAAACGAGATAATTACTGCACTGATACTTGCCATTTCGTTTCCCACGATTCCACTGCTTGTCGCAAGTCACATGCATTCTTTGGGGTATGATTTTGAAGACTCGTATTTTGACGCTGTTTCTGCCCTGACCACCACGGGGCTTGGCGCTGGCACTGTGACTGCAAGCTTGGACTCTTTTACGATTACGATATTTTCGTTTTTGATGATTTTGGGAAGAGTTGAGATCATATTATTACTTTACATGTTCGTGCCAAAACTGATCCCATAATTAGAAAGATGTAAAATTTGCGCCCTGCCATTATTCCAAAAAAACAGCAGGCAGTCAAATTGGAACCAAACTTTATCTGGAGAGGTTTCATTTTTGCAATTAATTTCTTCCTTGTTTTTCGGTATTTTGATTTTTTTTCACATTATCCACAAATTGTTTCAAAAAAATCACTTGCCAGATCCGAATATCAGACATGGGAATCTTGATCATATTATTATGCAATGTTCACTATCTTATGTCGGGTAATAGCCAACTAGGAGGAAAGTTGATTTGAGCAATCAAGTCAGTTGATTGGTCTTAGGATCATTCTATACCTAGACAGCTGTTATCCACTGATTGTTGTTGTCGTGCAGATGTGATTGCTCAGACCTTTGTTGTCTTTGATCAGAGCGTCTTTGGAAAATTAGACGGCGGGTTTATGGATCCAAGTTCTTCAGATCTTGCCAGATTGCCTTCAAAGAGGCCTCGTCCGACATGAATATTGTCAATGTGTGAGGAAAGCGCGCCTTTGTCATCAAATATTGAAGAGCAGTACGGGCATTTGATTTTATTTGGAATCTCAAGTTCCGGCAAAACTATTGCTTGCCGTGCAATATTTCCAACTAGAACTTTCTGAGATATCACCCCAACTGGGATGTCATTATCTACAACGACGAGCCGACGAACGTTGTTTTCACTCATCATCGATATGGCATCCTTGATTTTTGCGCCTTTTTGTATGGTGATAAGCGGGGTTCTCATGATTTCCTTAAGTTTGGTATTGGTTGGGTCTTTTCCTTTTGCGACAACATCAAAAAGTATGTCCTTGTAGGTCACCATTCCATTAATGATGTTGTTGTTTATGATTACCAAGCTATCAACCCCATACTCTGCCATTTTTTTGACTCCTTCAGACACAGCCTGATTTCCTTCCTGAATCACAAATGAGGCATCTATGAAATTTGAAATTGGTTGTAGTAGAGAGCCAGTCACAAATTACAATCAGGCCACATTCATTTTAAATCAGAGATTGATTATCAGTTGTGAAAACTAACCAAAGCATCAGTCCACAATGTCAGCCAATATGCGGCGCAAAATCAATATGAAAATAGCCATTTGACGCCGTGGCGTACGATAAACGAATCATGGCACCAGCACTGCCCTTCCGTTTATCTTTCCACGCCCGAGCATATCTAGAACAAGGCTTGCATCTTCCAGTTTGTATTGAGTGATTTCGGACTTGATCTTCTTCATTTTAGCTAGATCAATTACTTCTTTTAATTCATTAAAATTCCCCCAAAGAGATCCCATCAAATTAAATTCGTTCAGGACTGCATCGATGACTGGAAAACGAACCGAGCTGCCCATCAACCCAACCATCACTATTGTTCC
>CAZCWI010000115.1:0-4187 GCA_964502325.1 uncultured Candidatus Nitrosotenuis sp. | reverse complement strand
TTGTTTGGCAAAATGGATTTCATTCCGTCAATACAGCTTGCGTTGTAAATCTTGTTAAATGAAATACTTGTCAAGGCTACTTTGTGTCCTTTTGATCAGAGTCGTTTTTGCCAGGCATTTTTTCTGCTATTGCCTTTTTTATCTCGTCGTCTGTCTTTGCCGCAAAGTCAATGCCAAGTGACTTTGCCATGAACTCCAGCTTCTGCCTTTCGTTTTGCATCGGGTTTGTTATGTTCATACTTGCGTTTGTGATTCCAGAGATTTGGTTTTGAATCTCTGACTTGGTCTTGTTGTATTCGCCGACTGTCCGCCCGAGCTTTTTTGCCACGTCTGGGAGCTTGTTTGTGCCAAAAAGAACGATTAGGGCCACAAGTATTATGATTATCCACTCGCTTCCCAGAATGTTTAGGGCATAATCTTGCATGGTTGGTTTTTCACTTGTCGAAAAATAAAGTTTGGCACTAGTCTAGATCTCTCTAGCAGTCACTATACAATTATGCACAATCTAGTTAAAGGTCATAAGACCTGATTTGATTCCTAGGGTTGAAATCACTAGCACTAGTCCTGTCACTATTAGTCGTAAGCATGGCGTTTGCGCCTGCGTTTGCCGTGGTCCAGACGTTCCAGGCCGACAAGACGTCCTACAAAAAGGGGGACATGATCAAATTTAGCGGAACGACAGATGCCGCACACGCAAACAGCATGGTCTCAATTAAGATTCTCAACAAGAACGGCGAGTTTGTCATGCTGCATGGCGGCAGGTCGGACTCTGATGGAATGCTGGTGTTTACCCCGATAGATCTGTCAATGGAAAAATACTATTCCAAGTTTGCCCAAAAAGGAGTCTACAACGCAACTGCGTTTTACAATGAAGAGCCAAAATATGCCGGCAAGTTCACACTGTTTGATTATTCGGCAGATGGCTCGCCTGTGAGCCCGTCTGCCGCTGATCTGATGGGCGGAAAGTCCACTACTGTCCCTACAACTCCTGCCCCGACTACGCCGACCACTCCAACTACGACGCAACCACCATTACAGCCGTCAACCCCCGCGGCCCCCGAGCCAGAGCCTCCAAAAACCGAAGAACCAGAACCTGTGCCGCCAGAAAAACCAAAAACAGTCATCCCTGGATTCCCGGATCCTACAAAAGACCCGCAGACATACGTGGACAGATACAATACTGATTTTGCGTTTAAGGTATGGTTTAACAAGTATTTCCCGGGCGAATCAATCTATGATGTGGTGGGACTGCCCGATCCTGCAGATGCGCCGGCAATCATTCCGGGATTCCCAGACCCCGCAGTGGATCCGCAGACATATGTGGACAGATACGAAAACGATCCTGCGTTTGTCAAGTGGTTTAACAAGTATTTCCCAGGAAAGACAATCTATGATGTGGTGGGACTGCCAGAGCCTCAACCCATAGTGGGGGTATGCGGTGAGGGAACCGTTCTTCAAAACGGAGTGTGTATAGTCGAGCAAAAAAGCGGAGGCGGATGCCTTGTGGCGACTGCCGCATACGGGACAGAGCTTGCACCCCAAGTGCAGAGCCTAAGGGAGTTGCGCGACGGCGTGCTGCTTAGGACCGAGTTTGGCTCTGCGTTTATGGGCGGATTTAACGCGTTTTATTATTCATTTAGCCCTGTCGTGGCTGACTGGGAAAGGCAAAGCCCGTTGCTCAAAGAGGCAACAAGGGTTGCGCTGACTCCGCTTGTCTCATCGTTATCCATTCTAAATTACGCAGACGT
Organism: uncultured Candidatus Nitrosotenuis sp.; assembly: GCA_964502325.1. Classification (GTDB taxonomy): domain Archaea; phylum Thermoproteota; class Nitrososphaeria; order Nitrososphaerales; family Nitrosopumilaceae; genus Nitrosotenuis. The sequence goes on along the minus strand of CAZCWI010000115.1, from coordinate 2,439 downwards.
TGATTCTGAGCAGGAGCTGGTCGGGTACAGTGCTGGAGTAATACTGCTAAACATTGGAATGTATTTTGCGCTTCCCGCATTTGCAATACTGCAGATTAGAAAACAGTTTGCGTAAGGCATCTTTGTCTGATTTGGCATCATAAAACAAATCCTGTTTTTCAAATTCAATTTAAGAGAATGTCATTATTCGATTCGCACCTGATGCATTCACGATCAGTCTTAAATATCAAGAAAAAATCAGACTAGTAATTTGCATCAAGTCTTTGCATTGTTTTTAGTATTTGTCATGACATGTTTTGTTTTTGCGTCTCCGCAAAACGCATCTGCGCATTGGGATGCACCGCCACCGGGTGATCCATACCACATAACTGTGATCCTCAAAAGAATAGACTACAACGAAGATGCTGGGGACTGGGAGGACTCTCTCAGTGGTGCAGATCTCGTTATTGGTTGGCGTGCCGAGCTATCTGGGCACGATCTTGCGACAAACTCTGGTACTGTTGCCCGGGAAGACATATCTCTAAACGAGGGCGGTCAACTGAGGCTTGATTTGACGATTCTGGATCACGACGAATGCACCCCTCTAAGTGATCTGAGGTTGTTTGTTTGGGGCGTTGAATCTGATCGTGACAATACTCTTGATACAAACAACATGATGAGGGAAATAGTCCAAAACGGGGATTTATCCTCTGGTCCAGTAGAGGCAAAGGGGCAGATTGAATCGGCAGGTGATCAGTGGATTGGATTTGGCTCAAAGGTCTCACGCGGGGCCACAGCAGAAGGATTTCATTTCGAATCCGAAGTTCACATACCGCTAGATGATGAAGAACGCCTTGATGCGGAGTTTCTAGTGGAAAGAAACTCGGTGAGAGACACAGGACAGTGCGACCAAATACCGCAAAGAACAAGCATGGTAATCCCAGATTGGATAAGACAAAATGCCGCTTGGTGGTCAGATGGGACCATCACTGACAGGGACTTTGCCGCAGGAATAGGATTTCTGGTCAAAGAAAAAATAATTTCGGTAAACGTCCCGACAAGCGAGGATGGAACTATACTGGTCAACGATAACCTGCAGATTCCAAGCTGGCTTAGAGACAACGCCAAATGGTGGGCAGACGGAACAATCTCTGATCAAGATTTCACATCTGGAATCGAGTACATGATAAAGCAAAAAATAGTCGTGTTTTCTGAGAAAAAACCTGTTTCAAACCAACGATCATTTGATGAATCCGAAGACCGCTTCAAGACACTATACATCATAAGCAAACGAAATGAGGCGATAACATCTTCACTAATTCAAATTAACCAATATGAAAAACAGATCTTCGGTGATGCCGTCGACAATGCGTGGGAAAGATACGGTGAGACCAAGAATCCTTCTGATCTGAAAGCGGCGCAAACATTTGACGGTCATCTCAAAAACATTGAAAAAAGGATACAACTCTTGACAAAAACCGAGAGCGTTGCAAAGCAAGACACCCTGAGCCTTCTCAAAAAGGCGGCAAAAGATGGGATAAAGAAACTAGATTTGGAAAAGACAGCAAAAGGCAAAATTGGGGCCAAAGTGCAACCCGATACTGTCGAGGAACTGTCTCAGGCATTAAAAGACGTAGAAAATGCAAATAAACAAAACATAAGTGATTTGGAAAAAACCTCAAACTTGCCTGCGGGAACAATACTTGACCAACTCCTCTTTGGACGCGATGTGATGCAAAAAAACCAAGACGGTGAAAACACTCGCGTTGACCCCGTAAAGATCACTGGCCTTTTTGACTCTGCACTTGGTGATCAGTTCTTTGAAGAGTATTTTGAGACGTCCGACCACATTCCAATTCAAGCTGTATTTACTACCAATTGGGAAGAATTGCAAGAAACCAAAGCAGATGCAGTCACGAGCAAATCGGTTTTTGATCAAACTCCTGACTGGCAAGAGCCAAAACAAGATGCAGTCATAACCAAAGATGACAAAACGCAGCCGACAGAAACTGCCAAAGATGAAAAACAAGAACCTACTCAACCCCAATCTACAGAAGATGAAAAACAAGTGGCTGTCTTGGTGATTGGCGGCAAGTACTATCCGCTGTCCCAATTTTTCGAAGTTTCCGCGCATCAGCCAAACTGTGATGCACTGCATTATCACAGTGAACTCTCACACGTTCGCTCGACTGACGGTGTGCTTCTCTCTGACCCAAACCCGTCAACGTGCGGATTTGGCAAGGTCGGTCTCATCCCGGTGGATGTGATAACAATGACCCAAGAACAAATTGATGCATTCAAGACAGATGTGGGATTTGAACCCTAGCCCAGTTTGATCTTATCTTCTACTAAAATCCAAGTGTGTGGAAAACTAGGAATTTACGGGCTCTAGCGATTTCTTTTTCATCACGCCCATTGCAGAGACTCCTATCCCTATTACAAAGAACACCAAATACGGGG
>CAZCWI010000114.1:0-4204 GCA_964502325.1 uncultured Candidatus Nitrosotenuis sp. | reverse complement strand
CTTGATGCAGACTTGGTGGTTGTGTCAGGACCGTCTCTAAAACTAGACATGCCAAACATCAGAAATCTCGGGTTTGTCAGTAATCTGCACGAGATAATTTACGCATCGGATCTTGTCATTTCGCTTGCAGGAAAGTCCACCATAGACGAGTCAAAGGCGTACGGAACGCCTGGAATTTTCATTCCAATCAAGAACCATTTTGAGCAGGAAGACAATGCAAGGCAAATGGGATATCAGTACGAGGATATTTTCCAGATGGATACGCTGATTCCCCAAAAACTAGAATCGCGCAGAACCCCCGTTGGGACAGACGGTGCAAGCCGCGCCTGTGAAATAATCAGGAAATATCTGGCATAAGCACTAATGCTTAAAAGAGGATTTAGGTTTTTGAAAACCACGAATTGGAAAAACTAGTTGTTGCAAAATTTGGCGGCAGTGCAAGCGGAATTGACGGCGAGCACGTATTGGACATAATCAACCGCATCAGGGAGCTGAAAAAAGACTCCAAGGTGATTACGGTTTTCTCAGCACCGCTTACCATGCATGGCGGAAAGAGAAAGTCGTTAACAGACTTGGCATTGCTACTTGGAGGAAAGGCTGAGGAGGGAACAATGCCAGACGTCAATGAAATTAGAAAACCATATGAGAAAATTCTCAATTTTGTGTCAGAACAATACAAAATAGAATGCAAAAAAATAATCGACTCGTTTTTGGAAAAAACCAAGCATGCATACAATGAAGCGGTGCAGAAACGCTCATTTGCAGACGAGGTACGCTCAAGGGCACTTGCGTTTTCAGGCGAAATACTCATGTCATACATGATGAACTACATCATGAAAAGTAACGGCATAAAATCAGCAGTAATATCATATGATGTTTGGCCAATCATAACAGATAGCAACATAGAGTCAACTAACTTTCTTGCCTCAGAGTCCATAAAGAGAATAGAGCCAGTTGAGCAACTCCTAAGGGAAAATGACGTTCTGTCAATTGGCGGCTTTATCGGAAAAACAGTAGACGGTGCAGAAACTACGTATGAGCGGGGGGGTTCGGACAGGACTGCGGCAGATCTAGGCATACTGTTTCATAAAAAATACGATACCAGAATCGATTTTGAAAAGGACAGCGCTGTCGTGTCAGCAGATCCAAGAGTTGTTTCAGAGGAGCTGGAGGACATTTCCCAGCTTTCGTACAACGAGGCGAGGCTTGCGGGAATGTTTGGAATGAAAATCCTAGACCCGATTGCGATCAAAGAAATTGTAGAAAACGGCGTAGACATGCCAATCATGATAACAAACATGAAGAACCCTCAAAAATTAACAACGATAAAGAGAAAATCGGACAACCGGAATGGTCATCCGCTAAAAATTGTGACGGGTAAAAAACACTGCGCGATACTCAAAATTGAAAGCGAGTCAGCGGAGAGACTGCTTGAATCGCTTGAAAAAGACAAAAGGTATAGCGAGTTTGTCATACTTTCTCCTTTCACAAAAGACGACATCGAGTTTACAAGGATTTTGTTTTTGGATTCTGACTATGTCAAGCGAAACGAGAGGTATGTCTTGGGGTTTGACGCCCTTGCAACAATCACGTACAATCGTGGAGTAGTGACGTTAATTGGAGATGAGATGTGGCGAGTGCACCAGATTGTGTCAAAGGCAAGCTCGCGAATAGGCGATGCGGGCATTAACATCTTGAACATGGATGCGCAGGAAGAAACATCACGAGTCATCATAGTGACTGATGACTCTGATGACAATATCGAAAAAGCAATCCGCGCAGTACATTCGGAAAGATCAAAAATAACGTTTACTTGAATTTGAAAACAAAATCGCAAATGGCCCTTCAGGGATGTCCCGTCAGAGCCACGCTGGGTTTGTTCTTGGACCATTTATCTAGATTCAGTCCGGCGTTACCCAAAACACGCACTGTTTAGTATTAATCGAAGATATATTTAGACCTGATCTATATAGTCTATCAAGTCCACGCCTGACTTTGTATCATTCCAAATACGACAGCCAAAAGACAATTAATGTGAATTATTTATTGGTCAAATTTTCCGCCCGCAACATACCACAGCGCAAGGCCTGCTCCAATCATCACATACCACTTGATGTTCTTTTTGTCAAGGAATGCATTTTTTGGATTTAATTCTTCTACATTAATTGACTTGCGTATTTTTCTCATCTCAAATCCCTGGCCAACCAGTCCTGCAATAACTAACGCCATTGCCGCAATTGGGATAATTGGTTCCACGTACACATTATGCATGTTCAGTATTTAGTTCTGCCCATAACCATGCAGGATAACTCTTTAAATTACGAATGTTTATGCATCGTTCTATGAAGGAAGTAGGCAAGATTTGGATGAACGGCAAGTTGGTACCGTTCAAGGATGCCAAGGTCCACGTCTTGACTCACGCGTTGCATTATTCGACTGCGGTTTTTGAAGGAATCAGATGCTATAACACACCAAACGGTTCTGCCATTTTCAGGCTGTCAGAGCACGTGGACAGATTATTCAGATCAGCAAAAATGTATTCAATGAAGATGCAGTTTTCAAAGGATCAGATCACAGACGGAATAATAAAAACAGTAAAAACAAGCGGCCTGAAGGAGTGCTACATCAGACCGCTGGCGTATTACGGATACGGTACGATGGGGCTGACTCCGACTCCAAACAAAGTGGATGTTTCAATTGCATGTTGGGAGTGGAAGCTTGGAGAGTCAAAAGCCGGAAAACTGACAGGGGCAAGATGTAAAATTTCAAGCTGGCTTCGAATAGACTCCAGATCACAGCCAATGCAGGCAAAGGCTGCATCAAACTATGCAAATGCTGCACTTGCAAGAGTAGAGGCTCTAAACAATGGGTATGACGAGGCAATAATGCTAAACTATCACGGAAAAATTACAGAGGGTAGTGCAGAAAACATCTTTGTGATAAGGAATGGCGAGATTTTCACACCTCCACTCACATCTGGAATACTGGAAGGGATAACGCGTGATAGCGCCATCCAGATACTTCGCGCAGACGGGCAAAACGTAATTGAGAAAGAACTCGATAGGGAGGATCTTTATTCTGCAGACGAGATATTCATGACAGGTACTGCTGCGGAGGTAAAGTCAGTATCGCAGGTAGACGACATAACTATCGGGGACGGAAAAATTGGCAAGACTACAAAACAGCTGCAAAAATCATTTATGGCTGTGGCAATGGGCCAAGACGAACGATTCATCCACTGGCTAAAATACATCTAATAGGTTTTTTAGAGATTTTACTGTACCAAAACCATGGATTCTTGCTCAGTCGGGGGGAAAAGCGATGAAATTTGCTGGTTTTGCAAAAAGGGCAGACATTCAGAATGCATGAAAGAAATTCCAGTCGATGCAAGGTCAGAAGGACCGCACGACTGCACCTTTGATACCAAGATGATACCGTGCAAGTGCGCCCACTGAAATAACAAATACCGCATTCTTTGAGACCATGCATTGAATCACAATGCAGAACATTGGGGCCAGTATGCGGAAAATTCTGACTCAAACTATAATGAGGAGATGGCAAAGTTCATCCGAGATCTTGCCGTATCACTGAGGGTTCAAAATGTGCTTGAAGTTGGTTGCAATTCGGGAAATGATTTGAAATTATTCCCACAAGAGTTTGATGTCTCTGGGATTGATCCCAGTGAATCTGCAATTAGAAAGGCTGGGCAAAATTTACCTAATTTCAAATTCAAAGTTGGCTTGATTACAGAACTGCCGTTTGAAGATTCGTCCTTTGATTTTGTATTTACAAGAAATGTTCTAAACTACATTGATGACGCAAGCATGGAAAAATCAGTAAATGAGATGTTCAGGGTTTCTCGAAAATACATTTTAAATGTTGAACATTTTTCAGATGATGAAAGTCAGATACAAGATGTTTCCATTCAGACGTGGGGAAGAAACATGTACAAACGCTGGCTCAACTTCAAGGTAAAGATAATCAGCAATGTTGACATGCATGAAGAAATTGATCCGAAAAAATCCAAATTCACGTTAATAAGAAAAATTTAGTATGTAGCAGTTTTTGTTACTTGCTACTTGTGGTTGGTTTAACAGTTGTCGGTTTTGTCGTTGTCTTTGGTTTTATCTCAGTTGTCTTCTTTGGTTCTGTCTTCTTTGGTTCTGTCTTCTTTGGTTCTGTCTTCTTTGGTTCTGTCTTCTTT
>CAZCWI010000113.1:1840-4326 GCA_964502325.1 uncultured Candidatus Nitrosotenuis sp. | reverse complement strand
TGACTATTCTTTAGAGTCAGGCCACATCATTTGTCGCATCTTTTTGCCGACTTGCTCTATTTGATGCGAGTCTAGCTGCTTCATGTATCGGTCAAATGCGTTTTTGCCGTTCTTGTGATATTCTGAAATCCATTCTTCATTGAATGTTCCGTCCTGAATCATGTCTAGGACTTTTTTCATCTTTGCTTTGACGTCTTTGTCCATGACCATTGGACCCCGGGTCAGTCCACCATACCTTGCAGTTTCGCTGACTCGTCTCCACATGCCGTTGATTCCGTACCGCTGGATCATGTCCACAATTAGTTTTAGTTCGTGCAATACCTCAAAGTATGCGATCTCCGGTTGGTACCCTGCCTCAACTAGGGTTTCAAACGCGTTTGTAACCATTGACGCGCATCCGCCGCAAAGGTCAGCTTGTTCTCCAAACCAGTCAGTCTCAACTTCTTCTTTGAATGTTGTCTGGATTAGTCCAGCCCTTGCAGAGCCGATTCCTTTTGCCAATCCAAGTGTTCTGTCCCATGCAGAGCCTGTCTTGTCCTGGTACACTGCAACAATTGCAGGTGTTCCAAATCCATCAAGGTATGTCTCTCTGACCTTTGAGCCTGGGCCCTTTGGTGCAACCATTATGATATCTACATTGTCTGGAGCCTTTATCCACTCCCAGTGGATTGCAGCTGCGTGTGAAAACGACAATGCCTTTCCTGCTGAAAGGTTTGGTTCAATTTCATCTCGGTAAACTTTGGCCTGAATCATGTCAGGAATCAGGATGTGAATGATGTCTCCTTTTTTGGTAGCCTCTGCGACTGACATTACTTGGTGGCCATCATTTTTTGCCTTGTTCCAAGTAGGACTGCCTTCCTTTAGCCCCACTATTACTTTTAACCCAGAATCTTTGAGATTGTTTGCCTGTGCATCGCCTTGGATGCCGTAGCCTATTACTGCAATTGTTTGATTTTTTATTGGATCTAAATTGATATCCGAATCCTTCCATGTTTTTGCCATGCCTAGGCCTAAAATCATTGGAAATAAAAACTATCAATCAAATCGAGATGATTTTGTTACATCCAAGGCATCTTACCTGCACGTCCTCCCCACCTAGCCGTTCAAACTTTTTTGAGCCGCATTTTGGGCAAATAGGACATGCTCTGAGGCCCTTCATGAGCATTGTTAACAGGACTGATAATTATAGGATCTTGTCGGTTTATTTTTGCACAAATTGTCGTGGAGGTTTTTTGATTATTTTCTGGGGCTTTGCCTTTGTAAGCTTGACAGATTTGTCTGATTTTTTGACAGAGTCATCAGTTGCATCGTGCGGCTTTTTATCGGCCTTTGAAACTGGCAGTAGCGGTTTTTGGGTGATCTTTGCAGTTGATTTTTGATCAGCCATTTTGGATGTTTGAGGCACCGTCTTTGTTTGGGATGCGTCAGATGACGCCCCAGACTGGGCATAGCAGGTTCTCAGAAACGGTTCGTATTTCTCTCGCATCTTTCCAAGTTCTAGTACTTCGGTGGATTTGATGAGTTTTTCATCGGCGTATTGTTCCCATGCTCCAGAGTATGTTCCGGCTGCGTTTTGTGACCTCCAGTCATCATACTCTTTTTGTTTTAAAACAGAGTATCTTTTATCAATATCATCTATCATTCTTTGCGCGCTGACGCATTCTTCTGACGGAGTAAACTGCACTCGGGATTCCTGATGGTTTGATTGTGAATCATTTGTGCAGGATGCTAGAATTGAATTGTATTTTTCTTGGGTTTGTCTGTATTCTTGCATTTCCTGAGAAGTATCGAGCTTTTTGGAATAAACATCCCAGTCGTCTTTTATTTGCCCTGAGGAATACTTGGACTTCCATTCGGCGTATAATTTCTCTCTTAACGCGATTGTTTTTCGTGACGCGTCATCAAGTAGTTTTCTTAACAATTCAAGATTGCTTGCGCAGTTTTTTATCTCAGAATTATTTGCAGATTTTGATTGGGTTGTTTGCTGCCTTGTCTCTTTTGATTTTAGATCTGCATTATCGTCTGCAAATGCAACATTTGAAACCATGCTAAACATCAATACAGAAACTGCAAAACTTGCCAAAATTTTTGGATTCATTTAATGAGGCTCTTTGCGCGCAAATAAAAAGAGTTTCGTACGATTTTTCGGTTATTTGATTTGCCCGCTTCCCAAAAGGCGTATAGTTTGAGATTCTGGCTTGAGAATGACGCAGATGTCTCCCTTGTTGTATACGACTGGCTTGTCAAGTGTGAGTTTTAGCGGGCTAATTGAGGCAAACTTGGCAGCCTTGATCTGAAGGCCGATGTTTACAAGACACATTTGGTTTTGCGCAATGTCGCCTTTGTAAAATGGGCTTTTTACAAAATCAATCTCGATTTCAGTAGATATTTGCTCAGTTGACGGCATGCAAATGATATCGCCTCGGCTTACCTGGTCTGGTGTCACGCCCTTTACTGCAAGGCCCACTCTTCCTGGAGATATGGCC
>CAZCWI010000113.1:0-1830 GCA_964502325.1 uncultured Candidatus Nitrosotenuis sp. | reverse complement strand
TGAATTGATTTTATCATCACGTCGATTCCTGCAGGAAGCAGTTTGAGATTGTCATACTGCTTTATCTTTCCCTGCTCCACCTTGCCCAGAATTACGGTTCCCACTCCTTTTACGTCAAAGCAGTGATCAATTACTATCCGCGCTGCCCCTTCTTTTGAGATTTGATCAAATTTGTCAAGTTCTTCTTTTATTTTATCAGGCGTGGTTTTGATGTAATTTTCTAAAACGGTATTTTTTATCATCGTGTTTAGCAAATTTTCATCAACATCAAACGTATGAGATATGACTCCGTGCCTTTTCTTTAACATGTCAAGTGCAATTATTTGCTCGCCGACAAATTTGTCAAGCTTGTTTATATAAAATACAACATATTCTGCCAGATTGATAGTCTGCAAAAGAGGCTGGACTTTTTCTGGAAACCCATTTGGCGCAGTGTATGTCCTGATTGCGCCGAGCTCTTTTTTGTCATACATGGTCATGTCAGTCGCAGTTCCCTTTTTGCCAAACTGGGCAGCTATTTCCTGATCACCCAATACTACAAAATTTACCGATTTCACGATCAGAGTCAAAATCAGTATAATTAGAATATAACGCCAATGACTGAGAATTTAAGGCAGGTATTAACTGAAATGTTAAATTTTTAGCTTTTATTCAAATAGAAATTGATACGGGGGTTTGACATTAATGCCAACAATGGAGAACCACTTGCAGACTAGGTGTCAAGGCTGCGGCTCACCCAACGCCGTGATAGTTGAGGATTTTAGATATGGGGGGCTAAGAGGGATTTGCCAGAATTGTAGTGGGAATTGGCCAGAATCCTGAGCGCAGCAAACCTTAGATGTGTTATCGTAGATAGCACGGTAATGGCAATTGATTCAGAAATACTAGCGCCAGAATTCCTTGAAATTTCAAGCGAGCAAAGGCTAAACATCATACTCGGATTGAATGAAGAAAAATCCAACCTGTCAAACATGGCAAGGCGCCTTGATGCTACTGCTGCCGAAGTGCACCGAAATTTTAGTAGGCTGCAAAAGGCAGGATTTGTCAGAAAGAATTCCGATGGAAACTATGAATTAACATTGTACGGAAAAATAATCTGCACCCAGATTCCAACGTTTAGTTTCATGATTAAAAACAAAAAATACTTTGAATCTCATGACTTTATGGACATCCCTACCAAATACATTCAGAGAATAGGTGCACTTACAGACTCGAAACTGATCACAGGCTATGTCAAGGTAATGGAGGAATGGGAGAACATTTACAAAAATTCCAAAGAATACATTTACAATATTTTAATTGAGATTCCATACAACGAGAGTCTGTTGAAAATCCTAGAAAACAAGCTTGAAAACAAGACAAAGATCGCATCAATCTTTTCTGAGGACGTGGTAGTTTCTAAAGAAAGGCGAGATTTGCTAAGCAGGTTCAATTTTTCCAAGTTTGTCAAAAGCGGCACGCTGGAGAGAAAAATGACAAAAAACGTCAAAATCGCAATGGTGCTAAACGAAAACGAATCTGGTCTGAGCTTTCCGACAAACGAAGGCGAGCCAGACATGAGTAAAATGCTATACAGTTCAGATAAATCATTTCACGAGTGGTGTTTTGATTTTTTCAATGAATCGTGGAAGAGTGCGACTGTATTTCAGGAAAGCAAAATCACATAACGACTTTACCAGACATTACCATTTGAACTCATAGGTAGAGAACCTGTTTATCATCTGCCTGTCTTTTGTCTCCCATTCTATCAAGGTCTTGCCATTTGAATACCGGATTGTGGGCGGCGGGTCAGCTCGTTTTTTGATGCCAAGTCCAGGAACTACCTCGAGA
>CAZCWI010000112.1:0-4401 GCA_964502325.1 uncultured Candidatus Nitrosotenuis sp. | reverse complement strand
GAAGGCAAAATCGGGAATGGTGATTTTGTAAAAGGAATCCAATATCTGCTGGAGCGCGGGATAATCCGAATTTAGCTCGGATATGATGAGCTTGGGCCTACATTGTCCTCTGGCTTTACATCCTGGTCCCATCTTCCTCGGATGCCTTTGACTAGGAAAAATATTCCCAGTCCAATCAAGCCTATGACGATGCCAAAAAATAAGATTCTGTTCTGCAGCGCTATGTCACAATTTATTTTGATTTGCTTGCCTACGGAGAAATCATAACAGTCGCCAAACTCTTCTGCCTGAATTGCCGCATTGTAGTGTGCGCTGCCAAACATTCCAAATATCAAAAAACCTGCAAAAATAAGCGCAATCCCAATCATCGTGAACCGTGTGTCGCTCAACACAACACCAGTACGCGAACTTAGTTATGTTGCTTTTCTATTCTGACCTTGAGGTTTTTGAGCGAATCTGCATAAAATGACTCCATGAATGCCAAAAACTCCTCAAACTGCCTTCGATCTGTTTTCTCACTGATGAGAAACGAATTCCACAAAACGTACGAGGCATTCTTCCTAGATGTGATGGATATGGTCGCATGATATCCTCGCAATGGAAGGCCGCTTGTGGCAATGTATGACAGGTATTGCCCGTCTTTCCAGCCTGTCACGTATTCGTCAACAATACTGCCGTCTGCAAACCACAGCCTCCTCGCCCCGCCTATCCCGTACTTGGTCTTTGAGAGAAACTCTGCCTTTTTGATATCTGAAATCCAGTCTGGCAGGCCGACTATGTTGCTGATTTCTTTCCAGACATTTTTTTTTGACGTGTTGATCGTTACTGCCTGTAAGACTGTCCCACAATACTGGCCGTTTCCGTCCTCTGCAAGTATTGTAGTTCCCATGGATTGGAACTGTGTACGCGGTTTAAATTTGTAAACTTTTAAACGAATCGTTGACACGTATACATTTAATCAAAAGGTATCAAGAGCATGGTTTTTGGATGGAATAAAAAGAAAACGGACATAGAAGAGCATACTTCAGCCTCAACGGAAGTTAAACTGGATAAAATAGGCAAAATACTGTCTGATGTAAAAAACTCAAAACAAAAACATCTCATCAAGAACATCATGCCGCTGTTTTCAAACATACAAAATGAACTGGATTCGATTCTAAAGATAATTGATCATCTGTCAAATGACAGCCTAAAGATAGATGACATTGATAACCAGCTAAAGATAATCGTGACAAGGAGCAAAACCGAAGTCATCAACATCATCTCAAAAGAGGCAAAAGCCAAGATGCCCCGTTTAGATGCGTTTGATGACGTGAAAAAGGCAACTGACGTTGCATCCCAGGCTTTAAAAAAAATAGGCGACGTGCTTGGAAAGAACAGCCGGGTGATTCACGTATTTGCAAAAAAATACGCGCAGGATCTAAAAGATCATCTTGCAACAATCAACACTAACTACATGTCTGCAATGCAGCTTGTCAACAATTACACCAAGTTTGAGTCTACTGAATCTGAAATCAAAGAAAAAACAAGCAAAATTCTAGATATGACCAAGACCATAGATGACAAAAATGCACAAGTACCGAAACTAAAATCTACACATGACGGGCTTGCCGATTCTATCATTGCGCTCAAAAATCAAACCGACTCCTTAAAGTCTAGCCCTCAACACGCCGAGTACCTTGAGATCCAAAACCAAATCGAACAAAACAAAAAAGAAGAAAATAAACTCAACAAGGAAATAGACGAGGAATTTTCCAAAATATCGCGACCGCTTGGCAAATACGTGTACGTGACGTCGCTTGAAAAACCACTAAAAATACTCATGGAGGATCTGATTGAGGATCCTGCAAAGACGATTACCACTCAAAACAAGGACTCGATAATTGTTATTTTAGAATCGTGTATGAAGGGAACCCTGTCTGGCGCAGTCTCAGTAAAGGAGGCAGACAAATCAGTAGAGCACATCAGCAGCCTGATTCAAAAAATTGACGGTTTTCTGGCGCGTAAAAACGATCTGATAAAAAAAGATCAAGGCCTTCACAGCAGGCTTGGCGTTTTTGATATTGATGCATTTGGCGAACTTGAGCAAAAATTACAAAAAACAATCACCGACAAAAACGACCTGGAGTCAAAAATTAAGAAACTCGAATCTGAACTTGTTGAGGAGGCGCGCAGTCGCACGCAAGTCCTCTCAGAACTAGGCCGTGATTTACAAAGTATTTCAAATACGAAATATATCATTTCGGTGTAAGGTGAAATAATGTCTGGCGAATCTCGTAGAAAAGTGGTATTGAACAAAGACCCTCTGGACGGCATTTTGTCATATTGTAAGATGAAGCATCCAAACGAAGGAATACTGATACTCAAGGGCAAATCCAAAAAGGGCGTAATAACAATCGATAGCCTTGTGATTCCGCCGTTTTCGTACGGGGGTCAGACCTTTGCTGGATTCCCGCACTCGTTTTTACCGTTTGACCTGTCGTACGTGGGGATAGTTCATTCTCATCCGACTGGTCCTGCAGATCCATCTGTGACTGACATGCAGAACTTTTTTGGCCTAGTTTCGCTAATAGTCAAATCCCCATATGAGAACAACGAGGACATTTTTGCTTGGGATAGCGACGGAAATTCGCTTGAATTAATTTTTGGAAACTAGGAATCTGGCAAATTACTACAAAACTTTATAAGGTTTTTTCGGAGATTGATTGTATTGTACAACTATAGAAACTACTTGATCTTTCTGTTTGCATCACTTGCAGTAAGTATTGGCCTGCAAATGATATTGCCGTTCCCGTATGGGCTGGCAGCTGCACTTGCAATTTTCATACTTTTGCCGCTTTTCATAAGGCGCCGATACATGAGCCGGGTCAAAGGCTATGGCGGGGATTCTGGCGGCGGCGGATTCTTCGGGTTGAATCAGGAAGGGGGGTCTGCAGTAAAATATGTCTGTCTGACGTGCAATCACCGATTCAAGGGCGCAATGTGCCCTCGATGCGGCTCAAAAATGAAGCGTGCCGACTTTTAGCAAACATCATGACGCTTGAGGATCTTAGGAAAAAGGCAATCTATCAAAATTCAATCGATACGTGGATTGTAACGTGTGAAGAAAAAAACATAGATTGGTACGAGACTGAGAACTACAAAAAATTTGTCGCATATCTTCTAAAAAGCGGCCTTAGCATGAAAAAATTTCCGCTTTGCATAAAGGAAACTGGGGGAACATATGAGCGCGGAAAGGACAAGACAAAGTTTGCCGAAATTCTGGCACAGTACAACGAGCCAAACTCCGCGGCATACACGCTAAAGCTCAACGACCAAACCCTGAACATAATTCGAAGTTTTACTCTGGACTCTTAGCGTTTTGTTCTAGATGATACGTCAAGTGAGTTCCCGACAAAAACAAACGCAAGCCCTGTAATCGTTATCATCACTCCCGGCGGGATTACCCACCACCACAATCCACGAGTTACTGCACCGTGGGTGCTCGCGTCATGCAGTATCTGCCCCCATGTCGGGAAGTTTGGGTCCCCAAGGCCTAAAAAGCTCAGTCCAGCTTCAGTTGTAATTGCCGCCGGCACCGATATTGCAATGCTTGCAAGCGCATACGGCATGATCTGGGGTATGATGTGCTTGAAGATTATCTTTGAGCTTTTCTGACCCATTGTTTTTGACGCCTCTACAAACTGCCTGTTTCTGATCTGCAGCGCCATGCTTCTTGAAACTTTGGCAATTCCAACCCAGCCGAAAATCATCAGAAACCCAATCATCAAAAATATGCTGTTGCTAATCGTAACTGCCAAAATGATCAGAAACGGGAGCGCTGGCAGCGCGTAGACTATGTCGTTAAATCTCATCATTGACTCGTCCGTCTTTCCTCCCTTGTATCCTGCAAAAACTCCGTAAACCAGGCCTGATGCTACCGATGCAACAGAAACCGTTATGCCGATAAACAACGCAAGCGGCGTGCCCCACAGCAGTCCTATTGCCAGGTCTCGCCTTTGCTCGTCTGTCCCAATCAGGCCAAAAACCTTGCCGCCTATGATTAGTGTTGAATCTAGTATCTCACTTTGAGTATCGCTTGTAGATATTTTTACCACAAACGTGTACCTTCCCTTTAAGACTTCATACGCGTCAGTTTTTGAGAAAATCACTTCCTCGGCTGGCATGCTGTCTACTGGAAATGCAAACCTGTCTGATGCAAGCAAAATGTTTTTTCGTATGGACTCGTTTGTTGAAAAAACCTTGTCTGAAAACGCAGTCCTTGATTTCAAGTCCGGCAGCGAATACGATAGTAGGTGCAGCGTTATCCCGTCAGGCCTTGTCACATCAAACTCCAAGACCGGTGTTCCCTGGTATTTGGCGCTATATTGGTAGATGAAATCGCTTGGGAAGTAATCAGAA
>CAZCWI010000111.1:0-4407 GCA_964502325.1 uncultured Candidatus Nitrosotenuis sp. | reverse complement strand
TTAGTTTGAAACAAACAATATCAGTTCATTCTATTACTTTTTGAATGTTAGTTTGACAAATGTTAGTACATTCTGCGATTAGGTTACATGTTGAGAATACGGATAATCCAGACAAAGTCAGAGATATGTTAATTCAAACTAACAAAAATTAAGACGGCACTTGATTTCCCTGAAAGGGTTTTCGCCTGATGAGCGAACTTGAGAACCGCAGATCACATATCTTAATAGATATCAATAAACAGCTTTTTAGAAAAGTAAACAATTGTTTGTAATCATGCCGATGAGGACAAGATTTGAACCCACAAGGTACCTTTCAGGAAAACCTAGATCATCAGGCTAACGCCATACCTGGCTAGACGACCTCACCAAAACTCAATTTTAAAACAAGTATCAAGGGTCACAATAAGCCCGGATTACCAATCACATTTTGAGACAATCAAGCAATAGAAATAATGAGGTACTGATCGTTTACAAAGCCAACAAAACGAGATAAATATCATCAGTTTTTTATCAGAGAACAGTGCCGACGTTTACATGTAGGGATTATGGTTTTGACTGCGATTTTGTCATAAAAGCGGACAGCATTGAAAAGGCAATTGAGGAATACAGCAAGCATTCAATGGACGAGCATGGAATCGAATACTCCAAGGAAGCGCTCATGCAGTTCATAATAAGAAAGGGCTAAAGACCATCAGATACAAAACGCGCAAGATTGTAAAATATTCTACCCGTACGACTCGTACTTTACTTCAAAGCTTCCGTCGTCGCGCTTGTCATGGAACGTGACAAATCCCTGCGGGGACAAAAAGTCCATCACGCCGTCGATTGTCCCCTGCCAGCCGCAGATATAGAACATCGTATTATCTTTGGTGATTTTTTCTCCGACTAGCTCTTCTAGCGGGGATTTTCCGTTATCGCGTGCCCTTAGGAAATTCTCAACTCTTCCCGTAGGCCCCTTCCATGCCCTGTTGAACCACTCATGCGGCCTGCTGACTGCAGCCCGATATCTAAAGTTCCACTGGTCTTTTCCACGGTCCAGGGATTCGTATTCTAGTTTGGTAAAGGTCTCCTTGTAGCTTAGCTCATCAATGTAACTTGCTCCGTGCAGGACGACTATTTCCCTTTTGTCGCCGACTGCGTGAAGGTGCTTTGCAAAGCTCACAAACGGCGCAATTCCAGTACCTCCCCCGATGCAGACTATTCTCCTCTCATCCTTGCGCCCGTCTGGCAACCTGTCGTTAATCGTAAGGGCGTTTCCGGTGGGCTTGCCAAGGTACACCTCGTCGCCCTCGCTTGAATAGAACAGCTGCGTCGTGACACGGCCTGGCAGCGGTTTTCTGACCCACCTGATTACAAACTCGTAATACTTTTTGTTTTCAGGATGAGACGCCAAAGAATACGCCCTGCGGACAGTCTTGTAGTTCTCAGCAGTCACCGGAATGCCAAGTGTGACAAACTGGCCTGCCTGGTAATCAGGTATGATGCCATCATTTGGAGCTATACGTAAAACTACAAGATCCTCTTTGAGTAGCTGAACATAGATTATAGTTGCCTTGCTTTCTACGACCACGTTGGATTAAGTCAATACTCAATAGTTAAATATTTTATGATAGATCTGCCATGAGGGCAGCTCTACAATTGACAAAACGATCCCTGCTAGTATTTTGATGCCAGAAATATCTAATTTTGAACGAGTGCCAAAAACTATAGGTGCTTGCCCCATTGTGCAAGTGCGGCAGCTGCTGCCACCCAGTCCCTAAGGTCGTCATATACTGGAACCCCCTCGTTTTCTATCAGCTTTGAAATCTTTTGGGTGTACGGTCCCCCGTT
The DNA here is from genome assembly GCA_964502325.1 of uncultured Candidatus Nitrosotenuis sp. Taxonomy (GTDB): domain Archaea; phylum Thermoproteota; class Nitrososphaeria; order Nitrososphaerales; family Nitrosopumilaceae; genus Nitrosotenuis. The sequence goes on along the minus strand of CAZCWI010000111.1, from coordinate 2,577 downwards.
TCCTCCGACCAGCAGGGGCTTTTTCTTTTGCTTTGAGAATTCCGCCAGATGCTGTATGATGGTTTCCTCAAGCGGATCATCTTGGAATACAAACCACGGCATTACAATGTCCACGTTTGGATCGTCCATGAACTTTTGAATCGTATATCTATAGTCATCTGCGTTTGCGCCGCCAGTCACGTCAGCTGGGTTTCCCTTGCCAATCACATATGTCGGCGGAAAGTGCGCCTTCATTTCCTGCAGCGTCTTTGGAGTGACCTTTGCCAATTCCAGCCCCAGTCTTTCAAAGTGGTCGATTCCGCCAATCATAGGGCCTGCCCCGTTGCTGCACATTGCGGCGCGGTTTCCCTTTGCCGCAGGCTGCCATGCAAGTGCCTTGGTGACTGCCGCCAATTCCTGGTAACTGTCAACTGAGATGATTCCTGCCTGCTTGAATGCTCCCATTATGATGGCATTAGAGCCGCCAAGCGAGCCGGTGTGCGAGGCTGCCTGCTTTGCGCCAGCCTCTGTCCTTCCGCTCTTCCATATCACGACTGGCTTTTTCTTTTCCTTCATCACCTTTTTTGCAGTCTCGATGAATTTTCGTCCGTCCCCAAATCCTTCCACGTATAATGCAATTACCTTTGTCTGGTCGTCACCTGCCAGGTACCATATCATGTCTGCCTCGTCCACGTCGGAACGGTTTCCGTAGCTTATCATTTTTGACAAGCCAAATGAATCGGCAGTCTCCAAAAAGCTAATTCCCATAGTTCCGCTCTGCGACAGCAATGCCACAGGCCCTAGTTTTGCCCGGACCATTCTTTCCTGCCCCTGGAACGCGCAGTCCAGCCTGTTTGCCGCGTTGAACATTCCGATGCAGTTTGGACCGATAATTCTGATTTTGTGTTTCTCTGATAGTTCCTTGATTTGCGCCTCATAGTCTGCCCTCTCCCCTCCAAGCTCCTTTCCGCCGCCTGACACAATGACAACATTGTGGATTCCTTTCTTTGCGCACGACTCCAGGACTGGCGGCGTGACTGACAGATCAACGCACACAACTACCAGATCAACTGGCTCAGGTATTGCGTCAACTGATGGATAGCATTTGATTCCAAGTATTTCGTCGGCCTTTGGGTTAATCGGGTAGACCTTTCCCTTGTAGTCGTGCTTTGCAAGGCTGTCCAGGACCGAGTTGCCCACCTTCCCAGGAGTGGCAGATGCGCCGACTAGTGCCACGGATTGAGGTGTGAAGAATTTTTCCATAAAAGAGTCGTTTGGCTTTGCCTTTGATATGGCGTTTTTGTTTACCTCCTTTGATAGTATGATTTTTGCATCAACCACATAGTATGACTTTGGGTACACCACGACTGGGTTAAAGTCGATGCTGTTGACAAATCGGGCATTGTCGACCCCTATCTTTCCAATCTGGACTAGCGCCTTTGCAAGCATGTTTAGGTCTATTGGCTCGCTTCCGCGAAAGCCCTTGAATACTTTGGATGATTTTAATTCTGTCAGCATCGACTTGGCGTCTGCAGTTGTTATTGGCAGCATTCTAAATGCCACGTCTTTGAATATCTCAGTCATCACGCCGCCAAGGCCCACCATCATGACAGGGCCAAACTGCGGATCGTTTTGAAGACCGACGATTAGCTCGACTCCCTTTGGAACCATTTTCTCCAGCAGCACGCCCTTTACCTGGACTCCCTTTTTCTTTGACAGCCTGCCGTACATGTCGGTAAATGTCTTTCTTACGTCCTTGTCATTGTCAATTCCAACCTTGACTCCCCCGACGTCTGTCTTGTGGAGGATTTGCGGCGATACTATTTTCATCACCAGCGGATAGCCGATTTTCTTTGCGGCCTTGACAGCCTCGTCTGCTGACGTTACAAGGGCGTACGGCGGGACCTTTACCCCGTATGTTTTTAAAATGGACTTTGAGGTCTCCTCGGTGATTACTTTGTGATCTGTTTTTATTGTGTCTTCAAAAATTTTCAGAGTAGAATTCATAATGTGATCGAATCCCTCCAGATTCAATATATTAAACTTGCTTTGATCAGGCGAAGTCCATATCGGATCTAATTTGTCCAAGTCGTCAAGCTGGGAAAAGGTCGAAAATCAAGGCAGAGGTTAACGAATTAGGCAGATAGAATTTTGACCTGTTTTTTCTGAATTTCGTTTACTTTTGATTGCATCGCATCTATGTTGTCGGACAGGCGATTTAGTATCTCTAAAATCAGTCGTTTCTTTTCCTCGCTTATTTCCATACCTACTGATCTCCAACTAGATTCTTTCTACCTCTTTTTTCAGGAGCCGTATGTCATTTTGTAAGATGCTTGTTTCGTTCAGAGTGTTTTCAGTATCCGATTTGATTTTGCTTTTCTCTCTGTTTACTGTGACAACCTCTTGGGCAAGGCCGCGTACTGGCCTTTGGCCAAAATAAAACCCCATTATGGTGCCTACAAACGCACTAAATGTCATAATCACGTTTTCAGCCTTTGAGAAGGCATTTGTCAAGACGGCCAATCCCACAATAATCACAAATGAGCATATGATGATCAATGCAATGATAAACTGATGATAGTCATTAACTGCATCATC
>CAZCWI010000110.1:0-4428 GCA_964502325.1 uncultured Candidatus Nitrosotenuis sp. | reverse complement strand
CACAAAAGGTCTTTCATGGAACGGTTTACTCATCAAACATACAAAAACTGAATTTTTTCTAGTTATCCTTCAGATGTGAACAGTACAGATGATCATAGAACATTAAACATAGTCATCGGGATTGATTTTATTCAAATATGAAGATATGGAATTTTCATCTAAAATTTGGAAAAAATTTTGTTTTATTACTTCTGCATCATACGAACGATACTCTTGCATTACATCCCCAAACAACTCTCTAAAAACATCGTCTTCTTTATCTGCAATGTTTTTAGTAGGAAATGATTTGTAGTGAAGCCAGTCTAAATCCCCACGAATTCTAATTGCAAATGTGCAATAAGGCGAATCATTGAGATATTTTTTATATTTTTCAAGTCTACGTACAAAATCTTTTGTATTTTTAAATTTGACCAGAATGATTCGATTAATGTTTCTTCCAGCAAAGGAATCGTCGATTACTACTGTGTGAGACTTTATGATCCCGTGTTTTTCCAAGGCGATGATTCTTTTTCTTGTTCCTCTTTCAGTTATGTCTATACCATGTTTAGATAATTTCTTAGAAATTTCTGCGGCTGGCATTGAGGCATCGTTTAAAAGAACGCGCAGCAACGCCATATCAGTACTATCCAATTTTGATTTGTTCTTTCTGGTTCTTACTATTAATTCATTATGTTCTGAATAGTTAAGTTTAGACAAGCTATTGTTCTTTTTTAGAACAGTTATTTCGTCAATATCACTATCTTTGATATTCATTGTGTTCTTAAACTGACATTTAAGCACGCACTAAAATTTGTTATGTTAATCTACAGACAGTAAAATAACAGACATGCAAACTTCCGAGTCTGATTTCGGAATAGAACTAGGTTCGGATGCAACAAAACGAATCAAATCGTATCTCGCAGCAAATTCTAAATTTAGCGTCAAATCGACATAGAATCATGAGTGCGATCGAAATAACACAAGACGAATTATTATCAAACATAGAAAACAAGGTTCCTCTTTTAATTTTGGATATCAGGGCAAAAGACTCCTACATGCAGGGCCACGTGCAGGGCGCGGCAAATGCCATATGCGACTCTATGCAGCAAAAACAGATCATAATGTCAAAGCTGCCGCAAAACATGAGAATCGTACTAATCGATGATGATGCTACAGCGGCAAAAGAAAACGCCACAATGATGGCAAGATTTGGATTTGATGCGCACTATCTAAAAGACGGGATGAAGGGCTGGAACAAAGAGACCGTAAAGAGCACACAGGACACCACCGTCAGCGGCGACAGATTGTGGAATTCCATAAAACAAAACGATGACGTGTTTTTGCTAGACGTCAGAGAACCGCAGGAATATGCGGAATTTAAAATTCCAGGCGCGGTAAACATTCCATTGTCAAGATTATTCATGCCGGGAGTACAGTCAGAAATTCCAAAGGACAAAAAAATCGTAACCATATGCTCGCATGGGAACCGCTCCATGGTTGCAACGTTTGCCCTTGCGCAAAGCGGAATCGAGGCGACATCACTTGTCGGCGGAATGGCGTGGTGGAACCAGGTGCTAAATGCAACCACACTCAAAGAGAACGATATCACAATAATCCAGGTGGAAAAAATCGGAAAGGGCTGTCTTTCCCACATAATTGGCTCAAACGGCGAGGCAGTGGTAATTGATCCGACATATCCTGCTGCAAAATACGCCGAGTTTGCGCAAAAAGAAGGCCTCAAGATTACCAAGGTTATTGACACGCATCAGCACGCAGACCACGTCTCTGCAGCAAAGGATCTGGCGCAAGCCACAGGGGCAAAACTCTACTTTAGCAAACTGGAAGAATACAAGATGGAAAGCGAAAAAGTCGAAGATGGAAACACTGTATCCTTTGGGACAAAGCAGTTGCGCGCGATTCACACGCCGGGTCACACTGCGGGAAGCATGTCGTATGTTCTTGACGACAAGTATGTTTTCAGCGGCGACATATTGTTTATGGAGGGAATTGGAAGGCCGGACCTAAGAGACCAGGTAGAAGAATACGCCACAAAACTATACGATACCCTGCACAACAAGATTTTGAAATTTTCCGACAGCACCAAGATTTTCCCGACGCACCACGGTGAGGGAGTAAAGCCAGCTGAAAACGGCATCTACTACACCACTGTTGAAACGGCAAAGAGGCTGCCGTTGCTTGATCTTGACCAGCCAGCGTTTGTCTCCAAGGTTGTCAGCATCACGACCCCAAGGCCGATGAACTATTCTATGATCATCAAGATAAACAAGGGAGTGATCCCAATATCCCCAATGCAAATCCCGGACCTAGAGATGGGACCAAACAGATGCAGCATCAAGATGTGATTGGACTAAATTCATAAGATTGAGCGATTTGGGATCAAATGCCGTGACTTGGACTAATTTTGGTGCAATAGCATTACTTGGATTATCGCTTGTTTTTGTTTTATCAATTCCGCAGATTTACGCAATTAGTTCCAGTACCGACAAGGCAGCATATTATGCAGATGACAAGATCATAGTATCAGGAAATGTCGGAAACGTGGCAGAGGGAAAATACATCGGCCTCCAGATTCGAAGCTCAAGCGATTTGGTGCAGATTGATCAGTTCATGCCGTCAAGTGACGGTTCGTTTTCAAAAGAATATGCCGCAAAGGGAGCAAAGTGGAGTTTGCCTGGAACATACAGCGTGATTGTAGCTTACGACGGGCAGACTACGACATCTACTTTTCAGTTCAGCCCAGAACCAAATCAAGAAACTCCATCTCAGCCCATAACTCAGCCCACAGTACAGCCGGCAGTACCTCCAGTGCAGCCAGCAGTGCCACCAGTGCAGCCGACAAAACCAAAGATTCCAGGATTTCCGGCACTGGGTATATCACCGCAGAATTACTTTGAGCGATACCAAAACGAGCCGGCGTTTAGGGAATGGTTTGAGAAGACATTTCACGGCTACACCATACAGGAAATTGTCGGATACAAAAAAACCCACATAGAATCATTTCCAGATGTGACAAAATCGCGCCAGTATTATTTGGACAGATACAACAGCCAAATAGAATACAAGACATGGTTTGACTCGCAGTTCCCAGGAGAGTCAATCTACGAGTTCTTTGACATAACACAGGACAAGATACCGGACTGGATAAAAAGCGCAGCTGGGCAATGGGCCAGCGGCCAAATGTCAGATTCAGATTTTGCAAACGGAATAAAATACCTAATTGAAAATGACTTTATCAGAGTCTCAGACACGACAGACGCTGCAAAAAACGAGATACCCGACTGGGTACGAAACAACGCGTCATGGTGGGCGTCTGGAAAAATAACCGAAGCCGAATTCATAAACGCAATCAAGTATTTAATCGAAAACAAAGTCATCATACTAGATTAAATCCTACGAAAATACCACATACCAAGTGCCAATTGCAAAATGCTTGTCCGTCTCACAGCCATTTGCGGACCTGATCATAAAGGGAAAAAAGACAATTGAGCTAAGAAAGTGGAACACTAGGTTTCGCGGCGAGTTTCTGATTCACTCCCCGACGCAAATAAAATCAGAAGACTGCAGGAGACTTGGAATTGACGAGGCAAGCCTTAGGACGGGGGCAATAATTGGCAAGGCGGTAATCTATGACGTAAAAATTTACAAAACAGAAAAAGAATTGCAGGCAGACAAGAAATATCATTTTGCGTCAGGCGACTTTAGAAAATATGGATTCATGTTAAAAAACGCAAAAGAGTTCAAGATTCCAATACCGTACAAGGGCAAGCTTGGGTTTTTCGACATACAGCTAGACGACACGATGGTAAAGGACGAAGATATTACGTCAGATCTTTTTGATGAGGAATATCGCACGCAGTGGATAAATCATCACTAAAGTCGAGAACCGTTACTATCTATATATAAAGGAGGTATTTAAAAAACCGCAAATGCCACAGACAAAGCCGATTGTTAGTGTTGAAAACGTAGTAGCCTCAGCATCAGTTGATCAAAAAATAGATCTAAACGAGGTAACAAAAAAATTCCCAGACACAGAATATCATCCAGACCAGTTCCCAGGACTTGTCTTTAGACTAAAGACGCCAAGGACTGCCACGCTGATATTTAGAACAGGTAAGATGGTCTGCACCGGCGCAAAATCAGAAGAGATGGCAATCAAGGCAGTGCAAACAGTTGTGCAGCAACTCCGAAAAGGCGGAATCAAAATAAAAAAAGACGCAGAAATCGTGGTTCAAAACATAGTTGCCGCAATTAACTTGGGCGGAAAGATTCACTTGGAATCTGCAGCAAGAACTTTGCCGCGAAGCATGTACGAGCCGGAGCAGTTCCCAGGACTTATCCACAGGATGCTCGACCCAAAAACTGTGATACTCTTGTTTGCGTCAGGCAAATTGGTTTGCACGGGTGCAAAAAAGGAGGCAGACGTGTACC
>CAZCWI010000109.1:0-4459 GCA_964502325.1 uncultured Candidatus Nitrosotenuis sp. | reverse complement strand
TTATGCTATGAGTCAAAGTGCCCTTTCGCTCAAGGTCTTAGAGGCATACACGAGAGACGTTGGCCGTGGTGTGGCTAGAATCGATTATGACTCCATGGATACGCTAAACGCATCAACAGGTGACGTAATTGAGATCAAAGGTAAGCGAAGGACTGTCGCAAAATGCCTTCCATTGTACCCATCAGACGAGGGCAAGAGCATAATCAGAATTGACGGTCTTGGCAGAAACAATGCGGGAATTGCAATAGGCGATACCATAACTGTAAGAAAAATCAAGGCAGTAGCAGCAGAAAAGGTAGTAGTCGCACCATTAGAGGCAATTCCTCCAATAGACGAAAGATACCTTGCAGATGCCTTGGAAAGCGTACCCCTGATCAAGGGAGACAACGTGATGGTTCCATATTTTGGCGGTCGTTTAACATTTCAGGTAATCGGTGTAACCCCAGCAGCTGACGCGGTGCTTGTTACACAAAAAACTGTTTTCCACATTGCAGAAAAAGGCGAAACGCTAAGAGGCGTACCTCAAGTAACCTATGAGGACATTGGCGGCCTTACTGATGAGATTAAAAAAGTAAGAGAGATGATTGAGCTGCCATTAAGACATCCGGAGATTTTCGAAAAGCTCGGAGTCGAGGCACCAAAGGGTGTCCTATTGTACGGTCCTCCAGGTACCGGTAAGACATTGCTTGCAAAGGCAGTGGCAAACGAAAGCAATGCTCATTTCATCAGCATATCAGGACCGGAGATAATGAGCAAGTTTTACGGTGAAAGCGAAGCGAGGCTAAGAGAGATTTTCAAGGAGGCAAGAGAAAAGGCACCATCAATAATTTTCGTAGATGAAATCGATTCGATTGCTCCAAAAAGAGAAGAGGTTACAGGAGAGGTAGAACGCAGAGTAGTCTCACAAATGCTTTCACTCATGGACGGTCTTGAAGCAAGGGGCAAGGTAATCGTCATTGCAGCAACAAACAGGCCAAATGCAATCGATCCTGCACTAAGAAGACCGGGGAGATTTGACAGAGAGATTGAAATCAAAGTGCCAGACAAGAAAGGAAGAAAAGACATCCTAAATATTCACACAAGAAACATGCCTCTTGGAGACGATGTAGATTTAGATAAAGTTGCAGCAATATCGCACGGTTATGTCGGTGCAGATTTGGAATACTTGTGCAAGGAAGCTGCAATGAAATGTTTGAGAAGATTACTTCCGGAACTAAACTTAGAGGATGAAAAGGTACCAACTGAAACTCTCGATAAATTAATTGTAATCAATGAAGACTTCCAGAAGGCGCAAATTGAAATAACTCCATCAGGAATGCGTGAGGTATTCATAGAAAACCCAGACATTCATTGGAATGAGATTGGCGGTCTTGAAAAAGTAAAGCAAGAGCTAAAAGAGGCTGTAGAATGGCCCATGAAATATCCAGCTTTGTATGAAAGACTCGGACATAGGATGCCACGAGGAATTCTGTTACACGGCCCAAGCGGTGTGGGAAAAACTTTGCTGGCAAAAGCCATTGCCACCGAAAGCGAAGCAAACTTTGTTTCGGTAAGAGGGCCAGAACTGCTATCAAAATGGGTTGGAGAGTCAGAAAGAGGAATCAGAGAGATATTTCGAAGAGCCAGACAGGCATCTCCCTGTGTGATATTTTTCGATGAGATTGACTCTATTGCTCCAATAAGAGGAGTCGGAAGTGAAAGCGCGGTAACTGAGAGAGTGGTTAGCCAGTTGCTTACCGAGCTAGACGGAATGGAAAATCTCAGAGGAGTGATTGTACTGGCAGCTACAAACAGACCAGACATGATTGATCCGGCATTATTGCGACCAGGCAGATTTGATAAGATCATACAAATTCCTTTACCTGAAAAAGACAGCAGGAAAGGCATACTTGACATATACATAAGAGATCCCGAAGTAGCCTACAAGTGCCTAAAATGCGGAACTGATTACAAATATGATCAGATACCCGAATTGCTACCAATACAAATGAGAAAGTCTCTAAGCAATAGTGAAAGTCCAAAGGCACTGCTAGGGCCAGGTGTCAAACACGAAGATATCATCAAAGTGTTCAAGATTGATCAGGAAAAGCTTTCTACTGATGAAGACCAGCTAATCAGAGCTTTTGAAACTTTAGGGCTTTTCCCGTTCTGTACTGATAAGGAAATTAGGGAAAGGTATCAAACTTTGGTCAAAGAACATCATCCAGATAAAGGAGGAAATGATGAAAACATGGCAAAGATCAACAAGGCTAAAGAAATTCTAGATAATACGCCCAGAGAAGTCAAAGAAAAGATGAGCAAAAAGATTCTGGAAGGCGAGAATGAATCAAAAGAAATTTTGGTCTGCAGTAAGCCGCTAACCAAAGAAATGGCGCAGAAGTTTGAAGTTGCGCCAGGCACAATTTGCGGAAACACCAAGTTTACTCAAAAGTTCAAGGTGCCAATCGATAATAGGAAAATTGTCGGCGGCCAGAAAAATCCGGATTTTGTCGATATTGACAAAATAGCAGACATTACAGACGGAATGAGCGGGGCAGATGTTGCCTCAGTGGTAAACACCGCAGTATCCATTGTAATTCATGAATACCTAGACAAGAGTCCAATTGCGGAGAAATTGGAAAAAGAAAGCGAAAACGCAAGGATCACAATGAAGCATTTTGAGGAAGCGGTGAAAAAGGTCAAGACACAAAAAGATTTGAAGATAGGCCAAAAGATAGCGGTTTCATATTATAGATAATCTTAAAACAGTAATAAAACTAGTTTCTGTAAATGTCAGACTATAGAGGGTACGAGGGAAAGTCCCTGGAATTTCTAAAGCATAACAAGGTCAAAGTAGGCGACACTGTGAAAATCACAACAAATGCGGATAATGTGGCAACAATAATGCCGCGATACGAGCACAGTGATGATCAACACATAGTTGTAAAATTCAAAAGCGGATACAACGTAGGACTTGAAATAAACAGTATTAAAAAAATTGAATACATATCAAGCATCGACGCACAGCAAACAAAGGAGCCACCCACAACACCAAAGCCCCAGTTGCCAAAGATTTTACTTGTCTCAACTGGTGGAACAATTGCAAGCAAGGTTGACTACAGAACAGGCAGTGTCACCCCTGCACTAAGTGCACAGGACCTTTATGCGATAGTACCTGAGATGGGCGAAATAGCAAACGTTGATGCAGAGGTGTTATTCTCCGAATATTCTGAGAATCTGACCCCTGAGCACTGGAAAAAGACTGCAGAAAAACTAGATTCCTATTCCGGTTCTGACTACAAGGGAATAATAGTTGCTCATGGTACAGACACGATGCAGTATACTGCCGCATTTTTGTCATTTGCCTTGAATGGATTTCCAATCCCAATAGTCCTGGTCGGATCCCAGCGTTCCTCAGACAGACCGTCGTCAGATGCCGCATCAAATTTGATCGCAGCTGCAAAATTCATTGTCAAGTCCAACACGCGTGGAATTTTTGTTTCCATGCACAATAGCGAAAGCGATGACGATATCGCATGCCATTTTGGGACCCGCGTTAGAAAAAACCATACGAGTAAAAGAAATGCGTTTGAAACAATAGGCGCGATTCCTGCCTTCATAGTCAAACAAGACGAGATAATTCAAAATAGCAAAAGCCAGTTTTTCAAACAAAAGCAGTACACTCCGAAAATAAATGTCGATACACGCGTAGCATTAGTAAAATACTATCCAGGTTATGATCCCAGACTAGTGCAGGACTTGATTAATCATGGATACAAGGCAATAATCTTTGAGGGAACAGGTCTTGGCCACATAGGGAAAAACATGTATGATGTAATCAAAAGGGCAAGAGAAAGCCAAATTTTTCTCGGCATGACATCACAGTGCCACGACGGCAGGGTCAATATGGCAATATATGAAAGCGGAAGGGATCTTTTACACCTTGGAATAACTCCGCTATCAGACATGATTTCTGAAACAGCGCTGGTAAAAGCAATGTGGGCACTTGGAAACGCCGGGGACGGAAAAATAGATGACCTGATGACGCAGAACATTGCTTCTGAATACACAGAATAAGATTTAAGGCAACTTTGGGAAGAGTAAAACGTGTCAGAGATTCAAATTGACAAAATTGGGCTAAAGGTTGGCTTGGAAATACACCAGCAGCTTGCAACCAACAAAAAACTATTTTGCAGCTGCAGCCCAATTGAGTCTGAAGATTATCCAATCAAGTTTTTTCGAAGGCTTCGGCTTGCAAAAAGCGAACTTGGAAAGTACGATCCTGCGGCAGTCTTTGAGTCCTCAAAATCAAAGATAATATCATACAACGCAAATCCGCAAAGCAGCTGTCTAGTAGAATATGATGATGAACCTCCCCATAATTTGGATAATGATGCAAAGGCAACCGCTCTAATAATTGCCTCTGCCCTACATTCGGACATTTTTAGCGAGATTCCTGTTATGAGAAAAATGGTAATTG
>CAZCWI010000108.1:0-4473 GCA_964502325.1 uncultured Candidatus Nitrosotenuis sp. | reverse complement strand
TCAGACGATATCACTCATCCAATTCCTGATCTTACTGGATACATCACCGAGGGGCAGATCGTCCTAGGAAGAGATCTGTTCCGACAAGGAGTTTATCCGCCAGTCAACATTCTCATGAGCCTTAGCAGAATCATGAAGGACGGAATTGGCGAGGGAAGAACAAGGGCAGATCACCAAGAAATATCAAATCAGAACTATGACGCTTATTCAAGATCACAAGAAGTTCGCGCACTGGCGGGAATCGTCGGAAAGGCAGGCCTCACCGGAGTCGACCTGAAATATCTGGATGTTGGTGATTCATTTGAAAAAGACTTTCTAACTCAGGCAGTAGATGAAAACAGAACGATTGAGGAAACACTTTCACTGCAATGGAAAGTTGTGTCATTATTACCAAAGAACGAATTAACCAAAGTAAAAGACAAGTTTATCGACCAATATTTCAAGGAACGATAGCTAAATGTCGTTTGGACAAAACGTCGCGGCAACAAAGATTGAACTGCTAAAATACAAACGTTCAAGCCAAGTTGCCATAATGGTGCAAAAAATTCTTGATGACAAAAGAAAAGTCTTGCTAAAAAACATTGAAGAAATGATCACAGAGGCAAACAAGGCACGAGGTGGAATCTGGGATCCTCTTCAGGACGTTTACAAATCTGTAAACGATGCATATCTCTCACTTGGAACATCTACTGTTGATTCTGTTGCACAATCTACGCCAGCAGTGATGGAAGTTGATACAAAAATAAAGCGAATTGTAGACGTATCTATTCCAACACTAAACGTTACAGAAAAGGATACAAAATCAATGCCTTATGGCTTTGCCGATACCAACTCCTCAATAGATCGAGCAGCAAAACAAATCAAGGCACTGCTCCCAAAAATATGCAAAGCAGCAGAATACGAAAACTCCATTTTTGCCCTGGCAAAGGCACTTGAAAAGACTCAGAAACTGCTAAACGCACTAGAAAACGTCATCATCCCACAGTACAGGTTACGTATAAAATTCATTTTATCCACACTTGAGGAAAGAGAAAGAGAAGAATTCGCAAGATTAAAAAAAGTAAAGGCTTCAATGGAGAAGAGAAAGTAATGGCAAAAGAAAACATCAAAAAATTGATAGACGATGCAAATAGATCACTTGAGGCAGAATATGACAATCAAGTTGTATCCGTAAAAAACGAATTGAAATCATTCAAAAGTAAAACTTTGGAAAAAATTCAAAAAAATACAACATGATTTAAATAATGGAAATTTTGGAGCGTAATTGAAAATGAAACCTTTCGCATTATTGCTTTTGACAACAATAGTCTCACTTTCAGCAGCTACAGGTTTTGCATTTGCACAAGAAGAAGCTGCCTCATCAGGCGATTCTGGCTCACTAAAAATACTGGGTGCCGGTCTTGCATTTGGTCTTGCAGCGTTTGGTGCTGGAATCGGACTTGGCTACGTGGGATCTGCGGGGTTAGCTGTAATTAGTGAAAATCCTGCATTACAGTCAAAAGTATTCATCTTCGTAGGTATGGTCGAATCAATCGCAATCTACGGAATAGTCATGATGTTCATTATACTGGGACAATAAATTCCCAAAAAAACTTGTTTTAAATTTTTTAACAATACTTTAGCTGATTCACATCAAGAATTCTTGTACAGTATTTGCATCGGAGAACAAGGCCTGTCTTATCTATCACGTCCATGGTTGACTCGATGTCCTCGTTGCTGTTTGTTATGCAGTCAGGATTTGAGCAGCGGAAAATCTTTTCAATTTTATTTGGCAAGGAGACGCGTCTTTTCTCAACCAATTTGTAGTCCTTAATAATGTTGATTGTGGCCTTTGGGGATATGACTGCAAGCTTGTTTGTATCAAAGTCTTGCAGGAACTTGTTTTCCACCTTAATGATGTCTTTTTTGCTGAATTTTCCGCTTGGGACGTTTAATGCTATTGTAATTACGTTGCCGTCCTTTCCGTCTATGCCTAGCGCCTCAAGCACCTTTAGGCCCCTTCCGCCCTCAATATGATCAATTACGGTGCCGTCCTTTATGCGTCTAACAATCAGGTTTGACTCCTGCATCAGAATACTTTGTATACTAACCAGTATATATCATTGAAAGAAATGAACGAATTTTATCAGAAAGATATCATTTCTGTGAAGGATCTGGAAAAGCCACAGTTTGAAAAAATCTTTGCCGCAACAGACAAGATAATACAAATGGACCCAAACGAAAGAAGAGAACTTGGAAGGGGCAAAACCCTGGGATATCTGTTCTTTGAGCCAAGCACCCGTACAACGCTAAGCTTTCAGGCAGCAATGGCGCTAATTGGAGGAACTTCAATTGGAATTTCTGATGTCTCATTATCATCAACAAAAAAGGGAGAAAGCCTTGCAGACACTCTCCGAATGATGTCGATATACTCTGATGTTTTAGCACTAAGACATTCCCTTGACGGCTCTGGCAGATTTGCAGCAGAAATTTCCTCAAAGCCAGTCATAAATGCAGGCAGTGGAACAGAAGAACATCCAACACAAGCAATACAAGATCTTTATACGATCAAAAAAGAAAAAAACAGGATTGACGGCCTTAAAATTGGAATAATTGGAGATCTCAAGTATGGAAGAACTGTCTATTCGCTGCTTTATGCACTTGCAAACTATGATGTCGATATAAGGCTGATATCTCCAGAATCCCTAAAAATCAGATCCGACTCTATCTATGAAATTCAGAAAAAACTTTCACTAAAAGAATCTACCAATCTGGAAGAATACATTGATGAGCTTGATGTCATCTATGTTACCAGAATTCAAAAAGAAAGATTTCCTGATGAGGAGGAATATCAAAAGGTAAGGGGAAGCTACAAGATCGGACTGGATGTAATTAACAAAATGAAAGAAAATGCAATCATAATGCATCCATTGCCAAGAATAGATGAAATTTCAACTGATGTGGACGATACACCGCAGGCAAAATATTTCAAACAAGCCGAATATGGCAAGTTCACGCGTGCCGCATTGCTTGGGTTAATACTAAATGAAAACGGTTTTTAGTTATTTTTCGCAGACAGTCTGCTTGCCCTCATTTGCGTTATACAAATCAGCTATTGCATCTACATTACATTCGGAAATATACGGGATTGTCATGTCTATTGTAGGTGCCATAAGATCTTCAGTTGCAGTAGAGTGTCCAAGACCTAACGCGTGACCGAACTCATGTCGTACAATCGTGGAAAGCTGATCGTCTGTCAGATTTGATATGTCGTAAATCGTTATGAATGATTTTAAAATCTCATCTCCCTCTGTTACCGATTTTGTATATCCTGTATACCCATCACTATCTTTAATGTTGGAAAGTGTTATGATGATATCGCCTTCCCCACCTGATGAATTGATAAAATCAAAATCAGTTGGGATTTGATATTTTGTATTCTCGTTTGTAGCACTTTTTAGCGCGCCTGCCCATCCTTCATAATAAACGGACGTTGTCCCCTTTGGTCCTTTGTGGACTATGGAATCATCAAACTCAATTGTCTTCTCAGAAGATATGGCATTACGTATCACGTCTAACTGGTGGTCAGTCACTCTTGGAGATTTCAAAACGTTTACGGCAAGCGTTGTACCAGTTAGTTTCCACGATTTCCACGTATCTACTGTATCGCCTCTTAAATTTTCTGTAAAATATCTAGTCTTCATTTGCCCAACTGGATTTTCTGGCGAGGAACTCATCAAATTATCTGTAATTCCAGACATGAAAATTAACAAAAATATTGCAGGCAAAACAGATAGTTCCGCTATTAGCAAACTCTTTGATCTTGATTTTTTGATTTCTTTTTGAATATTGATTATTTCTTCTGCAATATTGTTCTCATGTTGTTTTAGATCACCGATGGATTTCCCATCTATTTTATCAAGGCCTTCCCATTCTGTCGAGTTTTTGTTTTCAAGTTGTTTGATCTGTTTGTTTGTCTTGTTTAGTTCCTGTTTCATCAGATCCAAGTGTTCTTTTAGTCGATTCATTGACTTTCTTGTTACAGCACCGCTAGTCAAGATCACATCTCCTTGCAAATAACTTCCAATACGTCGTAAGGAGTTACGACATAATCTGCTGTCATGACATACGGATTTTCCATATTCTGCATAATTTTACAAATTTCAGCCAGTGTTAGTTTTTCAGAGATTAGAGTTGGTGTAATTGTCTTAAACGTACTTGCACTTAGGTCTAAAATGTTCTCATTTTGAGTATTGTTTAGATCCTTTATTTTATCAAGTACCATTTTATGACTCACAAATGAAATTTCGTTTTCAAGTAAGATGAGTTTGTTATTGTTTTCTGATAACAACTCAATGACATTTCTGATTTTATCTTCTTTTTTGAATGTAGGAATATTTTTTTTTGGAAACATGGCTACCGTTATGTCTGTCTTGCAAAGGGCACCTATCTCAAGAACCTGTTTTATTGAAAATTGAGAAAAATTCTGCCTGC
>CAZCWI010000107.1:0-4498 GCA_964502325.1 uncultured Candidatus Nitrosotenuis sp. | reverse complement strand
ACAGGACACTCGCGCAATCGAGGCAGCTGCACACGCATACGCTTCAAGAAATGGGAGATACACATCGCTTACACAATGGCACAAAGACAGTGATGGAAACTTGGTCGGCAAAATCGAGATCCCAATGTCCGTTGGAATAGATGGAGGAATCATCAACGTGCATCCAACTGCAAAAATATGCATGAAAATACTTGGAGTGCAGTCTGCAAGCGAACTTGCCTGCGTAATCGGGGCTGCAGGCCTTGCACAAAACTTTAGCGCTCTGCGAGCACTTGCATCTGAGGGAATCCAAAAAGGCCACATGCGGCTACACGCAAGGAACATTGCTGCAGCGGCAGGTGCAACGCACGATCAAATCGACACGCTTGTCAAGAAAATGACCTCAGAGGGTAACATTTCGATTAATCGGGCACGCGAGATTTTAGGGGAACTTTGAACAACAAAATATAGAGGTTCTTTTCTCAAGAATTAAAGATGACCAAAGTAAAATTTGCCATTCCAAAGGGAAGCCTTGAGGACGCAACCTTTGCCATTCTGGAAAGGTCTTGGACCAAGGTTCAGCGCAAGAGCCGTACGTACAGAGTAACGCTAGATGATCCTGACATTGCCGTAAAAATGCTAAGGCCGCAGGAGATCCCGACATTTGTATCTGATGGCTTGTATGATGTTGGAATTACCGGAAAGGACTGGATTGGCGAAACAAAGTCTGACGTGGAGCCGCTTTTGGATCTGGAATATGGAAAAATAAAACTCGTAGTGGCGATTCCTGACACTTATAGATTCAAGTCTCTGGATGAAATGATTGCGTCATACGCAAAACAAAAAAGAATACTGCGAATATCCTCAGAATATCTTACAACTGCTTCAAAATTCATAAAACAGCTAAAATCGTACAAGAAATACTACGGGAATAAAGACCCACAAATTGTCACGCCTTGGCTCCGAATTGGAACAAACAAAAGTGTACAAATTCATCTGTCGTTTGGCGCGACAGAAGCAAATCCGCCAGATGACGTAGATGCGATAATGGATGTGACTGAGACTGGAACCACACTTGAGCAAAATCAGCTAAAGATAGTTGATACTGTCTTACAATCAAGCGCTCACTTGATTGCAAACAAGAACTCGTTGCGTGATAAAACAAAGAGGGAAAAAATCTTTGACATAATTACCGTCATGAGGGGCGCAGTCGAGGGAAGAAAATATCTCCACATTTACCTAAATGTGGAGGAAAAAAACATGCCAAAACTGCTTAGCAGCTTGCCGTCACTTAAGCGTCCTACAATTAGTCCGCTGAGCGAAAAAGGATGGTATGGCGTGAACACCATAGTCCCAAAATCTGAATTTCACAAAATGATCCCAAAGCTTAGAAAGATTGCACAGGGCCTAGTGGTGCACGAGCCAAGGCAGATCCTAGAACTTGAGGAGATAAAGCGTCACGAAGAAAATTGATGAAAATAATCACAGTCAGAAACGTGCATTCCTTTGCCAAGTCCCAGTCACGCAAGTCTGAGAAAAAAACAGTCGAATCGATAATCAGTCTGGTCCAAAAAGACGGCGACTCTGCGCTCAGAAAGTTTGAGAAAAAATTCAACGGCGTTGACACAAAGGCATTCCAAGTATCACAAAAGGAAATCAAGGATGCATACAAAAGCGTCACTCTAGAACAGGTGCAGGCAATCAAGCTGGCAAAAGCAAGGCTGGAAAAAACCGAGTCTGCGCTCAAGGCCAAGCTTGGAAAAATCGAGATAAACACAGGCGGAGTAAAAATCACAAAGGTGTTTACTCCACTAGACAGCGTGGGATGTTACGTGCCAGGCGGTCTGGCAAGATACCCAAGCTCGGTGATAATGTCTGTCGTTCCAGCAAAAATAGCAGGCGTAAGAAAGATTACAGTTGTGACGCCTCCAAACAAACAAGGAAAAGTGGATCCACTCGTACTAGTTGCAGCAGACATTTGCAAAGCCGACCAAATCTTCAAAGTGGGAGGCGCGCACGCGATAGCTGCACTTGCATTTGGCACAAAGTCCATCCAACAAGTGGATAAAATAGTAGGACCCGGAGGATCGTTTGTCACCACTGCAAAATATCTTGTTTCCAATATCACGGCAATTGACATGCTTGCAGGGCCGACTGAATTGGCAATAATTGCAGACGACTCGGCAGATCCGAAATTTGTCGCATTGGATTTGATTTCGCAGGCAGAGCACAGCTCAGACACTTCGTGCTGTCTGATCACGACATCAAAGAATCTGGCATATGCGGTAGTTGACTATATTGAAAAAATAACACCTGCACTGCAAAGAAAAGACATCATCACGGAGAGCTTGGGCAAGAACGGCTTTGTAGCAATATGCAAAATGTCAGATGCGATACTGCTTGCAAATAACCTTGCGCCAGAACACTTGGAGATAATGACAAAACAACCAAAAACGATATCAAATAAAATTAAAACGGCAGGTCTTGTACTACTGGGGCAAAGCACCCCGTCTGCGGCAAGCGATTACCTTCTTGGAACAAACCACATCTTGCCGACAAATCGGTTCGGAAGATCAAGGGGCTCGCTTTCTGTACTTGACTTTCTAAAAATACAGACAAGCGTCGAGTCATCAAGGCAAGCCCTGCAAAAGATAGACAAATATCTGTCTGCGCTTGCAAAGGCAGAAAGCCTTCCAAATCATTATGAAGCGGTGAAAAAAAGACTATGAGCACCAAGTGGTTTTATCAAAAGCTGGACGAATACTCTGCATTATCAGGGTATCAAAAGCCGGCATACCACGCAGGAACAATAAAGCTTGATTCCAATGAAAATTTTGTAATAAGTAAACAGTTCCAACAGGAAATAATCGATGGCGCGAAGAAAAACTCCGATGTCCGTGAGTACCCGCTTGGGAAATCCGACAATCTTATATCTGCATTATCAGAGTATCTGCGCGTCCCATCGTCGATGATTGGAATTGGAAACGGATCTGACCAAATACTTGATCTCATACTTGCAAACTTTGCATCAAAAAAGACCAGAATACTGACGTCTGATCCGACATTTGGATTCTTTGAGGAACGATGCAAACTGTATTCGATTCCTACAACAAAGATTCCATTTTCCAAAAACATGACGCTAAACACTGGCGACTTTGTTTCAAAATTCAAAAATTCCGACATACTGTACCTTGATTCGCCAAACAACCCGACTGGATTCCAGTTCACAAAAGACGAAATCACGGAACTGATCAAGAAATTTGACGGGCTTGTTATAGTAGATGAGGCATACGGCGAATTTTCAGACTATTCTGTTGCGGGCATGACAAAGAAATTTGATAATCTGGTAGTTGTAAAGACGTTTTCAAAGGCATTCGGGCTTGCCGGACTCAGACTTGGGTATGTGGTTGCAAGCAAGCGATTCATAGATGTGTTTTCACGTGTGCTCCAGTACCCATATCCGCTAAACACAATAGCAATTGAGGCGGGAATACTTGCCATACAAAAAGCAAAACAAATCTCGCAAACCCTTGAGGAAATAAAGCAGGAACGAACAAGAATCATAAAAAAACTTCGGGAGACCGGGGCATTTGATGTCTTTGACTCAAAGGCAAATTTTGTCCTCTTTGATGCCAGGGGTGCTGACAAGAGAATCTATACTGCCCTGCTTGAGCAAGGCATCTCGATTCGAAAACTGGGAAAAATTGGAAAGCATGATGGGTGTCTGAGGGTTACGGTTTGAACAAGGGACATGAACTCCAAGTTTTTGTTGGCAATACGTGATTTTCTACAATGAAATACAAAAAGATAGGCAGCGATATCATAGTACGGGACATAGGGCAAATTGGTGACATTGATGGCGTGATTTTTGACTGCGACGGGGTTCTGGTGGACGTTTCCAAGTCATATGATTTAGCAATTAGAAAAACCACCCAGTACATACTCAAAAAATTTGCAAACATCAAATCCATACCGATAACTGCTGAAATAATAAGCGGATTCAAATCGACTGGCGGCTTTAACGACGAAGTGGATGTCACATATGCGTCAATTCTTTCTCTGGTAGCGGCAAAAAAACTAGGAATTGATGATGCCAAGTTTATTTTTCGCGTAATTAAAAATGCAGACAGCACCGGAATAAGGTCAGTTGAAAAATTTCTTGATACTCTTGATGTTGATCTTTCCGATATGAGAAAAAAACTGGACTATCCTGGAAACCGCGCAACCAATATTTTGTATGATGTGTTTCTTCAGATTTTTTATGGTCCTGCATTGTATCAAAAAATGTTCAAAAAAAAATCCCAGTTTACAGAAAAAGGACTAATCGATAACGACAAGGTAATACTCACAAAAAAACTGCTCTCCATATTTGAGAAGAAATTTGGCAGTAATCTTGCCATAGTGTCAGGACGCGGGAAAGAATCCATACGATATTCGCTCAAGGAGATGCTAAACGGGTTTAATTTGAAAAGTTCACTGTTCCTAGAAGACGAGCCAAGGGAAATGGCAAAACCAAATC
>CAZCWI010000106.1:0-4524 GCA_964502325.1 uncultured Candidatus Nitrosotenuis sp. | reverse complement strand
ACATTTTCTTATCTGACATAATCTTGTCAGACATTTTCTTATCTGACATAATCTTATCCGACATGACAGATGATTTTGCCTTTACAGAGCACAGTTCATCACCGCAGACTTTAACTGCGTTTTTTGAGCCAAAGCTCTTTGAACCCTTTGCTTTTTCTGCATCAGCTTCCTGATAGGTTTGTGTAGTCAATGCAACCGTGAATAATGGCAGCATCAATAGCAATGAAGCTAGTCGTAGTTTTTGATTCATTGAGTTTGATTCGCCGTGTAATTGCATAAAAAGAGTTTTCCAGATCACATCCGAATTCAAAAAATGATTTGGAAAAATATTTTTTAATCAGCTCTTGTTTCCGCTAATGCGATAAGATGCCTTTATCTCATCTTTTCTCGTTTATCTTAGATAATGTTTCAGAAAAGACTTTGCCGTAATAATCTAGGGCATGATGAATGTACTGATCATACATCTTTATCATGTTCTCGCGCGTGACAATGTTGAATTTTTGCGCGCTGGCAAACATTTCGATTTGGTTGCAGTACAGGTCCGTCATGGTGCTAAAGTAATTGTCAATGGCATTGAGGGTCTGGCTGTCAAATCCTAGCGTGTCAAAGTACTGCTTTTGCCACAAGTAACACGTCCCAAAGTAGCCGTCTAGCATGTGAAGGTAATTGGCGTACAAGTCAGAGTAGGCCTGCACGTTTGTGGGAATCTGGGACTCTAGTTTTCTAATCACTTTGGTCGTGTTGTTTTTCAAAATGTCGCAAACGGAAATCTCAGTTTCCTTTTTGGCCGACTGCATCATCTGTTGTATACGTCGTCTTGACTACTAAGCCTTGCTGTGTGGATGCGCTGCAACGCTTGCAATTCGGATGGCTGGGCGCAAAAAGTGACGAGTATCAACAACCTTAGCTTATCTATCATCAAACCAGCTGACTAAGCTCTATCTTCATGGCCTGCATAGTATAACCATGAATCAAAAACAAGCTCACTGGAACTATCAGGTTCGAGCACCGTTTAGAAAAGTCATGGCCTGGGACGCTTTGTTCTTTGTCCTTGGAATTGGCGTCGGTGCCGGAATAGGTGCATTCCTAGCAACGCTCTAGGAATCACATTATTTTTTTTAGATTTAATAATCATAAACCATGTATCCTCTCAGGAACATGGCAGAATTTTTGAGAATAGAGCCGTCATATTCGTCAAAGGACGCCTGCCGCCTCATTTGGAAGGGTACGGAAGAAGACGAGGAGCATGTCGTGTTTATGAACAAGGACGAAATCGACCGCCTCTACGACATTCTTTCAAAAAACACCACTGGCAAGGTGGAGCTTGAAGACGAGTTTAGCGCCATACTTGTGAATTCTGACATTACACAGTTTCGATTGCAGGAAAAAACATTTGAAGCAAGGACCCAAGTCCTAAAAAATCACCTTGAGGAATTTAGAAAGTGAAAACCAGCAAGACTTATCCAAAGGAATACACGCCGTCTGACGCTTCTACCAAGGATGTGCAAGTGCGGCAAAATCTCCTAAACGCGATTCTCACATCGACTCCAAAGAAAACAGTCCAGGACACCGATCTGTTCAAGGTGATGGCAGCCAGGCGCTCTACTAGAAAGTTTGACAACAAGAAAATGGTGGAGGAATGGAAGATAGACAAGATACTTGCAGCTGCTGACACCGCTCCGACTGCTGGAAACTTTCAGGGCTTTGAAATATTCTATGTCCGTGATCCGAAGGTAAAAGAAAAGCTGGTAAAGGCTGAAAACAACCAGCCGCATGTCAACACGCCAGTAGTCATAGTGTTTTGCAAAAACCCGTCACGGGTGAAGCTGAACTATCCGCCTGATATCCTGACCAAGTTTGCAATCCAGGATGCGACACTTGCCGCCGCATACTCTCAGCTGGCAGCTCACGCCTTGGGCCTGAGCTCAATCTGGATAGGCATGTTCGATGAGCAAGAGGTGATGGATGCAATCGGGACTGATCTGAAACCGTCGTCGCTTCTCTGCATAGGCTATCCTGCGCAAAAGCGCGGCCCACGTTCCAGACGAAAACTAAAAGACCTGATTCATATCGTATGAGTGCCGAATTCGCATTGTTATCTGCGGCATCCGAGCTTCTCTGATGCTTAAATTTAATAGACCATGCATAATTTGTCCAAGCATGGGACGCCGAAAGACTCAGAAAATAATCAGGACAGCCCCGAAAAATGTCACAACAGGCATGTGTCCTAAATGTCAAACGGTAGGGCGAATCTTCCTAATAGGTCAGGTCGGCGCCGAGCACGCAAAATGTGCCTCTTGCAACCAAGAGTTTGATTTGTAAGAAAAAACTGACCAAGATACACAAAAATTCACCCATAAATTTTTAAGCTCTTTTTCTGACTGTCATATCATGAGTTCAACCGAAGGCGAAACCATCTATGAGCGCGTCGCCAAACTAGAGGACGAAATTGCAGCCCTCAGAAACGAGGTGGACGTCCTAAAAAAGGCACTTCGCAACAAGCTTGCAAGACATGAAATCTCCCAAGTCAAGAGGGGCAAAGACATCACGTCAATTATAGATTAATCTTATCTCTCACATTTCTTATCATTTCTAAAATAAAGTCAACGTCTGGCGCCTCTGGCGCAATCTCCAAGTATCTGTTTAGGTATATCAGCGACCTCTCATAGTTTAGCAGCCTCTCCTCAAGTATGCCCTTGTCGCGTATCTCGTCTGGCGAGTCTGACTCTACTGCCAAAATCATGTTTGTGCACCTCATCGCCTTCTCATACGCGTATGATTGGGCGTACGAGCTTTTCAGGTTACGGAGTATTCTTATCAGCGCCTTGTCAGGGGGCAGCTCGTCTAGCATCTCAGGCGAGAACTCTATCTCCTCTTCAAAGTTCTGGTATAGAATCTCGTTTAGGTCCTCGACATCTAGCAGCCTGCCTCCTCCAAACGGATCAAGTAT
Source organism: uncultured Candidatus Nitrosotenuis sp. (assembly GCA_964502325.1). Lineage (GTDB taxonomy): Archaea > Thermoproteota > Nitrososphaeria > Nitrososphaerales > Nitrosopumilaceae > Nitrosotenuis. The sequence continues at coordinate 1,574 of CAZCWI010000106.1, read as the reverse complement.
CATCTCCTCGTTGTATTTTACAACGACGTGGCTTGGGAATCCGACAAGTGTGAGGTTCAGCCCAATTCTTTTTGCAACCTCGACGTAGATTATCGAGAGCGTGATCGGTATACCGCTTTTTTTGTCAAGCACATCGTTTAGGAAATTGTTTTTCGGATTATAGTAATCGTCCGAGTCTCCCACAAACCCGAGCGTCTGAAAGAGGTACTCGTTTAGCATTGATATCAGGTACGTGGGGTTTTTCACATCTGATAGCAAGACCTTGAGTGATTTTGCAATTGCGTTTATCTTTTCTATCTGCTCCTGTATGTTGAGATCCGGGTATTCCAGTATCTGTGCAAGCTTGAGGCATTTTTCCACCAGGTTGTACCTTGGGTCTGAGGAAAACGAAATCCACTCTGCAACAAACGGATCAAACTTGTCGTCGCTCATTGAGTGGTTATGCTCTTTTGAGGTACGACTGCGGGTCTTTGAGCTCCCTTGTGGTGGGAGGGTTTTTTATCAAAATCTGGAACGTCTCCTTGCCGTGTTTTTCAAACACTGCCGCGGTAAAGTCCTTGCCCATGTTCTTTCTGACCTGGTACGACGAGATGTCAGTTCCCATAAATGTCATCAAATACTGGTGAAAGTCCTCATCGTCTCTGAGTATGTTCTGGACTGAAAACTCTGCCATGCCCTCCATTGTGGAAAACGCGGCGTGGTGTTTTTGAATCGGGACAAGCCATCTTTGGTATATCTCTAGTATTTGCGGGACCATCTGCTGGATTGTCGGGTCTATCTCCACTTTGGTAAATGTCATCACGTCCGGCCCCAGCACATTTACGATAAAGTTGTCCGGGTTTAGCATGAAAAACAGGTTTGCCCTCTTTGCTATTGGGAACTCGTCTGGGACTGCGGGCAGCTGCAGATAGTCAGAAAGTTTTGTCACTATTCCGTCGTCTAGTGCAAGGATGATTCTTGCCAGGTCCTCGTTTATCTTGTTTACCTCGATTACCGCCTTTTTGTTTTCCTCGTACAGGTTGTTCTGGATGGAGTGGACCATCTCCTCTAGTATGGTCATCTTTAGGGCGCCGACGTATCCTGATTTTATCATCTCGTACCTTGACTCGTAGGGGGGCCCCTGCTTGTGCAGCACTATCTGCGGATAGTTTGAGAGGACAAAATTGTTTATGTAAATTTTGGAATCAAGGTAATCGCCGTATGTTGTGGAAATTTTTGAAATGTAGGCTTTGGCATATGTGGAATACACCAGAAACTTGGCGGTGTCCTGCTTTACCAGGTCTGCTATTCCCTGCCTGTTTTGCTTTGCTACTGCCAAGAACAGCCTGTCGACAAACTCCCTTGCATCCTGTGTCGCAAAGACCTTCTTTCCCTTTATTCCCTTTAGCTCGTCAAGATCTGGAAACTCTATTGCCACATTGTCTGATACGCCGATTCCCGTAAAATCGGCAACTTGCTGCTTTAGGCCTGGCGCTATCTTGTCTGAAATCTGCCCAGGCGAGTCAAATCTCACCTTAAAATCAGGATCCTCTCTGATCCTGGAGGCCAAAGCAGCAATGTCGCGCTCCTCGTTT
>CAZCWI010000105.1:0-4585 GCA_964502325.1 uncultured Candidatus Nitrosotenuis sp. | reverse complement strand
AGCAGTACAAGAAACGTTTGGCTCATACAAGATTCTGAATTTACTGCAGTATACAGAGACACTGCCAACCCATGACTTGAGAAAAATTCTAATTTACAAAACAGATTCCCACACAAATTAAATCTGTCCTAAACGCGAAGCAAAACCTGCGCCATATTTAATAATGATTTAGGCATATTTGCCCTATGGATTGGGTATTTCTTTTAGTTGCACTTGTTCACGAATGCTCAAAACTTCATCCATGAGGAGAGAGTTACAGGCAAATTGTCATCAGGACATTTAACGCGAAGCATGATTCAAAAAAATCACATTCTCATAATCGGCATCATTGCAGGCTTTCTACTAATATCATCATCTGCTCAAGTCCAGTCAGAATATGCAGAACCAATTACGCCGCAAAATTCTGCGTTGCATGGAATGGTTGATGAAAACGGAAACTGGGCTCACAACCACAACGACATGATCACCCTAGTCGATGCAGAGTCAGAGGATCAGATAACAGAGCTGAAAGAAAGCTTTGACATTGAGGGAAAAGAAGTAGAAACGCATGATCACAGCATTGCGTACTTTCCTCCCCCGCTTCAGCAAATCAGAAACGGTGTAAAAGCAACCGACGTGACGTGCACTGAGGGGCAGGAACTTGTCTTGAAACAATCAAACGGCCAGCCGGCATGCGTCAAATCATCAAGTGTTGCAAAACTAATTGAGCGAGGGTGGGCAATCCACGTCTTGCCAGATTATGTCAAAGGCGAAAACAACAATTCAGTTGCATTCTCATCAGGCGAATATGCAGTTCAAACAGAGCAGGTAAACTATTTCCAAAACGCCCAAGGATATCTGGCCAGGCCGGATGCGGACGGAGAGTTCCCAGCAGTGGCCATGATCCATGAGAATTTGGGCATAACTGACAACATCAAGGAGATGGCTGAAAAACTCGCATCATATGGATACATAGTGCTGGCAGTCGACTTGTTTGACGGCAAGGTCGTCTCAACCACAGAAGAGGCGCGAAGCATACTAGGCTCCTTTGATCAGCAACAGTGGACAGACAACATGAATGCAGCAGTAGGATACCTTGAGGAAAGATTCGGAGTCGAATCTATCGGATCAATAGGATGGTGCTTTGGAGGAGGCCAGTCGCTTAACCTTGCGCTAAACAACCCAAATCTGGATGCGACCGTAATCTATTACGGCCAGCTTGTGACTGATCCATCTGAATTATCAAAGATAACGTGGCCGGTTTTGGGAATATTTGCAGGGCTTGACACCGGAATCCCGGAAGAAAAGGTTAGAGAGTTTGAGTCAGCGCTAAATGATCTTGGTATTGAAAACGAAATTATCATCTATCCCGGAGTGAACCACGCGTTTGCAAACCCGTCAGGTGCAAGGTACGCACCTGAGGAGGCAAAGGACGCATGGGAAAAGACGCTTGACTTTTTTGAGGCAAACCTGAAATGAGAAAAGATACCGTATTGTATGCCGCGGCAGCTGCGGCAACGGCAATTGGCGGAATAATACACATGACCATGGCCCCAAACTCGCTTGGAAATAACGTCAACACTGGAATACTATTCCTTGTCGGCGGCATAGTCCAGATGTTTTGGGCAATCCCGATGATACGAAGGTGGGGTCTTGCATGGTACGGAGTCGGGCTTGGCGGAACCGCAGTCTTTGTCGCAATTTGGACAATCACCAGAATCCCAGGCAATCCAATAACAGGAAGAGGCGGCCCCATAAGCCAGAACGCAATAATGGTCGAGTCGGCGCAGATTGCATACATCATAATCACAATTGCAATCATACTGTACGAGCTAAAGAAACGAAAGTAGAGATTCATTTTACAAACAATACTTTACATCACATATTGAGGAAATGAATTTGTAGAATCAGATGAGATAACAAGAAGCCAAAACGATTTGATGATTTAATAGATCAACACTTAGTCATGCCTAATTGTGAGCACAGTAACAATAACGTGTATACATTCGCCGACTGATATCGACGGAGAGCACGTTTGCATCGACTGCGGCGAGGTGCTTGGGTACTCGGAGGTGCAGAGCGTCAACTCTTGGCAGACGCACGATGTCGGCAATTTCAACAAAAACGCAATGAGTTGGACAATACTAAAACTAGCAAACAACCTCAATCTCCCGCAGTATGCGACGCAGACAATCATGCGGATTTCCCTAAAACTCGTAAAGCACGGAATAACAAAGAAAAAGGCGATATTTTTTGCGACAACGCATTCATGCAGAATTCACAAAATACCAAGACTATTATCTGAAATTTTTTACGAGTTGGAGAAATCAACTGGAAAGACGACACAAAAATCAGAGCAGTCGCTCTTTAAGATGCTCAACAGGATTGCAAAAAGAATTGATTCAACGTACCTTTCAATCCAGCCACCAGACAAAGAATATTATCTTCAGGCATATCTTGCAAAAATTCAGGACATCATAGTAAAAGAAACCAATTCCAAATACTTTGAGTTAATCAGAACCCGCTCTGTCCGCAATCTCAGCATGACAAAAGCAGATCCAAGCACCGCCGCAAGGAAGGCAATCTTGTCATGCACCAGCAGCATACTCCAGTCCAAGGTAAAGCAAATTCTTTTGTGATATCATGAAGACAATTCTAGTCCAAATCAAAGATCTTGAGGCAAATCCCTGGCAATTTAGGATGATGCCTGAAAAAGACTTTGAGAGTCTGCAAAACAACATACATGCCAACGGGTTTGAAACAATTCCGCAGCCGATTGTTGCAAAGATCAACAAAAAACACTACATCGTGGACGGCCACGCAAGAATCAGTGCTGCGGCAAACGCCAAAGTAAAAGAGATCAAATGCGGACTTGCGGACTGGATAGTCAACTATCAGGACCTGCGGGTGTGGTCATTTCGCCTAAATAGGCAGGGCTACTCTAACCCGCTTGTTTTATCAGACATGATAAACGAAGACATGCAAATACTTCACAACATGAGAAACGTTGCAGACATTTACGGGGTAAACGAGGAATACATTTCATCCCTTGTTCAGATCAAAAATCTTCACGACGACACAAAGGCAGTAATCCAGAAAATAATGAACGTTGCAAGAAAAAAATACCAGTTCCTTCTGGAGCAGATTAGCCCAGCACATCTTTCAAGCCTTGCAGAGATTTCGCCACAAAAACAAGTCGAGGTCGTAGACTGGATATTCCACGACATAATGTACGGGCCGGCAGACGAATCACTTGTGTCAATACCCAGCATTTACGAGATAATCAATGAAATCGCCAAGGTTCAAAATGAAAAAGAAAGAAAAACATACAAGAAATCAGAAAAAAATACCAGTAAAGAGATTCCATTCACATGCAAGTGCGGCGCAAAATATGATGTCGATGCCAAATCCCACACAGTGTACGAGTTTCTCGAGCAAGACAATGTCATATTAAGAAAGGAAATCAAGGAAGCAAAACCCCTGCCGGCCTTCTCATCTAAGGTATACAGTAAAAAGAAAATGCACGATATCATCGACAGATTCTATGATAACACTGAGCTAAAGATACTTGTATCGCAAAGAGAGTACTATGAGAATTGGCAACGATGAGAGAATAGTTTTATCACTGCTGAAAAAATACCCGATGCTAACTGAGAAAAACATTCAGCTGCTTTTTCTGTTTATTACAAACAAAAAACGTGACACCTCCAAGATTTTGCAGGCAGTCAGAATCAAGGGACTAGTCGATGAGGAAAACAAGATAGACGAATCTGCTCAGGGAATCACAGTTGACATTCAGATAGAACCAGAGATATTGAACAGCCTGCACGACTTGGAGGAATTTGTAAAACTTGGCAAGAACGCAAAGTCGATTCTTTTCATACTGTCCAAGATCAAAAAATCCTCACTCCAGTTCCTCGTCGACACGCTAAACGAGTCGCCGCGGAACATCTATGCAGTCATGCAGAGACTCGAGGAAAAAAACCTCGTTTACAGCTACAACTCCAAGATATACCACCTAAATTCGCGCGGAAGGCGATTCAATCCCAGATACTATGTCATAACGGATCTTGGAAAGATAATTGCAAGAATCAAAACTGACGGCAAGGTGGACCAACAACAGCTAAAGAAGATTCTGGAAAAAACCCAGAGCGAAATCAAGACGATGCACAAGATGTTTAGTAGCACGTCAAAGATAGGAGTTGTTTTTTCTGCCATGTCGGCGTGGTTTTTAGAGAATATTGTTGATTTGACCCCAATTTCCGAGTTTATCTAAATTCATGATATCATGTTTTGAGTAAACGAGATTATCTCAATAATACGCAACGTCCAACGAGTTTCAATCAATTGGTGTCGTTTCTAATTTCGATGAGCTTGTTAGAGTCGGTTCTGATCACGATGCTTCGCACTGTTTCGGGAATGTCGCCATCGTCTGTGAAATTAAGAAATACCTCAGCAGTTTTTCCCATCGGAATGGAATTAATTTCCAGTCCGTTTAGATCCTTGATAGTCACATTGTCAGTTGCATTTCTGGTACCGTTGACAAAGACATTTGATATTGTGACATTCTTAAAATCATAATTGTGCACAAAGACCCTTACTTCGT
>CAZCWI010000104.1:0-4646 GCA_964502325.1 uncultured Candidatus Nitrosotenuis sp. | reverse complement strand
GTAGCTACTATTCCATGTGCGCCTTCATGTATTACCAGAACAATTGGTATTGAAAGAAGAAAATACAATATCGATGGGCCAGATGTCAGCGTTACTCCAGGTATCAGGACAGTAAGCTGGGAAAATTCGGCAGGGGTGTTAAAGAACTTTACAATATTATCTAGGAGAAACCAAAAGGCAAATCCCATCATGATGAATCCGGCAACAACACTTACATCTGCAAACACGCGAATTCCCCTTCTTGTCCTACCTAGCATTTTGGTCAGAGCAGTCTGAACTTGGGTGTTTTTGTATGTCAAACTGTATATCTTCATCTCAAAGCCGTGTTTTTCCAGCTTTAGGCCCTTGGCTGCAAGAAATATTGCTCCCCATGCTATTAGAACATAAATTATAGCGTTTTGCGACAGGAAATCAAAGTTCAAATTAATTGCTACTTTTTTTAATCACGGACATTTATCAGTTACTATGCAAAAACCGATAATGATAGTCTCCACATACCCAAACAAAAAATCAATATCTAAAATAGCAAACAAGCTGGTGCAAGAAAAACTTGTAGCATGCGTAAACATGACAAAAATCTCTTCAGTTTACATCTGGCAGGGAAAAATTGAAAACGCGGACGAGTTTTTGGCAATCTTCAAGACAACGCAAAAAAACAAAACCAAAGTAAAAAATCAAATCAGAATAACGCATCCGTACAAGGTGCCTGAAATTGCTGAAATACAAGTCAATTCGATAAACAAGCCATATCTTGACTGGCTGATCGAATCTACCTAGGATTCCACTGAAAATCTAAGTAGTGAAACTATTCCACCAAGCCCAGAAACCTGCAAGCCTATGTCCGTACTGGAATCCAAGGCATACACTTTGACTCCCTTTGCCTCTGCCTCGTTTAGGAATTCGATTACTTTTTCCTCATCCTGAGTCTGGATTATTTTTTCTGAAAAAACCAAAGAGTCTATTGCGCCATATTGGTTCGCCTTTTGCGTTTCTTCAAACCCCATTGTGAACTTTTTGCTTTTGTGCTGGGCCTTAATCATGATCTCCTCTAAGATTGAGGCAACTTTTGCAAGCTTGCTCTGTCCCATGATCTGCTGCATCGCTTTTGATTTTATGAATACGTAAACTCCATCCTCTCCGCCAGAATCAATCCCCTCTACAATCTCTATTTTGTGTTTTTTACTCAGGGGTGTTTTTTGCAAATAATTGCTGAACTGTTTTTTGGTCTCGCCTGGACCAAAGATTACTATTCCATCATTATCCCTTAGTACGGTCTCTAGCATCTTTGTGACATTTTCAAAAAAACCCTCGATGTTGAAACTTGATTTGTACTGCTTTCCGCTAGAGCCAGAATACAAATTTTGCATCAGTTCCAGATGAGTTCCCTTTAGCTTCCCAATACCACAATCTCCTTTGTCTATTGCAATTAGGACAAAACCAAAACTGTCTTCTTTGCTTTTGAGCAATTTTAGTTCGATTGGAAGCCATTTCTTTTTTGTCACATTAAACGAATCGCCGATTTTTATTAGAACTGAGTGGTGTGATCCCTTTGAGACTGCCTCATTACTTGATTCTATTATCGTGCCGTGAACCCGCAGTCTGTCAAACACAGAGTCAAGTGCTATCTTTTCAACCTCAAGTGATATGCGTATTTTTATCCGCTCGCCTCTGTCTGGCCTGGAAAAATCCTTGTCTTGCTTGATCACGCGAGTGGTATCTGATACCATCGTGTCGCCTTTCTTTATTATTCTTCGAAGAGTAAGCAGGTCGTCTGGCTCCTCAACTATGAAAGAAATCGAAAAATCATCAATAATTTTTGTAATCATCAGAATCGCTAACGCTTACAAAATTACATGGTGCTGTTTTCTAGATTCTTTTTCTTAAGGTAACTGTCGACCCATTCTGGAGTTATGACTCCACCCTCGGCCAAATTTACTAGAGAGTTTGGCGATGCCTCTCCTACCACTTTGCCGCCCTTTCTTCTAAGCTGTCTCCATTTCAGAGTGGTGTTGCCACTTTTTGAATTGTATATGATTCCAAGAACGTCTCGTGCATTGACAAATGTAATATCACGCACTTTCTTTAATGTGACCTTGTCTGCAGCCTCTACGTATATTGAGCCAAGTGTTTCCTCGCGTTCAGGAAAAACCTCCACGTCCTCGACATAGCTGCGCGGAATGTAAGAACTGCATGTGCTTGCAATGATAAATCTCCTAAAGCTTTCCAATGAGGCAGGAACATCAATTGCAACCATTTTTTAATACTTCACCATTGCCTTTTATCAAGCTTATTTAAAATCCATTACAATTAATGGTGTACGTAGGCGTTGATGATACCATCCCTTTGATCTTGATGATGTAGATCTTGAGTTCTGAGCCTGCGTTTGTAAAATTTATTTCCACACAAGCCGTCACACAAGCATGAAATCGTTAACAGAGTACCTTACATTTAACACAAAAACCAGAGTTGCCTTTGTAAATCTGACACCGCAAATACGGCAGATGGTCAAAAAAAGCGGAATAAAGGAAGGCCTTTGTCTTGTTAATGCAATGCACATTTCTGCAAGCGTTTTCATAAACGACAACGAATCAGGCCTGCACAAAGATTATGCGCGATGGCTTGAAAAATTAGCTCCACATGAGCCGACAGAACAATACGATCATAACAAAACTGGTGAGGACAATGCAGATGCGCATCTGAAAAGGCAAATCATGGGACGAGAGGTTGTAGTTGCCATAACAAACGGTGAATTAGATTTTGGCCCATGGGAGCAGATCTTCTATGGAGAGTTTGACGGAATGCGACCAAAAAGAGTTTTAGTAAAAATAATCGGCGAGTAAATTAACCAAAATCAACGTCTCTTTTCTGACTCTGGCTTTCATTTTTTCTTGCAGCCGATCTAAATTCTTCATCGTGATTTTGAGCTCCGTGATTACATTTGACACAGCCAACCTTGAAACCGTTAGGATCTTTCTGAAAAGTCTGGCAGCCACAAAAACACGTCATGATATGATCATCATGCACTGCGATATAATTCTAATTGGTACAGCACGTGCCGCGTGGGATGGCATGACCATGTGGGCACTTTCTTGGGTGCTTTAACATTGTACATAGTGCATCAGTAAATTGCTGATTCATGTGATGCTCTATTCCGCAGACCATCTCTTCGTCAATTGCAACTTTGAGTGCACTGTCCATCAATACCTCCAAAAGCCTGCTGTTTCGCATCATGCCAGAACCAACCTGCTCTCCTGATTCTGTCAGTGAGACTCCAGCCTTGTTGTAGTTGACAAGATTCTGACTGTTTAGCTTTTTTAGCATTTGAACTACGCTTGGCTGTCTGACATTTAGCATCTTAGCTATTGTACTAATTTTAACAGGCTCACTTCTTTCCTTAATATGCCATATTGCCTTGAGGTACATTTCCACATGTTCTGCCTCCGCGGTTCCAACAAACAAGACCTCGTCGTCGTTTACTGCGTCCATTATTCTACATCCTTTGCATCTCTTAACAAATATTCAAAGTATTCCCTTGCAAATCCTGCAAGCCCTGCATGATCTGCCCATATTGCTACTGCCTCAGTACTTTCAGACTCGTTTGCCAGCTGTCCAAACAGTATCACAACATATCGCTTGTCTGAGATTATGCCTCCTCCAAACAATCCCTTTTTTACCTTGATGCTGGCGACTCTTTTGAGGGCCTTTAACGAGTCCTTGTCCATCTCACTTGACATCAAAATTGTGATAACTACGCCCTTGTCGTGCAATTGCCTTAGCTTTGGAAGCGCCTGCTGTACAAGCTCCTCGTTTGCCTTTGGCAGCGCTATTAGCACCTCGTTTCTACATGTTTCAACCATTTCAAGTATTTTTGATGCAATGTTCATTACTCCAGATAATACCCATATGTCTGGCCTTTCGCTGACCCCGCTTTTCTCATACATTGGGACCAGTTCCCTTAGAACAACATTTTCGTTTTGCTTAAACTCTGATTCCGCCTTTTGCTTTGTTACCTCTAGAGCCGTTGCTGGGGATTTTGCAAAATATTTTGTCGGTCTTGAATCATCCGATCCAATCCAGCCCTTTTCTTCTAACGATCCTAATACCTCGTAAATTTTTGAATAAGGCACGCCTGACTTTTGACTCAGATCGGATGCGGTCAGCTCGCCTGTCTTGAGGAGTGAAGAATACGTCCTTATCTCGTAACTTGTCAGGCCTATTTTTTCTAGCGACTTTTTTGTATTGTCAGATATGCTCATCCGATCTAGTCCTATTTTTTCAGTATTTAAACACCTAACGCCTGTATCTACTGAATCCCACGGGGGCTAGTATGAAATACGTTAAATACCATATCAGAAGAGTTGATTTTGAATGTCGCTAATTCAGCTATCCAGGCAGTCAAGCAAGCAAGTAGGCAAGAAATCTACAATTAGGTTTACTCAGAGCATCTGCCCAGACTGCAACATGATTCTGGATGCCGAAGTTTTTGAGCGTGACGGACGCGTTTTCATGACAAAGACATGTCCTACACACGGCGAATGCGACGAACTCTATTTTGGCTCTTATGACATGTACAAGAAATTTAGCACTTATTGGGCAGACGGCAAAGGCGCGCATGCTCCAAACGTAATGATTGACAAATGCTCATG
>CAZCWI010000103.1:0-4723 GCA_964502325.1 uncultured Candidatus Nitrosotenuis sp. | reverse complement strand
TGTGTCGTACATTATTTAAAATAATATCCTTTAGTTCAATTTCAAGTCGCGTCATATCATGTTCTTTTTTGGATTTTTTCTTGGCAGCCATCAATTCCTTTAGCTTTTTTGCAAATTCGTCAATTCCTTTGTTTTTCGTAGCTGAAGTCTGAAGTATGATTGGGTTTCGTTCAGTCATTCCAATGAACTCAAGTACCGCCTGGTATAGTTGGGATGCGCCGTCAAGGTCAGACTTGTTTACCAAATAGATATCGCCGATTTCCGTAAGTCCTGCTTTTATTGTCTGGATGCTGTCTCCGGTGTTTGGATTGAATACAACGACTGTGATATCTGCAATGTTTGCAATTTCAACTTCTGTTTGGCCGGCACCCACACTTTCAATTATAATCGGGTTAAATCCGGCATATTCTAAAATTCTAATGCTGTTTCGAATGGAGTGGGACACTGCGCCTGTAGCTCCACGGGATGCGATGCTTCGAATGTACGTACCAGAGTCAGTTGATTCAGTCATCCTGACCCTGTCGCCTAAAATTGCGCCGCCGGTTACATGGCTAGTCGGATCAATTGCCAGCACTGCGGGTTTTAGTTTTAGTTTTTTTAATGCAATGGATGTTTTGTTGATAAGTGAGCTTTTGCCTGCGCCTGCAGGTCCGGTGATCCCAATTATGGTGGAATGGCCAGACTGCTTGAATATCTTTTTGACCAGTTTTCGTGCCTCTTTTTCGTCATTTTCTATTATCGATATCGCCTTTGCAATCGCGCCGCGCTTGCCTTTTTTTAGATCAGATAAAAGTTCCAACAAAATCAGGTCTTCACGCTGCAATAAATTCTTGTTGAAACAAACAGTTTGCACATGCAGGCAAGGTCAAGGTTCACTAAATATCAGATCACTTGACTGTTTACCATAATCATGAATGTCTGTTTTTATTCCAAGTTTGCCAAATTCAGAATGCTCAACTAACAAAGTGACAGGCATTGTCTTCCACCCGTACTTGGGAACATCGTCAAATGGAACTTGAATCGTAAAGTTAGATCCTGCAAAAGTTTTTTGAAAACTCGTTTCCATTCCCTGAATTTCCAGGATCACAGAGATGGTCTTTTGAGTCGAATCATCAAACTTTATCTCGACGTATTTTTTTTCACCATAAAATGTTGCGTCAAGGTAAAATATGCCGGAATACTTTGCAGTGTTTTGCATATTTTGTACAACGGAAATTCCAATTCCAAATATTATGATTGTAAGAATTACAGAAAGCGTGATTTTTTTGTTCATCAGGATCAGGCAAATTCCAGTCGTAGTCTTGTCAGAAGATTCGTGTGGATTCTGATCCTCTCAAGTGTTTGATCAAGTGTTCTTTCTGTTCCAGGAGTGGGGTTTTTCTTGAAAAATTGTTTTATTTCCTTTTCCATAGACGAATCTGCAACCCCAGATATGCTTGCAACTATTCTATTTAGAAGTGGGCTTCCGACTCCCACCTTTTTGTGCAGCGACTTCCAGTTCTTTTGAAGCCATGGCCAGAAAATCTTTTTCCCATAACGGTTTCCAGCCACCCGGATTATCGGAACATGCATGTTTTGCGAGCGGACGTCCTTTGTTTGCGAGAAATTGAGCGTCTTTAGCAATAGTTTTTCATCCTTAAAGTTGCAAAGCGCCCCAAGGAATCGCATCTTTTCTTCTTGCGTTTTTACTTTCCCGTACAAGCCAAGCATCTTTTGGTATGTTTTAGAATCCCCACTCCATGCAACTACTGAGAACACGGCGTCCTGGATGTCAGGGTTTAGCGATTGCGGGTTTTTCAGATATGACGCAAATCTTTTCTGGGCTTCCTCAATTATTTCATCGTCGTCAAGCTTGCCAAGTGCGCCAATCACAAACCCGCGAAGCAACGCGTTTGTGTGCGGCTCTCCTTTTTTTGCATCCCATCCAATTTTTGCAAAAACTGTCTTTAGAAAATCATGAGTTATGTCCTTAATTTCATAGTTGAATTCTTCTTCAACAGTTCTGTTGTACAACGCGTACAGGTTTCCTGCAACGTTTGACTGTGTGATATAGTCATCCTCGTTTTCATACGATTTTGAAAAATCAAGATAGTTTTTTGCAGTATCATCACCTGAAACACACAGTGCAAAAAGATCGTTTTGCAGAGCCCACCTATCCACATGCGAGAGTGATTTTTCCAAAACCAGGTTCTTTAGATCGTCAAGAAGATCAGGCGAATACTTGACGCGGTAAAACCCAGGCCTCCCCGAATTTATCAGAACGTCAGACGGGCCTATTGGAATGGTATCGTGCGGTTTTGTCACAAGCTTGTTCTTTGTTGTCTTGCCTTGCGTGACGGATACTGGGATGTGCCAGAGTCCTTTCTCCTTTCCTTTTTGTTCCAGGACAAATCTTTTTTGTGCTAGCAGGAGTTTGGATTTTTGTCGTTTTGCATCCACCAGTGGGAACCCGACTTGCTTTATCCATGAATTTATCATGGTTCTAACAGGCATCTTTGCCTCTGTTCCTATTTCGTTCCACAAATCGTCGCCTTTTGCGTTCTTGTACGCAAATTTCTTCAGGTATACGCGCAGGCCTGCACGGAAGTTTTTTTCTGTGACAAAGTTCTCAAGCATTCGCAGAACGCATCCGCCCTTGTCGTACGATATGGCGTCAAAGATTTCACGGATTTCAGATGGCTTGTTCACCTTGACATCAATCGGATGTGAAGAATGCAGTGAATCAAGACCCATTGCAACATTCATCGTGTCATCTAGGAATTGGTCCCAAAGTTTCCACGACGGATAGAACTTGTCGACAAATTTTGTCGCCATAAATGTAGCAAATGATTCGTTTAGCCACAGATCATTCCACCACTCCATGGTGACAAGGTTGCCAAACCACTGGTGTGCCAGCTCGTGCGAGACCACCTCTGCGATGTATTGTTTTGTTTGTGTTGACGATGTTTTTGGGTCATACAGCAAAATGGTCTCTCTAAATGTGATTGCTCCCCAGTTTTCCATCGCTCCAGATGCAAAGTCAGGTACTGCAATAAGATCAAGCTTTGGGAGCGGATACTTGATTCCAAAATAATTTTCATAGGAGGTGACAAGTTTTTTGCACAAGTCCAGCGCAAATTTTCCTTTTTTGCTGTTGCCCTTTGTTGTGACTATCCTGTACTGGACTTTGCCTTGCTTGCTTGACAGGTATTCAAACTCTCCAACTCCCAGATACAAAAGATATGTAGACATGATGGGGGTTTTTGCAAACTTGTAGACTGTCTTTTTGCCAAGAGGTTTTTTTGACGTGACGTTCATGTTGGAAATCGCAGTGTGGTTTTTTTCTGTGATCAGTGTTATCCCAAAGGTCGCCTTTGCCGCAGGCTCATCCCAGCACGGAAATGCCCGTCGCGCGTCTGCGGCCTCAAACTGGGTCGTTGCCAGATATTTTGTGTTTCCGTTTTTATCTTTGTACTGGCTCCTATAGAATCCAACAAGCCTGTCGTTTAGGACTCCGGTGTAATCGATAAAAATTCTTGCAGCACCCGAGATTTTTCTAGGAACCAGAACGGTAAGCGACTCGTTTTTTGCATCAAGTTTTGTTTTTGTTGTAAATTTTTGATTGTTTGATATGACATAGCATGATTTTATTTTGAGTTCTGCAGAATCAAGCAGAATGGTATTTGTTGGTCTTGATATTTTGATGTCGATTATTTCATTTCCAGAAAACGTAAAATCATCAAGATTTGGCTCAAATGTCAGGTCATAGTGTATTGGCAATACCTGCATGAATTCGCTAAGTTGATTGCCTTTATGTATATTTAGGACTGATTTTTTCTTGAGAACAGGATCAGTTTTAATTAGTACGATCTAAAAATCACATAATATCATGTTAAAAATCGAGGCAGTGATCAGAAGCACCAAGTTACAGCAAGTAAAAAACGAGCTGGATCAAATAGGGATTTCGGCATTTTCCACTTTTAAAGTTGAGATGTCAGGACTGTCCCATGGGCAGACATCTGGCGGAAGACCCGGAACTTTCAAGACAAGTGCACTTATTCCCAAAACAAAAATCGAAATAATTTGCAAAGACAAGGACAAAGACGCCATAACTGAAGCAATAGCTAAAGGGGCAAAAACAGGTCAAGTCGGTGACGGCATAATCTACGTGTATCCGCTGTCAAACCTAATCAAAATTAAAAACGGCAAGACAAACGAACAGGCAGTCTAAGGTTAAGTTTTAAAATACACAGATACATTGATCAGTTAATGAAGCAGAAACTGGCGCCAAGACGAATCAAGATCTTAGTTGCCAAACTAGGCCTTGACGGACACGATAGAGGCGCGCTAGTTTTGTGCAGGGCCTTTAGAGATGCAGGAATGGAGGTCATTTATTCGGGTCTTTTTGCCACGCCTGAACGCGTCGCTCAAATTGCAGAAGATGAAGACGTTGACGCAGTGGCCCTAAGCCTTCTCAACGGTGCACACAATACGCTGTTCCCAAGAGTAGTAAAAGAATTGCACAAAAAAGGAATCAAAGACGTGCTGGTATTGGGTGGAGGAGTAATCCCAGAAGAGGACAGGCAAGGACTAGAGAAATCAGGAGTCTCAGGCGTGTTTGGTCCTGGAACACCACTCTCTACAATAATTGATCACATCAATACAGGCGTTGCAAAACTAAGAAAGCTTTGACTATTCTTTAGAGTCAGGCCACATCATTTGTCGCATCTTTTTGCCGACTTGC
>CAZCWI010000102.1:0-4877 GCA_964502325.1 uncultured Candidatus Nitrosotenuis sp. | reverse complement strand
GTCGTGCCAGTAGCCCAATCAGCGCTGATATCTAACTTGATTCCAGAACTTGCATACCATCCAGAGAAAGTTATGCCGCTGTGATCAAAAAGCGTTACTCTTGACCCATCTATGGTACCATCTACAACTATTTCCCACGGCTCAAAGGAGCAGTTGCCTCCTGTGCTTGTTGGAACAAACGAAAACTCGCCATGCAGGTTGTTTTCATCCTGCTCAAAAAAGCCATTTACTTTGCCCGAAGTAGCACATTCGGTGCCAGTGTATGAGACCTGCGCAAACCCAGACCACTCCCCTGTCAGATCAGCTACTGGCGTTAGCGCATGGACGTTTTGGAGGCTCCCTATCACAGTAAACGGGGAAAGCAGCATGAGCAGGAAAAACGGAAGCGAGAAGGCATGTCTCATGTCTTTACTTTTCCCATCCCAAGGCTTTTTTGATCTTTTGTAAACGCTTCCCATTTGATTTCGGTATTTTTGCTGTCAACTTTTAGTTTGGCCTGAATCGCGTCAGAGGGATGCAGTGGGGAGGACGTTGTTTGATACATGACAGAATCAGGGCCGATGCGCTTGTGTGCCCAGTTGTTTATTTTTATGAAATTAGTTATCTTTCCGTTTGCCGTCGTTAGCTTGATTCCATACACATCATCTGGCGAGTCTTTTGAGTTTTTGATTGCAAGTGACACCAAGTTGTCCTTCTGGCTTGCCTTGACGTCCAGCTGAAACTGTTTTTGTTTTAGCGGCGGTGCCGGAGTTTTTGTTGTTGAAGCCTTTGCAGGAACAATAGCAGGCTTTGCACCTTCGGCGACTAGCTGAAATGAGACAGAGCCAATGTCCTCCGAGTCGTATTGGGCAGATATGGTATAGGTTCCCAGAGGCCAGCTGCTGTCAAGTTTTAGAGGAAACCTAAAGTTTCCGTCCTTTGTGACCACGGCGTTTTGTTGCTCGGTTCCCTTGTCAGGTTTTGCAATTTTTAATGTGAGCGGAATCCCCTTTTGGTAACCGGTGATTTTCCCAGATACTATTACTTCGGCAGGCGAGTACTTTGAGACGGAAAACTGGTCTGAGTTTATCTGAAGTTCGCCTGCACTTGATTTGGAGGACGGCGCAGTCGAGGATTCGGAGGACGCTTGTTCTCCCTTGTAGTTGAAAATCAAAAACGAGTCAGACATGTAAGAGAAGACAAGCGAGTTTTGCTCGTTCTCTTCAACGGAAAGATTGCTGCCAATCAGAATCCAGCTGTTGTTGCCATCAGGGATAACTGCTATCCCCACGGGGACAATCTGGACTGTGGTTTGTTCAGTCGACATCTGGGCCACAACTCCAAGTATGCGTCCTTTGTAGCCGTTTTCAGTAGCATAGATGTCTTCAAAGACGTCCACCAGACAGGTGGCTCCAACAGGCGCTTGCGAGCAGAAAGCTGGTTTGAACTCGCTTTTGATTTGATTATTTGTCTCATCTAAAATTTTTCGAGATGTTCCTTTGTCGTTTTGTATCAGATCCAGCTCAAAGGCGGCGTCTCTGGACGGGTTTTCAAATCGCACCAGGTTTATCATGTTTGAAAAAGTGCTGTCTTTCTTTAGAACGTCAGTTTTTAGCCAAGTTGAAGGATATTTTATTGAAAAACCGTACTGCTTGTTTTGATACGAGAGATATTTGGTAGTTGGAGTCGTTGGTTTTGGCGTTTCAGCGGCATCGCTTGCCGGAAAAGATCCAACCATTCCTGACAACAATATCGCCAGTGCAAATACTGCGCCAATACTTGCCAAGTGCAAATTTTGTCAAGTACGGATAGATAAAGGATCTCATGAAAATCAGATGATGTCATTTGGTTGAGATCGCTTTGTTATTGAGAATAATCTATTCCTTGATTTTGCTTTCATGAAAAACATCAGAGCCGTACCAGCAGTACCTAAAGTAGTCAAGGCACCACTCGTGAAACATCGGATCATCAGAGTAGAACAGCTCTGTGATGTCAGACTCTCCGTCAATGTCCGGAAATGCAACTGATGCCTCCTTTTCGTTTAGCACGACTACCACCTGGACTGTCTTTTTCATCTTTCGCTCCACCAGCCCCTCGTCTATGAGGCCGTCAAACTCTAGCTCCTTTAGCAGTTTTTTTCTTCCCTTTGGAATTACTGCAGATTCAGACAGGACGTAGTGGTACTGGACTCCCTTTTTGACCCGTTTTACCAGTGGCTCGATTTTGTCTAGCGGGATTTCAGATACTGTCTCATAGATGTACTGGTTTGCGTTTTTGTAAATTGACTTCCACTGCTCCAGGGTGTACGAGATTCCCTTGAGGTGCTTGCCTGCCAACAGCTGCCCTATTCTCATGATGAATTTTGTTGGAATGTCTCCAAAATCATGGTCCTCAAAGTACTTTCTGTTCTGGGAGAGAAACACTATAGATGGCACCTGGGAGCAGATGGTCTTGCCGTATGTGGTAAGGGAGTAGTACCCGTCCTTGTCCTTTGTGATGAATCCGCCGTCCTCAAGTCTTGTAAAGTTCCGGTGTACCTCCTGGTTTGTAGAGCCAAGCTCCTTTGCCATGAGCGCGACTTTGGACTTTTTTTCCAATAACTTGAATATGATTTGCAGCCTCTGGTGGCTAGATAATTCTAAAAAGTTGTTTGCAGATTCCTCGTAGTGGTCTATCACGGAGTGGTTTAGGAACCAAGCCAATTTAGGGTTTATTGCAATGCAGGCAAAGCCATGAAGACATGTGCAAATGACTCTGCACATCTGATGCGCGACATAATAATTTTATATACCAAATCGTATATATACCATATCGTATATAGTAACTCGTGACAAGATTCTATGTAGGCAAGCCTGCGCCCCCGGAGGATCTAATGGATAGAAAAGAAGAGGTCAGGCACATCGTAACTAAGATGAAGTCAAAGGGAATAAGCTACAACCTTGCGATTCTTGGCTACAGAAGGATAGGCAAGACGTCAATCCTGTTCAAAGTAAAAGAAATCTTGTCAAAAGATGAGGAAATCGCAGTAGCCTATTTTGACGTAAAGCAAAACATGGCAGAGCCAAAGATGTTCCTAACTAGGCTTGAGAGGGCAATTTTTGATGCCTACTTGGAAAAACTAAATTTCTCCACGAAGGTAGGCACCAAGGCAAGCAGGGCAACCGAAGTGTTCACAAAGGTAAGGGAGGCACTAACTTCAAAAAAAGTCAAAAGCATAACGGCAGACATTAGCTCAAGCGGGATCATCTTACCTAAAATCGAATTCGCAGACAAGGTGGAAGACTATAGCACCCTGTTCTTATCAGTGTTCAAATCTGCGACAGCGTTTGCCGAAAAAAGCAATCTGAAATTTATCATAATTTTAGACGAGTTCCAGGATCTGTCCGACCTTGACAGATATCCAGGCCTCAAGGACATATTCAGCTTGTTTAGGAGCATAATTCAGCAACGAGGAAAAACAGTCTCGTTTATCGTAAGCGGATCCCGAGTCCACATGCTGCAGACCATTCTTGGCAGCGGAGAGTCCCCGCTTTTTGTTCACTTTGAAAGATACTCCATCCAGGAAATGGACAAGGGAAATTCTCTAGAGTTTTTCAACAGGTATCTTGCGGCAAAAAAAGCAAAGCCAAACAACAAGGCAGCAGAGATGGCGTACGACTTGGTTGGAGGCCAGCCGTTTTATCTCATGGCCATAGCTGAGAAATGGAATTCAGGTGATGACATAAATGTCGTTTTCCAAAGTCTTCTAACTGACTCGCTTGGGACCTTGAGGCTTTATGCAGAATACATATTATCAGAAGATCTCGCCGATGCGACAGGCGGACCAATACTAAAGACCATACTGCAGGCGTTGTCTGACAACGGTGCAGGGTATACTGTGTCTGAACTGGCAAAGAAGATATCAGTGTCCTTGGAGAAGCTCCCAAGATACCTCAGGCCGCTAACGGATGCAGATTTAGTCACAAAGACTGGCGGAAGATACACGGTACGCGACAAGATGCTTCGAGAATATCTAAGAGTGCAGGCAGAATCATTTACATCATAATATACCATATCGTCTATATACCATCTGGTATATAGAAGCAAAACACTACTTTCTAAAAATAACAAAAGACGGTTTGCGATGCAAGTAGATTTATGTTTGATGTAGTTTTGGATAAAATTGTGCCAATACTACCAATAGACAGCGGAAAGTACGGGACAAGGGAAATGCTGGCAGTGTTTGACGATCAAAAAAAGATTGACTACCAGCTCCAGATAGAGGGGGCAACTGCGCTTGCGCAAAGCGAGACAGGCATGATCCCAAAAACTGCAGGAAGAAACATCGCAGGAGCGGCAAACTCTGGCAAGATAACAGCCAAGAGAATCAAGCAGCTAGAGGCAAAGTCAGACCACGACACCGCAGCACTAGTTGAGGCGCTAAGTGAAAAATGCCAAGTCTCTGCAAGGCCGTGGGTGCACTATGGCCTTACCAGCAATGACTTGGTTGATACAAGCAACTCGCTTCAGATCAAAGACGTATTATCAATAATAGAGCCAAAGGTTGCGCGCCTTGGGTTGATCCTGGCAAAAAAGGCCACGCAGTACGGCGACGTTCCGGCAGTCGGCAGGACCCACGGCCAGCATGCAAGCATCATATCGTTTGGATTAAAATTTGCAAACTGGGCAGCAGAGATGGCAGCCCACATAGAAAGACTGGAGGAGGTCAAAAAGAGAATCCTGATTTGCAAGACACTTGGCGTTGTCGGGACGGGTTCACTGATGGGCGCAAAGGCAGTGGATATCCAAAAAAGAGTCGCAAAAAGATTAGGACTGTACCCGGCAGAAGTGGCAACGCAGGTCATCCCAAGGGAGCGATACGCAGAATACATTTTCAATCTGGCACTGTTGGGAAGCAC
>CAZCWI010000101.1:0-4884 GCA_964502325.1 uncultured Candidatus Nitrosotenuis sp. | reverse complement strand
GTTAGGAGAGCCAATAAGTGAATTAAATGTCAGTCGACATGGCAGTAAAAGTACTGGACGAGAGCATCGATAAGGTAGTTTTAATCAAACTCAAAGGCGGCAAGACCATCAGAGGCAATCTTCGTGGTTTTGACCAACACATGAACCTGCTACTTGACAACTCAGAGGAGATCCCTGCTGACGGTCAAGCAAAAAGCATCGGAACAATTGTTGTGAGAGGGGACAACGTAGTTATGATTTCCCCACCACCTGCGTGATGATATATGACTAGAGGAACTCCTTCGATGGGGTTGATGTCAAGAAAGCATCCCCATATACGATGTAGAAGATGTGGAAAGAACTCCTATCACAAGCGTCAGCACAGATGTTCAAGTTGTGGTTTTCCAGATGCAAGAATTCGCAAGTACTCTTGGATCAAATGGTACGCATAGATGCAAGAAATTGCTCTAGTTATTAGTTCCATTGCAGGTGCATGCACCGCGGCAACAGTCGGCAAATTCCCAAGAAGCAAGATTTCTCTTTTAGGTGCAAACGCCCACATTAAAGGCCAAATCGAATCACTGCGAATCGAAAAAGACATCCTTACAAAAACAATATCAAGATTATACCAGGACAGCTCCGATTTAACAAAGATTCAGCGAGACAAGCTGCTCTCAAGGTATCAGCACCAGCTTGGAATCGTTCTGGCCAAGATTGAAAAGCTAGAAACTGCAAGCAAGTATCCGGATCTCGGCCCTATCGGAGACGGCTTGATTACCCTAATGGATCAAAAGCTTTCCGCACTTGATAGAAGGCTGACGGAGATATCATCAAAGATTTCAGTTACAAATGTCCAGATTGAAAAGCCGGAGCCCAAAAAAGAAGAGGCCATCAAGGTAGAGACAAAGCAGGCAGAAATAAAACCAGTTGAAAAACCAGCGATTCAAAAACAGGAAATCATCACTTCCCCGACAATCGAAGAGTTAATCCAGTCATTTGCCAAGCCGACCAGAAGATTAGAGATCACAACGCTAACGGAGATTCCAAGAAACTTTACTGTCACCCCGCAAATCACACCTGCGATTGAAATCCCGGTGCAGACAATCGCTCCGCAAATTCAGCCAGAAATCATACAACCGCAAATAATCCAGCCTGAACCAAAACAAGAAACCATTGCAGAGCCAATTCCGCAAAAACTAGAAGAGCAAAGACCAGCATTTGAGCCAGTCGACATTGAAAAGAAGATAAGGGAAGAGCCTCCAAAGCTCGAATTCAAAGAAGAAGAGCGAAAGAAAAAGCCAACTGTCAACATACCAGAGCCGGAGGAAGTTGAGGACGATGAAGATGATCTTGATTCCATTAAACGCGAAATAATGAAAACGCTGTCAAAATTAGAGCAAGCTGAGGTAGAATAATTGTCATTTGATGATGCCATTTCGGCATTGTCTAAAGATGCTTTAAAATTTGTAAAGAACGATACTGTACTTGGACTAGGCAGTGGCAGGGCTGCAACTGCATTTGTAAAGGAATTAGGAAAGTACGTCAAGGAAAAAAATCTTGCAATAAGGGCAGTCCCAACGTCTTTGCAGATCAAGCTTGTCGCAGAGCAGGGCGGAATTCACATCATCGGAGCAGACCAGATTGACAAAATTGACGCAGTCTTTGATGGTGCAGATCAAATTGATTCTCAGAGAAATCTGATCAAGGGCGGAGGCGGTGCATTACTGCGAGAGAATATCCTGATTTCTTCTGCACGACACGTGATAATCATGGCGGACTCGACAAAATTTGTAAAATACTTTAACAGAACCGTTCCAGTAGAGGTCCATCCGTTCGCAAGGAGCACTGCTAAAAAATTTATTGAAAAAATTGGCGGCAAGCCGGAACTTCGAACGATAGACCGGGGATACCCATTCATTACGGAAAACGGCAACATCATCTATGATTGCGATTTTGGCACAATCAAGACTCCAAAACCGCTCTCTCAAAAAATAAAGCAGATCCCAGGAGTTGTGGAAGTCGGAATCTTTACCAGAAAGCCAGACGTGATATACAAGGCAAAAGAGAACGGAAAATTCGATATCCTAGCCTAGATTTCGCCGGACTAGTTGTCCATAGCCTGGCTTTCCGACAACCTGCATGTTTTCTGTGACCAGACTTCCTCGGACCATAGTGGTTTGTGGCCAGCCCTTTAGGCTCCATCCCTCGTATACGATGTAATCTGAAAAGGCGCCGAAAAAATCAGCGCTTACTTTTTGCTCTTTTTTTAGGTCGATTAGCGTGATATCTGCATCTGAGTTTTTTTGGAGTAAGCCCTTTTGAGGGAACATTCCAAATATTTTTGCCGCGTTTGTGCTGGTCAGTTCAACTAGTTGTGCGAGGTTGATTCTGTTTTTGTTTACGCCTTCTGATAACAAAATTGGAAGTAGCGTGCCAATTCCAGGAAATCCTGCCAAGGACGACCAGACGTCATCTCTTACTTTTAGTTTCAGTTGATTTGCGACGTGATCCGTTCCAATCGTGTTAATTTGCTTTTGAGATATGGCATTCCAGATTTTCTCCTTGTCTGATGTGGATCTAATTGGAGGCATTACTTTTGCCAGATATCCAGATTGTTTTTCATAAGACAGTGTCAGATAATGCGGGCATGTTTCGACAAATACGTTGGTTCCCTTTTTTCTTTCTTGCTCAATTGCATCCAGTGCCACAGCTGAGCCAATGTGCACAAAATACATAGTTGTCCCGTACTCTCTTGCAATTTCGCAAACCTTTCTGATGCTTTTTGCCTCCGAGTCAGGAGGCCTGCTCTCAGACCAGGCAGGCAGTCCGTCTTTTTTGTTCTCCTTTGCTTTTTTTATTCCGCATTCACACATTTGATAGTCTTCGGCATGGACAAGAACAGGGCATCTAAGCTGCGCAGCATTTGACAATACCTTTCGTATCGTGTCAGTTTCCAGTTGCACGTGAGATTCAAACAGGCTTGACGAACCAGGATCCATGTCCATGTATACATGCCCAACTTCGCCTCCAAGATTCATGTACAGCTTAAACGACGTGATTCCGTTTTCTGTAATGTACTTCATTTCATCTGCCTGATTTGCATCAAATATTGTTGCGTGTATTGAATAATCCACATAATGTGATGATTTGGATGCTGTAAGCTGTGCCTGAAGGTGTGTCTTGTATGAACGGCCGAGCCTTAACATCCTCATCATCGTGGTAACTCCCCCCAGTGCAGCTGCGCGGGACTCTGTCTTTGCAGCCTCTTCTATCGGGGAATAAACTCCATAATGCACATGCGTGTCAATCAAACCAGGAATTGCAACCAATCCCCTTGCGTTGATTTTTTTATCGCATTGTGGTGTGTCGGTAGTAAAATCTACAATTTTTCCGTCATCTATTACGATGTTTCTTTCTAGAATTCCTTTTGGCGTCATGATATGAGAATCTAGTATGATGCAATCTACAGTCAAGCTGTCTTTTATGCAAAAATCCTGCTATTATGCTTTGATAGTGCTACCAGCTGGTCTGGTATGCAGTTTGTTTTTTTGAGAGTCGGTCTATTTTGACATTCATTGAGATTAATGCATCCGCAGCTACTTGGTCGTCGATTTGTTTTGGTACGTCGTAGACTAGATTTTGCATTTTTTTGCGGTTTTTTAGAATGTATAAAATAGAATGCAGTTGATTTGAAAACGACAGTGCCATGATTTCCGGCGGGTGTCCCCCGGACGCAATCAGATTTGCAACTCTTCCCTTGCTGATAAGATGTATTTCCCTTCCATTTGGCAAAACACATTTGTCAAGATTTGGTCTTACCTGTCTTACTGTTTGGTCCAGCAGAAATTTGCTGTCAATTTCAACATCAAAATGTCCTACGTTTCCAACTATTGCGCCGTTTTTCATGGAGAGTAGGTGTTTTTTCTGAATCACATCCCTCATGCCGGTACAGGTGATGAAGATGTCGCCAATTTTTGCAGCACTGCTCATTGGCATCACATCAAATCCATCCATGTGTGCTTCTAGCGCCTTTATTGGATCAACCTCGGTAACTATTACTTTTGAGCCCATTCCTGCACATTTTTTGGCAACTCCCTTACCGAGCCAACCATATCCGCACACCACTGTTCTTTTTGAGGCAAAAAGCAGATTCATTGCGCGCAAGTATCCAGATATTGTGGATTGGCCAGTGCCGTACTTGTTGTCAAATATCGTCTTTGTTTTTGCATTATTTACTGCGATAATCGGATAACGTAACTTTCCTTTCCTCTGCATTGAGTAGTACCTAGTGATCCCAGTAGTGGTTTCTTCAGTTGCGCCAATAATTTTGAGTGATTGGAATTTTCTGTCAAAATGTGCCTTTGTGTTAAGGTCTCCCCCGTCATCAATTAGAATATCTGGTTTGTGCGACAGAACTTGGTATTGGCACCAATCGTATTCTGATTTTGTTTGGTTTGACCATGCAAATATTTCAATTCCTTTTGATGCAAGAAAAGCAGCAACGTCATCCTGGGTGGTAAGCGGGTTTCCACCGCATGCCACTACTTTTGCACCTAGTTCTTTTGCACCAATCAGCAAAACAGATGTTTCCTTTGTTACTTGGAGGCAAAACCCCAAAGTTATCCCCTTGAGCGGTTTTGATTTTTTTAATCTGTCAATGGAATGAGTGAGAATTTCCATGTGAGACTTTGCCCAATAATATGAGAGGTTTCCTTTATCAGACATTGCGGAATCCTTGATTTTGCTCAATAATGTGGGATGTATTGCCTGTAAAATAATGATTTACCAAAGTAAATGAGTAAAATAGAGGTGCAATCTGTTTCAATACAAGGGCTGGTGGTTTAGTGGTATAATGCTGCATTCGCAATGCAGAAGTCGAGGGTTCAATTCCCTCCCAGTCCACCA
>CAZCWI010000100.1:0-4907 GCA_964502325.1 uncultured Candidatus Nitrosotenuis sp. | reverse complement strand
GAGAACATCTAACATGTGGTGCAGCTTTACCTTTTCTTGTCCAAGTGACTCTTGCGCCCCTTCAAGGCGGTTCACTATGACATATGCATCTGATACGACAGCTCCTGCCTTTCTGAGCTCCCTAATCCCGTTTATGACAGAGCCGCCAGTAGTTGCAACATCATCCACAACTAGTATTTTCATTCCATCAGTTACCACGCCCTCGACTAGTTTTCCAGTGCCGTAGCTTTTTGCCTGACTTCGAACATACACAAGCGGCTTTACAGTTTCTAGTGCAAGGGCAGACGCGATGACTAGCCCGCCTGTTGGCACCGATGCGATTGCATCAAAGCTGTCAAGGCCTATCTCGTCTGATATGGCGTTTTGTAGGTGCTTTATCATGCGCCTGAACTGGTGCGGGAAGCTTGGAACTGTTCTCAAATCCACATAGTACGAGCTTTTTTTGCCGCTTGCCAGTGTAAAGTCACCGAAGCGGATTACGCCTTTTTGGTGCAAAAACGTTGCAAACTCTTTTACAAATTCCACACCAAAATTTACTATACTGGATTTATTTTGGTTTGTTTTCTGGATATAGTCGTGCCTGAAATCTGGTTAAACTATGGTGCAACCGACGTCGTACTTGATATAAAAGCTGAAAATCTGGAGCAAAAAGTAGAGTTTGACAGCCCGCTTTTGCAAGACCCTGCAGTGTCTGAAAGGCTTGACGCGCTTGATCTTACAAAGCCGCTTGACTTGGTGGTCCTAAACTATACTGACTCTGTAAGAAAAACACTTGGAATGATCTTTGAGAAATGCGCCCAAAAGTCAGTCCCGCGGCCCAAGATTTTTGCAGACAGGCAAATCATGAATCTGGTAAAATCGATTCTTCCTCCCGACGGCCAGGTTCTGGCCTTTGAGGGTATGGAGAGCGCAAACCCAGACCTTGTGTTTGTAGGCGAGATGGAGTTTGACGGCCTTTTTGGATTTGACACTATTTCCACCAAACTGCTAAGACGATTTGGAAAAGACACGATGCTTGCAGCATACGAGAAAAGGCGCGGAAATCTCCCAATCTCAGGACAAGAGACAGAGAGCATGCAGGTTGCAAAAAGCTTTACCGATTCCTTTGAGATATCTGCAATCGAAATAGTCGCAAGCCCAAAGGGGATAGCCGATCTGTCAGTGGGGCACCCCTCAAAAACCCTTGAAACATCAAAGACGCTTGGGACGTTTGTGCAAAAAATAGAAAAGCACAGAACTCTTCTGATCAGCACCGGAAAGGATTCTAGCAACTACACACTCGGAAAATCACTTAACTCGATTTGGAACTGTCATTCTGCAATACGCGACGACGGCCTTGCAATCCTGCTTTGCGAATGCAAGGGAGGGATTGGATCTGAGGCGATAAGGCAGTACGTTGAGGGAAGGATGAGCACAGACAGGCTTCAAAAGCCAGCAAAATACGTTGACGGAATGGAGGATCTTTTGTATCTTACCGAAATCCAAAAAAAGATCCAAATCGGACTTGTTTCCGTTTTGCCGGAATTCTACCTAAAGAAGCTCAACGTGCTTTCGTTTGACGGCGTAAAGGAGACACTTGATCACGTGTTAAAGGTCCAGGGAGCAAGACAAAAAGTTTCAATAGTTCCAGACGGCTCGCGAATACTACTTGGGCCAAATTGAGTCTGGTAACGGCGCGCACAGTATTGCGATTACTATGACTCCTATGTAGAGAATCTTTCTGTTTTTTGAAAGCGGAGATACATCATCAAGCGGCCTTGCGCTCATGTTTCTGATGCTGAAAATCAAAATGAACATTGCCATAAACTGATAGTTTAGGAGAAACAAGACCCCGACGCTTCCATATGTCGCAAACCTGTGTATGTTTTGGCCAAAGATTGCGCGTGCCATATGACCCCCGTCCAGCTGCCATGCCGGAAGCAAATTTAGAAACGTAATCAAAAACCCAAGCCACGCTGCAAACAAAATTGGCGACATTATCACCTCCGTGTTGGGGCCGCCTTTGCCGTACGCGCTTAGAGCTAACTTCATCAAAATGTTGTCGTTTAGTTTTTCCAAATGAAAGTCGCCAATTGTCGACTCGTCCAAAATCGGTGACGTGTATGCGCCGTAAAATGACACTATGATGGTGATGACAAGCCCTGCAATCGGGCCCGCGACTGCGACGTCAAACAAAATGTCTCTGTTGATGGTGAGGCTGCGGGACTGGATGAGTGCGCCAAACGTGGGTATTCCAAAGACTGGTATTCCCGGTATGAAATAAGGCCAGCTCGTGTGCAGCTTGTGAATCCTAGCCGCAATGATGTGGCCTGCCTCGTGCACACCCAAAATTCCGACAAGGGAAAACGTGTACAGGATGGCAAAATCAAACGGATCCCCTATGAAGATGACGCTGTTTACGCCAAGGGTCCTATAGTATCCGTCAACCATCACAAACGACACCACTATTGCAAAGAGTATTCTCGGTGTCCATGATTTTGGAATCAGCTTAAAGCCTCGCCGTTGCGGAGGCAGGCGGTTTACCTGGATTAGCAGTCTTCCTTGCGACTTGTTGATAAAACAAGCAAGGCCCATCTTTTCCATCTTTTGCGCAAGCAAAACGAATTTCTGTTTAAAGTCTAGATCCGAAATCTCAAACTCCATTTTCTCAAGAGTCACGGTTGTTTCCCTGACATCAAAAAGCGAAGAAACTGTGCCGATTACCTCTTCCTGCGTGGGCTCGCTCATTTACCTTAAGTGGCTCACGTACGCATTAATTGTTATCTGAGAATTTCTCCAGTTGGAACGCGCAGACTGCAGATCTTGTCAAATAAATAAAAAACTCTAGTGTAGAAAAATTTAGCGGCTGCGTTTAAATCGACTCTGCCGGCTGCGTTAAAGAATGCGCTCTATAAAACAAAAAGCACTGCTTTTCTCAGCACTATTCTCACTTACCCTATTTGCAAGTCACGCAGCTTTTGCGCAATCCGATCCGCTCTCAGAAATTTACAGCCCTACACAGGACGCACTGACTGAATTTGCCATAAGCGTGGCAGGCAGCATACCGAAGATAATTGCCGCAACAATTCTGCTCGTGATTGGCTTTATAGCCGGAAAGATTGTCGGCAGGGTTGTCACCAAGGTCACAAAAAACATCTTGCAGAAAACCCGCCAGCAAGCTCACGATTCACAAATACTAGAAGGATTATCAGACAAGTTTGACTCCGTACGACTCATTTCTGCCACCATACGCTGGTTTGTCTACCTGTTTTTCATAGTGGCAGCAGTAAACGCAATGCAGTTTGACCAGCTTACGTCTGCTCTGACAAACCTGTGGCTCTGGGTTCCAAACCTGCTTGCATTTGTTCTCATAATAGTAATCGGCTCAATCGTTGTCAACTTTGTCACTCGTTGGGTGGAACACCAACTGCTGGATCACCACGTAGGCAGCCCGAAATTCATCACTCCTGTGATAAAGGCAGTCTTGTACGGCCTGGTCTTTGCAATAGGCTTTACACAGCTTGGAGT
Source organism: uncultured Candidatus Nitrosotenuis sp. (assembly GCA_964502325.1). GTDB lineage: Archaea > Thermoproteota > Nitrososphaeria > Nitrososphaerales > Nitrosopumilaceae > Nitrosotenuis. The sequence continues at coordinate 1,400 of CAZCWI010000100.1, read as the reverse complement.
GGGAGAATCAATAATCCCAATACTGGTATCTGCGTTTTCATGGAGCATTGCAATCGCAATAGGCGCGGCAATCGCAGTCGGCCTTGGATTTGCTCTAAAGGACATAATCCCAGCATCGATAACAGGGGCATCAAACCAACGCTCGCTGCTCAAGGTTGGGCAAAAGGTCAGAATCGGGGAAATCACCGGCACCGTGACTGCGTCTCATCTGATGTATTTAATAGTGACAAACGAGAAAAACGAGAGCACTGTAATCCCGACCAAAGATCTGATGAGCAAAACCATAGTGCTTCTAAACTAGCGCGCGTTTCTGATCTTGTTAATAACTTCGAATAGTATTCTGCTTTAACATTAAATATTCTAGTATTGGGATCATAACAATGCAGATAATCAACAGGCAGGTGGGCGACTATGTTGTCAGACGATGCCAGCCCGGCGATCTAATCCCCGTGATGGAAATAAACCTGAAAACTCTGCCTGAGCATTACTCTGATTATTTCTACGAGAGCCTTCTTGCGGAACTGCCAGAGGCGTTTTTGGTTGCGGAACTAGATAAAAAGGCCGTCGGGTACATCATGTGCAAGACAGAATACGGATTTTCCAATTTTAAAAAACTTGGATTTGTAAAAAAAGGGCACGTGGTCTCAGTCGCAGTGCTTGACGAGCACCGAAAGAAGGGAGTGGGCTCTGCAATAATCGAAGAGTCAATCAACGGAATAAAGGAAAAGCGGTGCGACGAGCTGTACCTTGAGGTAAGATGCAGCAACACTGACGCTGTGAGGCTGTACGAGAAACTGGGTTTTTCTATAAAGCAGAGGCTCAAGGCGTACTATCGCGACGGTGAAGACGCGTTTTTGATGGCAATCGAGTTCGAATACTAGTTTAAATTAAATTACTCCGCTCGAGGTTTTAGCTAATGTCAAGGCGAAAAGCTACTGGAATTTTCATATTTTGCGCGTGCATAGTGGCGTTCTTTGTATATGCGTATTTGCTCATGCTCTCCGAATGGAGCCCGATTGTATTGCAGCTGTCAGTTCTGATGATTGCAGGCGGAATACTTGGGGTCATATCTTGGATTGGATACATGATGGCTACAACAAAGCCGTCCACGTCATCGATTTTCCCAGACGACAAATAACATGGCAGACATCAAGACAGAGCTAAAAAATCTGAGAGAAAGAATTTCTGACGCAAAAATACCGCCGTCTACAAAAACAAATCTCAGGATGCTGACTTGGAACATTCGAAACTTCAACAAGGACAAGGAAGACCGCGCAATATCCTACATCAACGAAGTCTGCAAAAATTTTGACATTATTGCAATACAGGAGGTAAAGGATTCGCTTGGAGGCCTCGAGAAACTCCAAAAAGCATTGGGAGAAAAATATCGTTTCTTGTTC
>CAZCWI010000099.1:2839-4981 GCA_964502325.1 uncultured Candidatus Nitrosotenuis sp. | reverse complement strand
CGGGTGGCCAAAAGAATGCATGCGCTATTCCAGTCATTGCCCTAAGTGCCATTACCTCAGGAACAGACCTTGCAAGCGAAAGCAAATACACGGATGCCGAATTTATGATGATTCCAAGTGACAAGAGACGCCCATTGTTGAATCTACCAAGCAAAACCCCGACAAAAACTGGAATGAATATGTATGGAATGAAATTTGCAAGACCAATTAGTCCAAGATCTGCATATGATGCACCAAGATCGTTTTTTGCAAATATTGGAACAATTGGATTATGTATTCCGTATGATATGCCAATCAAAAGGCCAGTGATGTTTACAAGAATGAGTGTTTTTTTCATTTGTAAGCTGCAACCATTATTGCACCGCCCATGAGGTCCGTATCAAACTCAACGCGGGAGAACTTTTCTAAAATGAGCGACTCTAGTTTTTTGTTTTGCGGCCATCGCTTAAACGTCCCATACAGCGTTCCAAATTTCAGCCCAAGCCTGCCTCCTGCCGCAAATGCAATTATTGGCAAAATCGCCCTGAGGTAAAATGAAACGCCTGCGCGAATTATTGCGCTGTCGGGCTTTCCCAGGTCGACTATCACAAAGCGGCCGCCGTTTTTTAAAACCCTGTGGATTTCTGAAATCGCGATTCTGAGATTTATTGCGTCTCGCAGCGAGTACCCGCACAGGACTGCGTCAAACTGTCCGTCCTTAAACGGTATGTGCTCAAAGACTCCGCACGACATGTCGGGGGTTTTTTGGAAATACTCACTCGTGTTTTTTAGCATTGGAACAAGCGGGTCGTAAAGCGTAATTGACAGGTTGCCGCCGCAGATTTTTTCTGCAGTCTTTGACATGTTGCCAAAGCCCGAGCCTGCATCCAGGATGGAATCACCCGGGTTTACCCTTCCCTTTATGCCCCTGTTCCTGTGCTCCGTGTCCTTTCCAAGCGAGATGTACTTGTTTACCTTGTCATAAATTGGGATTATTTCGCGTAATACCTCGATTACCTCGCCCCAATAGCTTCCAAGACCCATTAGACTGGGTACTGATCATCTATAATTTGTATTAATCCTCTGGAATCAATTCTGGATGGCTGGAATTTTCCAAGCGTCACTTTGTTTTGATTACGATTCCCTTCCCAAAGCCTGGCGCAAAAATTGTATACTCGTGTATGTTGATTACCTGCTGCATGAACTTTGCGTCGTCCATAAACTCCGTATTGTATATGCTTAGGATGGAAATGTCATGTGCGTCAAAGAGCGTCTGGATGAATTCCTCGATTAGCAACAGATCGTACTGCTGCGCCCTGGTGAACCTGTCGTGCTGTATTATGATTCGCAGGCAGTCTTTTCCGTTTTTCACAAACTCTTCGATTGTCTTTGTGATCTGATCTCTTTTCTGGTTGGCTATGTTGCAAATTTTCAGGCAGTTGTCTGCCTTGGATGACGCAACGTCTATTCCCGCAGAAGCCATTCTCTCCTCCGTGTCCTGGACGGGCTCGCAAGAAAGATAGAGGCACACTTGGTCGTTTTTTATTCCACTGTCTAAGAAAAGAAATCCAAGTGATCTGGCATAGTTGTGGTCCTCGTAGAATACCAGCAGGCTTGACTTGTCTTTTAATTCTCGTATGAATTTTGTAGGTTCGCCTTCGTTTTGCGTCAAAAATCTCTCAATACCTGATGTTCATTGATTTCATGGAATCTGTAAACTTGCGCAACTGTCCTAGGAAATCGATTCCTTTCTCTGTTATGAAAAAAATGCATCCCCTGCCGTCTCTAACCGACTCTACAAGACTTGCGTCGACTAGTTTTTGGCATTTTTCATTTATGGAATTGTACGAAACGTTTGCCATTCTGGACACTGTCGATATTGCGACCCCGTTCCTCCCAGAGTCTGCAATTACGCCCAAAATGTCGCCTAGTATGCCTATCTCAGAGCGATATTGCTGCTTTGCCATCATGACCCCACTACATCTAACGTGCCTGAACTGTTGATGCCGATTAGTTTGAGCCTCAATTTACTATGAATTTGCTTCATAACGCTATAATATTTTTGGTGAAATGTAAATTTATCCAAAAGCAATCACTGCGTAGCGTCATTTGCCCGTATGTTGCTAGCTGACCTATTTAGCTTGTTGATTAGGTAGGAAGTGA
>CAZCWI010000099.1:0-2739 GCA_964502325.1 uncultured Candidatus Nitrosotenuis sp. | reverse complement strand
GATTCTAAAATTATGATGATTTTGGATACTTTTCTTTTGCTATCTTGGCGTATTTTTCCACGTCTGCGTCTGATATCTTTTCTAGGGTCTTTTTGCTGTCGGTGATCTTTGCCATCTTGATGTGCTTTGATTCTTCCTTCTGCTCGCCCTTCATGTCTATTGCGGCAATTGCAAGTGCGGATGCCTCCTCAATTGACATCTCGTCTTTGTAGTTCTTTTCCAAAAACGCGTTTACATCTTCAGAGCCTGCGCCTATTGCGACTGCGGCATATGCAAGAAATGTTCCGCTAGGGTCTGTAACGTATATGATGTTTCCACGCTGGTCTACTCCTGCAACGATTAGAGCAACCCCAAACGGCCTGACACCTGAATACTGGGTGTATTGGTGACACTTGTCTGCCAAGTGCTTTGCGACTGTTTCCACGTCTACTTGCTCGTCGTAAATGAGCTTGTGGCTTTGCGAAAACGTGCGCGCGTCATCCACCTGGGTTCTTGCGTCTGGAATGTATCCTGCCGCTGCAACTCCTATATGATCGTCAACTTGGAATATTTTCTGAGTGACTCCTGCTGCCTGGAGCTTTCGTGGTATTTCTTCTACTGCCATGATTACGCCGTCTTTTGCCTTGATCCCTATTGCAAGCGTGCCTCGCTTTACCGTCTCGATGGCATACTCTACTTGGTATATTCTCCCGTCTGGCGAATACATTGTTGGCGTCATGTCGTAGCCACGTGCTGGCATCATAATGACTCAGCTAGTCCCGTTGTCAATTTAAGCGTTAGTTGCTTTCCCGCCTTGGATCGTTTTGGGTTGCATTTGGAGGTGATTTGGAAATAGTGTTTTATGCAATCGTGCGATTCTGCATATTGCATGGAACTAGTTGAGATACGCAGGCTGGTAAGGATGCGATCATCTGCCGTTTTGCGCATGCCTGATCGTGACGCACGCCGTCTTTTGCTGTACGTGTTTGCTGGGACTCGCGGAGGCTACACCCGACTGAAAATCATATCCGTATTGTCTGACAGGCCGTTTAATGCAAACCAGCTTGCATCTGAAATGAATCTGGACTACAAGGCAATCCAGCACCACCTTGCGGTGCTTGAGAAAAACAACCTGATAACCAAAGCCGGGGAAAAATACGGCGCAATGTTTCACCTCTCAAACTATCTTGAGGCAAACATCCTGGCACTAGACGACGTGGCAGCAAAGCTTGAGAGAAAGTTGAACTCAAAAAAGGTCTATCTGTAAACCTGCCAATGTGAAAATAACAACGTATCTCTAACTTTTTAAAATAAATCAGAACATGTGCTGTGAAAAAATCAGACGCAATTGCAACGTCTGCTAATTCCAACATGCGTCATGGGACTAGCGCAGATTCAAGACAAACTTGACTTTGTATGTGTCCCCGCCGTAGATGCTGATTGGGTTTTCTGTTGAGATCAACTGGATGTCGTTTGAATCATACACCTTGATGTACGCTGCAAGCGGCATGTGGTACTTTCCTATGTTAAAGCTCGCAGTGCCAGATGACACTTGTGATTTTGCAAGCTCGTGCCCCGTCGAGTCAACCAGCCTTGCCGTTGCCGCAAGCGACGGGATGTTGGTGACTTGGACAATCTCGCTTGAGACTGCATAGTAGTCCTTGTACGTTCCGTATTGCATTTCTCCGGCGTACGATGTCTGCGGTTCCAAAAATGCGTTAAACGGCCCTGGCATCTGGAGGCTGAGGGTGCTGTTTTCGTATACGTTGATGCCGTCCAAGTATACCTTGAGGTAGTTGTCGCCGTTTGTCACTATGGTGCAGTCACGCGTAAGCGGCTGGTCTGCACTTGGGTCGTACCACAGTCTGGTAAACTCCGTAGCCCCGCCGGCGTTGCCGGTTGCCGAAAACACCGCCCAGACAGTTCCAAACGCGCTTGTGTCTGAGAAGCAGGTGACGTAGTTTACGTCTGAGATTGACGCTGTCTGAACATACAGCCCGTTACTGTAAAACGTCTGGGGATTTGGAATTGTCCTTCTGTCTGTGGTGATTACAGAGTGAAATACCATGGCATCCGTGTTCGGAGTTACTCCGTAAAACCCTGCCCACTCTCCGTCAGATAGGGACTGGACTCCTATGTGGAATCCCTGCGAGTCCTTGAATATGTCGTATGGCGCGTTTAGGACCGTGGCGCTGCCCCCGTAGTGCCAGTATGGCTGGTTTGCAAGGAGCTGCTCTTTGTTTGCAGTTTCGTTTGTCAGGGAATCCGATGCGACCAGCCCTGACTTTACTTTGTTAATTGTAAACAAGGACGGAACTGGAATGGTCGAGACTATTGGCAGTTGGTCTGGCTCTATTGTAAGCGGGGGCGTGCTTGGAACTAGGGGTGCTAGCATCTCATCGGGAATCTGAACTGGGCCTACCGATGCCGCGTTGGACTGGTTGATTACAGCTGTGCTTAGAAGAATTACCAAAAGCGATCCAAATATTGTAATGGAGCGATTCAACACATGACCTCTTGCAACATGTGTTATGTTAGTATGCAATGAAACTACTAGAAAAAAGATTCAGAAGATGACTTTAGAAAATAAAACTTGAACATATCCAAACGATGAATTAAAGACGTCTTTTTGCGGCGTTCTGCGATTAGGGGCTCCATCCCCTTGGCATCGCCCCTCTGGATTTTTCATAGACGCTTTCTGTCTGATCATACGTGCCATCCTCAATCAGCTGGGATTCGCCACGGTTTGTGTGATAGCTG
>CAZCWI010000098.1:0-5188 GCA_964502325.1 uncultured Candidatus Nitrosotenuis sp. | reverse complement strand
GCAGTTTCTCTTCAAGATGATACGGGATGAAAATTCGAAAAAATGGCTGTAAAAATCCTCAACATAGTTAGTATTGGCAAAAGTTTCAGAGTATGATTTTCTTGTTCTTAGTGCAAGACTCTTAAATCAGGTTTTGCCCAACCGCGTTCGATTAGCTTTTGTATCGCTTCTTGTTTTACGCATGCAGGATTACCATTGCTTGATTTTATGACTAGTTGCAATCCTTCTTCGCATTGAATTTCATCTATTGGTATTCCAGACTTGAACTGTTGTAGTGGTGAGACAATAAGATTAGAGGACGTTGTTGAAGCCATGATGCCCCATGTGGATGGATTATCTTTGTCAGATGTAAGCGGCCATGCAACGCCGTCAGTCAGTTGGACTAGGTCGTCGTGCGCACTACCAAAATACATTCTAAAATTAAGACCAAAATCATCAGAAAGTGGGAAGGATTTTTTTAGAACTTTGAGTTCGTATGTAAGATGATCCCGTGCTCCCTCAAACTTGTCGTTTTCACTGCCAAAGCCCCACTCTGATTGATAGTTGTGTACCATCTCGTTATTTTCAGATTCCACACCTTCTGCATACTTGAGTTCAGCGTTTTCAGTTCTTACCAGTCTCCCAAATTCGTTAAATGCGGTTTGCACAAAACAATAGTCTCCTGCCTGCAGAGTGGTAGTCCTATCCCCCTCAGTGTCAAGGCAGACTAGTCCTTGGTATCGAACCGAGGTGGAGTCGTCTTTTGGATCAGCGCGAAAGTCGACTGCATCAAACATGAAATAGACATAGTCAGGATCATGCTTTACCTGCATGTAAAAGTCGTGACCGTTTGACTGAAAACGGACAGTCTTGGCATCACTCCATTCGTTTTCTGAAGTGAATTTGCCATCTATTGTAGGCGTGACTTTGGCAAGTGGCATTTTGATAGTGTCGGTTTCCAATGCATAACTTGATGAAGTTAGTGATATGACAACTAGAAATCCAAGGATTATGGAAAAATAGCTAGTGTTAATTTGCAATAAAAATCCTGTTTTCTAGATGTTTTTAAAGTGTGCTACAAAATGTTACTTTTTGAAATTCCGTTGACAAAACCATAGCATTGAACCATTGGATATGTCTGGAAACAGAGCTAAAAGTTTCAGTAATCATCCAACCTTAAGGATTTGAAATAGCCTCATAGCTAGATAAATCAGAATTCCAAACTATCTTTATTTTCGGATTGTCATCGTACTCTTTTGCAATGTTAGATACTTTGACGTCGATCTCTTTTTTTAATTCATCTAGCGAGTCTATTTTATCGGCAAGGATTTTTTCCATGGAAGACTTGTACTGGTTTCTGACTGCCATGATGTTATCGCTTTGTTCTTTTTTCGTCAGTGTGCTGTTTGATTGAATTTTCAGGAGAACCAGTTTTTCAGCGTTTTTTGACTGCATCTCTTCATTTTTGTACAAAGTGTCATAGTGCTTTATCAGGTTAACTTCTTTGAGAGATGCCTCATCATTGACCAGTTTGATTCGTTCGTTAATTTCATAGATTATGGTTCTAGTGTCTCTTTCTTTGATTTGGTCCAAGATGTATTGTCCAGCATCAGGAATTGTTGCAATTCCTTGGCTGACCCATTCGTCTGCAGTTGACTTCATGACGCAGGAAAATTCTTTTGTCGACAAGACATACAATACATTGTAGCCTTCCTTGCAGGCAGTCAGCGGACTTGTCTTGGCAGACTCGGATTCGCCATGTAGTGTCATGGTACTGCCCTGAATTTCACCAATTCCCAGCCTAATCCACATTTCTGCAGTAGATTCTGTCACGCACGCATAGTCGTTTGCATGGAATCTATGTATCACGACATATCCTTTGCGGCATTCAGTGTCGGGGGTTGTCTTCCCAAGTGCATCATATGCAAGTTTGTCATCGGGATTTGCTGCAAGATATGCAGGGTTTGCCTTATAGTCGGTGTAGTACAGATTCAATTTTCCCACCGTTTCTGCAGTGTTTATGAACTTGCCTTGTGTGTCAAAGAGGATCTGTTGCTTGTAGTAAGCCAGATTATGCTTTACGTTAAACTGCGCGTTTGCCTCGATTATCTCAATTCTTTTAGTTTCTGCAGCCGTAAGGTATGCAGATCTTGCCTCAAGCAGGGTGCCTCCGTCTGCAATCACCTTCTTCAGTGCGTCCTTTCCAGCCTTTACTTTCATCTCTTTGTATTCAAATGCATCCCAGAACACCTCTTTTACCCCAGACGGTTTGTCAAGTGTGAATTTCTCAAAGGCTGCACGTGAGCTATATTCACTCCACAACACGTCCCATTCTTTGAGGTCGCGATTCAGATTCTCTAATGCTGCAGCTCGCTTTTCTTCTAGTTCTTTTTTGATTTCAAGTTTTTCATAGTCCGCTTTTTCTAGATCTGCAATCCATTGCTTTGTAAGTTCTATCTTTTTTAGAATGTCTTGTGCGACTGGGTCATTTGCCAGATTCTTTGAGAGTGTAGTTTGTTTGCTTGTTGTGACTTTGCCTGGAGCATCGTCTGCATATGCAAAAGACGCCATTCCAGATAAAACTACTAGTGACAGCAAGATGAGACACTTCAATAATTTTCAAAAAATTAACTTGTTCTTAAGCTCTGCTACTGATTATTTCAAGGGAACCCTTAATATGATTAGTGTTGACAAGGCAAAAGTTTCAACATATGATTTTCTCGCAAATTAATTCAAGTGTGGATTTTTTGCTCTAAGGTATGCTACAGATTCTTTCTCAAATGAATCATCGGATAGGTCTGGGAATACAAGATTAGTTTGAGTATAATTATTGAGTCACAGGATTATTCTTGCGCATTAGTTTAACGAAGCCTGTCTTGATCATTGAACCTATTCTCTTGGTCTTGCTTCTTGAATATTCTAAGATAATTGCAGGATCCAGATAAAAAGAAAAGATAAGCCCACAGATACGCAATGTCGATTGGATGGCCAGTATGATAGGTTCCATCCAATGAAAGAAAGAGAAACCCATAATCTGCAATCACAAAGCACAGCATCCCAAAGAACAAACAAGACCAAAGAAAGCTCACTTGTCCCCTAAGAAACAAAACCAAGCCAATGATGATTGGCACAAGAGAGATGGTATCTGCTATTGGGTAGCTAAGGCCAAGCAAAGTGTCAAAGGCAGACAGGTTTGATTGCTGCAAACTGGAATAATATATCAAAAATCCAGCTATCATCGCCGTAAGGCCTATTGCAGATGCTGTCAACTTGGTTGAAATTGAACTTCTAAATGGCTTTAGATAAAAAACTGCAAAAACAAAATAAATGGGATAGCCGGCTAGCCAAAAAAAATCTGCTTCAGACGGCCAGGGATTATTGTGATAAACCAACTCATCGATCATCCAGATTCTCTCAGCAACAAACCACAAAATTACAAACGAGGCAAAACACATCCATGCCTTCCCTAAAATTCCCTTAATTCCATCCTTGGCCAATAATGTAACTGAGACAATTGTCAACGGGATTGTAATTGCTAAATTCAAAAAGCTTGAAGCAAGTACGGCATAGTTTTCCCCAAAATAATTAGCTGCTATCAGGACAGCTGCTACTCCCGTAAGCAAATACACGAGAGATTTTTTGCCAGATAACAAAAGAGTGGCTTGCAATTATTTACTCATGATAATTAGGAAATTGGATATTGGCTGCTGATCTTCATATGCTGCAAGTTTTTCTTTGATCGTTTTTATTACTGCGTTTGAGCCATTCCCAAATATTTCCTGAAGAACATCTTTAAGATATTCTGGATGCTCAAGACAGTCAGAAAAATAGCAGTGATACTTGGCATACAAACGGCTTCCGACCTCATTGGATATGGATGGTCCAATTTGGAGCAATGTTTCCATTACGGTAAAACTGACAAGTGCCTTTTTCGTGTTATCGATTGGATCAATTGCATAGGAATTTGTTTTTGTTATCTCGTCAAGCATTACTCTTAATTTTTTCACATCAAAAGGCTTGAAGATGATCTTGGTAGGTTTTAGTTTGTCTAATTCTTCTTCATCTTTTGCCGTCAAATCTGCGCAAACTATGATCACCTTGGATTGTGGGTCTATTGCTCTGATTTCCTTTAGACCGTAAATTCCATCATATCCAGGCATCATCAAATCCAGAAACAAGACGTCTGGTCGATGTTTTTTATAGATTTCAACGGCTTGTTTTCCATCATATCCTACCGAAACAACTTTGACGCCAAGGAATTCTAAACATTCTGCAAAAACCTGTACTGTGTCGTCATCATCATCAATAATGGCTACAGTTATCAACAACTAGATCATAAAAACGGACTATAAAAAATTGTGTTCAGATCAACAAAAATAATCCACGCAAAATTATTTCAACTTCGATTCAACGAAGTTATCACATATTCTGATTTTTTGTTATAAAAAAGAAAAAAGAGGGTCAGGAAAGAGGTTGGTAGAGGAAGAAAAGAAGCACCTCGCAGGCACGAGGTTGTTGTTAGAATATGGTTAACAAGTAATGCTGCAATAGGAATTGCCGTTAGGTGTTTTTTGGCATATTCGTCTGGGTTGATCAATTCGTCTTTTTTAGTATTGACAAACATTTTGCAAATTGAGGTCGTACTTTGATTCCATGATCTTTTTAGAATCGAGCTCTTCTATGACTTGTATCTTTTCGTCATCCCAGACAATATCATACGGTGGAACTTAACCAATCAGTCTACTTGGCTAAACCCTTAATATGGCAAAAATTTTTGGAATCCTTGGGCCGGTAGCTCAGCTTGGATAGAGTGCTGGACTTCTAATCCAGTGGTCAAGGGATCGAAGCCCTTCTGGCCCGCTTTTTAGATTTTCAAGAACTTTGCCAAGTAAAAAAATGAGATTCTAACAAGCGATGTTTGAGAGATTTGCACATTACGCACTTGTCTTTATATAGAAAAGACACTATTGTAACATATGCAAAAAGCACACAAAGTGCAAGAAAAATTAAGACCGGAAATTGAAAAAAAAATAAAACTAATTGAATCTGGTAAAATAAAGGGCAAGGTCTACACTCCTGAGGAATATCTCAAGCATGTAGATGAAATTCTAAAAGAGTAAATTTGTGGCTAATTCAACCATTCGATGACACAATAGACAAAAAACTAAAGAAATTCAAATCAAATCGGCCACTAATCAAGAACTTTACA
>CAZCWI010000097.1:1800-5254 GCA_964502325.1 uncultured Candidatus Nitrosotenuis sp. | reverse complement strand
CAGATAAGAAAATGTCTGACAAGATCATGTCAGATAAGAAAATGTCTGACAAGATCATGTCAGATAAGAAAATGTCTGACAAGATTATGTCCGATGAGATGATGAAATCGTCAGAGTACGCACTAAAACTCTCAAGAACAAGCGTTCCAGCAACCATACCTCTTCACAAGGGTTGGTACAACGGACAATCAGTATACTATATCATAACTGATTCAAGTGAGCAAAAGCATGCCGATATCATAACTGAAAAACAGGGATGGAAGGTAGAACTTGCACCACTGCTGGCAACTGCTCCTGCAGAGGCGCTATCAAAGACATACATCTTTACCAACGGAGTCAAGGGTGAGGGAATTCACGGATTCCAAGGCGAGATCTTTACAAGCACTCCCGCACAGCCAGAAACCTACAGTGCACTGACATCACACACTCATGTAACATGGAATAATGGAGCAAAAGCAGAGACTCTAGATTCTGAAGAAAAGATCATGGCAGCAGAAAAAGCAGGCAAGATAACACTAACTGATCTGCCAGTAGTAATCAACATGCCTCAGATAATGTGGCCTGGAGGACAGCTGCAGGTAAGAGAAGATAAGGACATCTCCGATGAGACGCCGTATGTTGGAGGACAGATCACCAACATCGATACAAAAAAGATGACGGTGACATTTGTTGCCCACAGGGGCTGGGGTCCAGACGGCAGAACCATTTACTACATCGTAACTGATGCCACGCCGGAGATGCCAGCTGAGATGATGGGGGTTGTGAGTTCACCAACATCAGCCAGACTAATTGCAAATTCTGCAGCAGTCGATCTATACCAGTTCATGAACGGCGTAAAAGGCTCAGGCCCGATGGGATTCCAGGCAGGAATTGCGGCAGCAGCACCAGGCGACGCAAACTATTCACCGATGTGGAGAATATTCATGATCGGATGGAAAGATCAGCCATCTGCAATGATTCTTGAAAATCTAGACGACATCAACGCGCTGAAGAGCGACGGAAAAATCGATGTGAGTTTGGCAAGGCCAATGGACAAAGACCACATAGTGAATTGCCCGTTCATTGATCCGTTCCAATAACGGAGTACTCTTTTTTTATTTTTACATGAATAAGAAAAGATTATTTCAAATCAAAAATAGCAATAAACAGGCCAGCTTAAAACGCCTACAAACATTCAAGGTTTAAAAAAATAAAAAGAATTACGGTGTTTTCTTTGGACTGCATTCGCCCCTAAAGTACTGCCACTGCTCACATTCAGAACCGCCTGGCAGGACACACATGCTTTGTGCAGACTCGCCGTCGCCTCGGATCTGTATGGTGCCGCCGTTCTCAAAGCAGTGTGTGGACGCAGGGTTTGCAGTCTGTTTTGGATTTGCGCCGGTGGTTTCCTCTGCCGGCCCCTTTAGCACGTACTGGTGGTTTAGCTCATCCCAGATGTCATCGGTCACTGCAGAGATCACGGTTCCTTCAGACACCATAATGTTCATTTCGTGCGGCGTGATCACTTGGGTTATCATTTGGCCTTCCCGGTTGCCAAACCCTCCGTGCGATGACTCAAACGTTGCGTGAATCATGTGCTGCGGCGGTATCGACTTTGTCGCACCGACGTATTCTGTCTTTAGCGTATTGATGTCCCCATCAAATGCAAATGTCGGGCTCGTTGGAACGTACCGCTGCGCCACACCAAGCGCATCTGACATTTCCTCATCCTGAGGAGTGATTGGAATTATCGTCACCTCTTTTTGCACTGGAGCAAAATATGTTGCAAGCGCAGCAGATATGCCTATTGCGATTATTATGATTAGTTTTTTGGATTGTTTCATTTTTGCCAATGATACTGGGCTTGTTTTGATTATAACCTTTGATTAAATTTTGTTTGAACCAGCACTAGGTGAAAAAGTACGAAGTTTTGTATTTTAAAATGTAGATTCCAACTGGCCAGAAGGCTGATAATGTTTTTTAGACTAGCAAAAAAACCAAACTCGTGGGAAAGAACAAGGCAAAAGGCAGTCCTGGCAAAAAGTCAGGCAAGACAAAGTTTGTCATTTTAGGCATTATCGCCATAGTCATCATAGGAGTAGCAGCTGCAGCAAACAGCGGCGTAGATTTTAAAGCCAGGAGCGGCTCGATTGACACGACAAAGGGATCCCCAGTTCTTGGCACCCAGTCCGCACCTGTGACAATCATAGAGTTTGGCGACTATCAATGTCCCTTTTGCCAAAAATGGAACCTTGAGACAAAGCCGCTAATTGAGAAAAACTATATCGATTCAGGCAAGGTAAAGCTCATCTACATGGACTTTGCATTCATAGGCCCCGACTCGATCAAGGCGCATGCAGGAAGCTACTGCGCAGAAGAGCAGGGGCTGTACTGGCAGTACCATGATTTTATGTACAAAAACCAGGGACATGAAAACGACGGGTGGGCAAAGGCAGAGAACATCAAGTCGCTGGCATCAAAGCTGGAAGGGTTGGACTCTGACGCATTTAGCAAGTGCCTGGACTCTGGCAAGTATGAAGACCGTGTTAAGGAAAACAAAAACATCGCAATGAGAAACGGTGCCACATCCACTCCGACGTTTATCGTGATTGGTCAGGGCGAGGGCACGCAGTTGACAGGGGCGCAGCCATATTCTGTGTTTCAGGCATTGCTTGATGAAAAACTGACGCCCAATCCAAACTAATCACAAAATGCAGATTGACAGGTGCTGGTTTTGTTTTGTGCAATTTGAAACTCAGACCAAGGTTTATGTGATTACGGCTCAAACTATACATCGTGCGCAAGATAGTAGCTTCTCTGTTTCTTTTGATACTGATCACGTCAGCTGTGGTTCCGGCATTTTCACAAGCCAAGGGGTCGCGCTCCACGTACGTATACGACAGGGCAGGCATAATCAGTCCAGAATACGAGTCCTCAATAGACAACTATTTGAGAAGAGTTGACGACTCGACGTCTGCAGAAATAATCATCTACACGATTCCAAGCTTTTCAGGTCATGAAATAAAAAAGAACGGGCAGGAGATAACCGACAGAGACACGCTTGCAAACTATCTTTTCAACGAGGTCCCGCTTGACGGCACGGTCGGAATCGGCAAGAAAGGAAAAGACAACGGCGTGCTGGTTTTGTTTTCACTGGAACGAGATGCGGCAAACGGCTCCATGAGAATAGAGGTAGGCAGGGGGCTGGAAGGAGACATAACCGACGGAACGGCTGGCGTGATTTTGGACTCGTACCTGGTGCCAGCAAGGGAGTCATATGAGAACTTGGGGGATGCCAAGGTCTTTGATCAGGCGTTCCTAGACACCGTGATTGCCCTAGGGGACAGAATCGGCTATGTCAGTGACGATCCCAATTACCAACAGTCAAGACCGCCGCAGGACGACGAGCTGGATTATCAGCAGATTGCGATGATTCTGTTGTTCATAGCGTTCCCGTTGGCGTTTTCGATTCTAA
>CAZCWI010000097.1:0-1790 GCA_964502325.1 uncultured Candidatus Nitrosotenuis sp. | reverse complement strand
GTCGCCGCAGGAGATCTGGCGGATTTTTCGTCGGAGGGTATGGGGGCTTTGGCAGGGGCGGAGGCGGCGGCTTTGGAGGCGGAGGCGGCAGGTCCGGTGGCGGGGGAGCCGGACGGTAGTCAATACGGTTTATTTGGCTGAACAAGGACAACTAGATTCATGGTAAGCAAGGCAGTCATCGGAATAATCGCCGCAGTGGCGATAATTGTGATAATAATTGCCGCGTTATACGGAATGTACTTTTCAGGATTTAATGCAGTTCAGGTAAAGGACGAAAACGTAAAACGGCTGGCAGCAGACGTGGACGCGCAGCTGCAAAGAAGATATGATTTGATTCCAAATCTGGTCGAGTCAGTCAGGGGATACATGCAGTTTGAGAAACAAACACTAGAAGATGTAACGAGGCTTCGCTCCCAGTGGCAGGCATCCACCAGCACCGAGGGCAGGGTTGAGCTGAGCAACCAAATCGAGCAGGCCCTAAGCAAGATCATCCTCACATACGAGGCGTATCCTGACTTGAAATCAGACCAGACAGTCACAAGACTAATGGACGAGGTTGCAGGAACCGAAAACAGAATCGCAGTTGCGCGAACTTACTACAATGACGGAGTCAGGGACTTTAACACCAACATCAGGACGTTCCCAAATAACATATTCAACGAGAGTGGTTTTCTCGGAATGAGTCCATGGGGTGTAAGACAATATCCAACGTATGAGGCAACCACACCGGCGCAGACAACTGTCCCGCAGGTGGACCTGACACCAAGCGGATAAAACAAGACGCGTTTAGCCCGCAGATAATTTTTGCAAGCAATTATTCCAAAATCAAAACCGGCTTGTTAGATGTCTCCAAGATTTTTCTTGAGACGCTTCCAAGATGCAACATTCCCCCGATTCCTGGAATTTTGCGCCTCTTTGCCATGATTATGAGGTCAATGTGGTGATTTTTGGAATATTTTAAAATCTCGTCTTCAGGCCTGCCTTTTACCACGACGCTGTTTGCATTGATGTTCTTTGATTTGCAATAGTCTGCACGCTTTTGTAACTCTTCTCTGATGTCTTGGACTAGTGCATCTTCTGTTTGCTCCACCTCTTTTCGCATCTTGGAATCTTGCTTTTTTGCAAACACCATTGGCGGCGGGCTTGGAAGCGGCTCAACTGAATGCAAGATGTTGATTGTGGCACCGCTAAGTTTGGCGATTTTTATGGCATAGCTTAGCGCCTTGTCGCCCAGAAGGGTTCCAGCATGAGGAACGAGAATGTTTTTTATGTGTACTGGAAATGTCTTCAAGCCAGCCTTGGCTGGTTTTTTTAGATATATTAGAAGATATGACAATTCTCGAAGCTGAAAATTTGATTGCAAATTCCATAGATCATGACAAAACATGTGTGCCTTCTTACGTCACATATCTCCAGAATGGACAGAATTCCATCAAATTCTTCGTTTTGCAACAAGATTTTGAATGATGCTTTTTACTTCAGATATCGATGATAGGATAGAAATTCTTGTTCTGATTCACTCATTTTTTACTGCATCCGTTGGAAGCTTGAATCTTTTTAGCAGTGTAGAATTTGCGATTACAGAAATTGAGCTTAATGCCATCGCAGCAGCTGCAATTATTGGGCTAAGCAGACCGATCGCAGCTATTGGAATTGCGCCTGCATTATAGGCCAAAGCCCAAAACAGGTTTTGTTTTATTTTTCTCATGGTAGCGCGACTCAGCCGGATAGCTCGTGCGACATCCATGATGTCATCTTTGATGAGAATGATACCGCCAGTCTCTTTTGCG
>CAZCWI010000096.1:0-5296 GCA_964502325.1 uncultured Candidatus Nitrosotenuis sp. | reverse complement strand
GGATGGAAGACTGATGATACTGATGGCTCCAACTGACATAATATCGTCAATCAAGATGGAAAACAAAACGAGAGAAAAATCTAATAGATTATGCTTTGTTTCAGAAAAACTTAACTTGCAAAACAAGCATGATGACGCAATTAAGACGCTTACAGACGCCATATCTCTTGACAAGACCAACTCTACCGCATCCTGTCTTCTAGGGGGAATCTATAATGAAAAAAATTCCGAAGAATGTGTAAAATATTATGAGCAGAGCATCCAACACAACAAGTTGTGCTATTTGGCATATCGTGGACTAGGAAACTATTATCTCAAAACTAAACAATATGAAAAAGCAGACAAATACTATACTCAAGCCATAACCATAAATCCAAATCGATTTGGCCCAATTTACAAAAATCGCGGCATAGCAAGACTGGAACAAAACATGAAAAAACAGGCAAACGAAGACTTTGAAAGTTATTTGAAACATACGCCAAACGCAAAAGATCAGGATAACATAAGGCAAGCCGTCCAAGAATTGAGTGCGGAGTGCGGGAATTGAACCCGCGACCTTCAGCTTGGGAAGCTGACGTCCTACCAGGCTGGACTAACTCCGCGCAACTCGATTTTTGAAACTAGCATTATTATAGTTTGATCACGTAAATTAACCGTGGATGCCAAATGTCCTGAATGTGAGAGAGTAGCAGTTCTTGACGACGATCTAAAGTCCGTAAAATGCCCACACTGTAACTTTGAAGCCGAATATGAAAATTATATAGAAATCATGAAAGACAAGGCAATTAACATGTCTTCTGATTACATTCCGAGAAGACCAGGATTTTAACTACCAAAAGCTGCCCTTGTCTGAGCAATCAAGATGTGCCCCACAGTTACTGCAAATCATATGGCATACCTGCATTGAGGTCATCTTGGTATTGCATCTTGGGCAGGAAACCTCTTCTTTCATCATACTAAATTGTACAAATAATGATTAAAATTTTTCCTAAATTCCAAAAATCGATGATATGGCAGTCCGATTGCCTGATCGAGCCTCCAAACGTTAATTAGTTGCTCAGATTTTTTGAGCAATACTTGGCTAACTTTAAACTGACAATATCTGATAAAAAGGGAAAATCCGCATCAAAGGAACTCAAAGACAAAGAGGCTAACGTACTGATAGGATTACACATTGGAAACGAGCTAGACGCAGCGGTAGTTGGTTTGGCTGGAAAACTCAAAATTAGCGGCGGAAGCGACAAGTCAGGAATGCCAATGAGATCTGATATTTACGGTACTGCAAGAAAAAAGGTCTTGATTTCAAAAGGAGTTGGACTCAAAAACGTCGAAAAAGGGCAGCGTAGAAGAAGACTGATCAGAGGAAATACAATTTCAGAAGAGATTTATCAAATAAACTGCTCATATGACGGCGAACTCAAAATAGAAGAGGCTCCAGTAGAAAATAAAGAAAAGGCATAACTTAACATACTAGATTTTTTGAGATTTACTAATGCATTGGCGTGAAACTCTTCCTGAATGGTACGTAAAAAAATATGGCTATCAGCCATGCGTGAACATTGGAACTGCAGGACATGTTGATCACGGAAAGACTACTCTAATTCAAGCGCTAACCGGGCAATGGACTAGCGTTCACAGCCAAGAACTAAAAAGAGGAATTACCATACGCGTTGGATATTCTGATGCTGCGTTTTACAAGTGCAAAAGCTGTGAAGTACCATTGGGATATTCTACTACTCCAACCTGCCCAAACTGTGGAAAAGAAAGTGAACTAAGCAGAGTTGTCAGTTTTGTAGATAGCCCAGGCCATGAAAGTCTAATGGCAAACATGCTTTCAGGCGCAGCACTAATGGACGGAGCATTATTGCTTGTGGCGGCAAACCAAAAGGTACCTCAACCGCAAACAAAAGAACACCTTTTGGCACTTCAAATTCTTGGAATCCAACAAATTGTAATTGTTCAAAACAAGGTTGATCTGGTATCATACAAAGACGCGACAGCAAATTATGCTGACATAGTCAAATTTGTAAAAGGTACAAAAGCTGCAAAATCACCAATAATTCCAATCTCTGCACAATCAAGACTTAACATAGATGCATTAATCGGGGCAATCGAGGATACAATCCAAACACCGCAAAGAGCAGAAGCTAAAGATCCAGTAATGCATGTTCTACGATCATTTGACGTTAACAAACCTGGTACTCTAATAAATAATATCAAAGGAGGAGTAATCGGAGGTAGCTTGACTCAAGGCATATTCTCAATTGGAGATGAAATTGAAATAAAACCTGGCATAATGAACAATAAGAAAAATAATTACGAGCCAATCCACACACAAGTAGTTTCGTTAGGCACTGCAGCAGGAATAGTTGACGGTGTAAGGCCAGGAGGACTTGTGGCTATAGGAACCAAGTTAGATCCTTCACTTACTCGCAGCGATTCTCTGATTGGTTCAGTTATAGGAAAACCAGGTACGCTACCAGAAAATTCGAATGAAGCACAGCTAGAAGTTAATCTGTTTGACTCTGCGGTTGGAACGATAAATGATGTCAAGGTGACGCCAATACAGGCAGGAGAATCACTGCGACTCAACATTGGAACTGCACCTGTTCTTGCAAAGGTAAGCAAGGCAAAGGGGGCAAATATTGAGGTTCAATTCAAAAGGCCAGTTTGTCTTTTTGAACAAAGCAACGTTGCAATAAGCAGAAAAATCGAGGAAAGATGGCGACTAATCGGAGCAGGCATAGTTGGTTGATGTTATATGCGACACAAGTTTTCTCATTCATCTAGCTACCAATAGAATAAAGAATCTTTCAACAATTGATACTGAAATAGGCAACATCCGGTTTGTAGTTCCAAGCATTGTGACTATGGAATTAAAGAAGCTCTTAGATGATGAAGAAAAAAAGAATGTTGCATCCCTAACACTTGACTATATCAAATCATTCCAAACCATTTCCTTGAATGGAAGTTTTGCCGATGCTGCACTGCAGTCATACGTAAAAAAACAAGGAGGCATCATAGCAACAATGGACAAGGAGCTAAAATTAGCTATAAAAAAATTGGGCGGATCCGTTCTTTCCATATCGAATAACAAAATAGTATTGGAATCAAGTAAGGTTTAACTTGGCAAATAACGATTTCAAATTATGCTAGAATATAACGGCATTCAGATAAAGTGGTACGGACATGACACATTTACTTTAACAAAAGATAACGTTACAATTTGTTTTGATCCATACCAAATAGATAAAAAATTTCATGCAGACATTGTATTGATTTCTCACAATCACTTCGATCATCTAAGTATTGTTGACTTGGAAAAAATCGCTGATGGGAAATCTGTCATAGTAGCGGCAAAAGAATGCATTGAACAAATCAAAATACCATGCAAGAAATTAATCGGCATTGCCCCAAATGAGAAAATAGATATTGATGGATTCAAAATAAACGCAAATCGTGCATATAATGTTGACAAGATAAATTCGGATACAAAAAAACCATTCCATCCAAAAGAAGACAACAAGGTAGGATTCATCATAACCATGAACAATACCAAGTTCTATCATACTGGAGATTCTGATTTGATACCTGAAATGACTGACATAAAACCAGATGTTCTATTTGTACCAGTTAGCGGAACATATGTGATGACTGCAGACGAGGCAGCAAAAGCAGTTAAAGAAATAAAACCAAAGCTTGCAATTCCGATGCACTATGGAAGTGTCGTGGGCAGCGAAAATGATGCGAAAGCCTTCAAGAAACTTGTAACATCGTCTGAAGTGCATATTCTTTCAAAAGAATAATAAGCATATCTTTCAGAAAAGAATCAAATTGCTTTCTAATAAGAAACTATTCAGTGTAGGCAGCTTTGAGTTTTGCCTACATCACCTGCTCATAGTACTGGTTCTCTCATCCTCGTTTTCCATTTCTGCATTGATTAGGTCCCAAGCTGCAGACTATGGGTTTCAACTAAACGAGTTTGATCCGTTTTTTAATTACAGGGCAACAAAATTCATTGTAGAAAATGGACTAGATGCTTATCTGCACTGGCATGACGACATGAGCTGGTATCCACATGGAAGGGATGTAGCGGGAACCTCTCAAGTCATGCTGCATGTAACTACTGCATCACTCTATCAAATTTTTGGTGGCGGCACTGATCTTTACGGATTTACAATCATATTTCCAGTAGTCATTGGCTCTCTGACAGCAGTTGTTGTATTTGCTCTAGTTAGGGTGATTGGTGGAACTACCGCTGGCCTGTTTGCCGCATTAATGTATTCTGTATCTTTGCCGGTAATAGTTAGAGGTACAATTGGATGGTTCAAATCAGAGCCTCTCGGTTTGTTTTTTGGACTACTTGCAATTTATCTATTCTTAAGCGGAATAAAATCAAGCTCGCACAAGATCGCCCTTGCCAAACTAATAGGAGGAGGAATATTCCTTGGATTTTCCTTTTCAGCTTGGGGTGGAAGCGAGTTTTTCGTTTTACCTATTGGTATTTTTATAATGTCATTGCCCTTTGTCAGACAAGACAATCGTTTTCTAATGTGGACTATTCCCGTGTTTCTTCTTGGCATTGCAATTGCTATTGCGCCGCTAGAAAGACCAGGAATTCAATTTTTTACAAAGGCAAGCGGCTTTATGCTGATTGGCCCAACAATATTTCTCATAGCTTGTTATTTTATTCAAAAAATAAGCAAGGTTGAACATCACAAGCGTAACTATGCATTATTATTGGCAGCCGTAATCGTGCTTGGCATTTTCATATTATCATCAAACGTATTTGGGCTTCCGAGTTTTAGATATCTAAATGCAATTAATCCATTTTTGACCACGGTGGATCCTTTGGTGGACTCGGTAGCAGAACATGCCACTACTACTATTTTTCAGTCATTTCTGTATAATTCTGTCTTTATGATATTTGGCGCGTTGGGAGTCTGGCTGATTTTTAAAAATCTTTTAAATAACTCAAATAACAATCGCGACGTTCAGATTTTTGCGTTAATTATTGGACTGTTTGGGGTTTACATCAGTTCCGCATTTGTAAGATTGGAGCTTTATTCCTCACTCTCCCTTATAATCCTGGGTTCTGTAGGTCTATCACTTCTCACTAAAGAAATTTTTAAACATAATGCGCAGGAAAATAAAAAAATTGTCAAGTCTCATCCAGCCGCACTCAAAATTTCTTTTACTGTTGTTATTACGATTTTATTGATCATACCAATTATGCTTCCAGCAAGCTCCAACTGGGTGAACAGCGTAAAAGCGCCACCAACTATCCTAAATGGCG
>CAZCWI010000095.1:0-5336 GCA_964502325.1 uncultured Candidatus Nitrosotenuis sp. | reverse complement strand
TTGATCCGGCTGTAATCGTAACAATGCTCTGTCTTTGTTGATTAGTTTTTCTTTTACCATGTCAACTGATGTCTTGATCATCCCTGCGGCATTCATCTTTGCAGATCTTGTCTGAAGCAGGTAGAATTTTCCCTGCTCTATTGTAAACTCGATATCCTGCGGTTCTTTGTAGTGTTTTTCTAGCTTTTTGCAAGTATCTGCCAATAGTTTGTAGCTTTTTGGCATTTCTGTTTTCATCTCGTCGACTGGCTTTCCGGTTCTGACGCCTGCCACCACGTCCTCGCCCTGCGCGTTTGTCAGGTATTCGCCAAAAATCTTGTTTGTGCCGTCGCCGGGGTTTCTTGTAAACACGACACGTGGCGCTGTCATTTCCCATGTTTCCAAATACCATTGTGACTACGTTTACTGCAGTTCCGTCTGCAATGTCTCGCGTGATGTGGTTCTTTTCTCGATAAACTATCGCGCGTTCTCCCATCCAGCTGTTAAAGACTGCCTTTACTGACAATTCTAATTGTTCGTCTGGACTTGTTGGAAACGGCCTACCAGTGTGCTTTTGGCAAGTCTCCTTGTATAGTGAAACAACCTGTCTTAGTGACTGCTCGTTTAGGTCGCTATCTAGATGAACCCCTTGCTTTTTCTTTGCCTCCTCTAGAATCTCGTCAAATTTTTTGTCATTTACGCCAAACACTACTTTTCCAAATAACTGGATAAATCTGCGATACGAGTCCCATGCAAATCTTGGATTGCTTGTCTTTTTGGCAAGTGCGTCAACTGCGATGTCATTTAGTCCCAGGTTCAGGATGGTATCCATCATGCCAGGCATTGACAGGGCTGCACCTGAACGGACTGATACCAGAAGCGGGTTCGTGCTAGAGTTCCATTTCTTTCCTGTCTTTTTTTCCAGTCTTGAAATGTTCTTTTTTATCTCTGCCCAAAGGCTCTTTGGAAGGGTTTTGTTGTTTTGATAGTATAATTTGCAAACATCTGTGGTGATTGTAAATCCAGGTGGCACTGGGAGCTTTAGTCTTGTCATCTCTGCCAGCCCTGCGCCTTTTCCGCCAAGAAGTTTCTTGTTCTTGCCGTCTCCCTCGTCAAAGAAATAAACCATTTTCATTATCTTATCACCGGATTTTTCTATCACTTTGAACGTGTTTTAAAGCATTCCCTTTGCAAATTCCTCGACAACGGCATTCCAGTTCTTTGCCTTTACTATGCCGCTTGCCACCAGTATGCCCTTTGAGCCAAGATCCATTGCCTTTCTGACATCCTGCCCGCTGACAATTCCCGCACCGCACAGTAGCTTGGTGCTGTTTTTTGCATTCCTTACTGCATGCACTGCCTTTGTGATTAGTTCCGGCTTCTCAGTAGATACTGCCTTTCCCGATCCGATCAGCTCCGGCGGCTCTATTGCGATGTATGTTGGATTTAGCTTTGCGTATTTTGCAGCCTCTGCCACGTCTTTGACGCAGACAACTGTGATCATTTTCAGTTTTTGCAGCCTTTGTACAAGTTCTACGATGTCCTTGCTTGGGATCCTATGCTCGCTGTGATTGATCAATGAGCCGCCGATGTTTGATTTTTTTAGCAGTTCCGGAATGACAAAGCCTGTCGTGCTGCCCACCTTGGCATTATCAACATGCTGGGACAATACTGGGCCTGAGTAGTTTTTGACTGCAGATAACAGGTGGTGTGGAGGGGCAATCGCAATTTTAATTTTGTATTTTTTTGCCATCCTTGACGCAATCAAGGCAAGCTTTGCAGCCTTGTCGCCTGCGATCTCTTCGTAATTTTTGTAATTTATTATAAACACGGCTTATGTGAGGTGTTTTCTGTGTTATTTAATTTTTTTAAAATTACATCCTTATGACGTCTGCGCCCCTCCAGATGAAGGTGCACAGGGTAAAGATGCTGTTTGTCATTTCTTCGGAATTTGTAAACAGCGCGCATTCAGAGTCTGTGTTCTCGTGCAGCGTTCCTTTAACTGCAGAATCTGACATCAAGAGCTTGCCAGTTATTGGACAGTTTTTGGATACTACGATCCTGCCTTTTGACGGGAGTTTTCCCAATCTCACCTCGCTTGCCCCGAATCTTTTGACAAAGGGAAGCATCTTTGGCGAGACTTCGTCTATTATGAGTCGCACGGTGCCGCCCACTTTTTCGGTAAGTTTGATCTTCTCAGGTATCTCCGAATGATAAAGTCTTGAAATATCTTCCAACGTGGTAACAAAATAAACAATGTCTGTCGTAGTCTCCAACATACGTTCTACTTGCGATGATATGTTTTCCAATCCTTGTATTATGCGAAACGTTGGAACATTTGATTTGGTTTCGTTTACGCTTACCTCTTTAATTTTATCTATGATCTTTTTTCCGTCCTTTTTTATTTTGAAAATCTCTTCTTCCTTTTTCTTTAGTGTCAGCGACAATATTTCGTCAGGGTCAGCTGCAATGCAAAGCTTTGGCGATGAAAATGATATTGAGACAATCCCATTGCTTGACAGCTTGTCAATTGTCCGGTATGTCTTTGCACGATCTACGTTGATCTCTTTTGAGAGCGCACTTGCCGTGATCGGCCCTGTTCGCAACAAATTCAAGTAAATTCTTGTCTCTAAATTGTCAAGGCTCAAAATTGACGAAAGTTCTGCAGACAGATCATCGTAATATGGCATGTGGGTCTTCTCAAACTGAATGTCTTCAGATGCGTTTGGTTCTACATCCATGACACTGTTAACTTCGTTGTGTATTAACGATGTTCTTTGTTTTTTTTGAACGGACATTTTCTTCTCATTGGTGTTTTTGGGCACCTGCGTAATTAAGCAGTGGAAGGATTCTGACGATGACCTTAAAAATAACAAAGCGACTTTCTCCTAAATTACGGCAAACGCGATAACTGCAATTATTATCATGACTATCACGTGTTTTATTCCTGAAACATACGATCCGCTGCCGATTTTGCCTGCCGCAAGGCCTCCAAAGATCGACTCGATTATTGACATGTTAAACATGATCGCATCCAAGTCATTGATCTTCACCCCTGAAAGCGCAGCAAAGATGTTGCTTGTCCCACCCATGTTGGATTCCTCAAGCATGTTCTTTACAGATTCTATCTGCGTAAAGAACTGCGATGAAAGAATTACAGTTATTGCGATAAACACCACATATGCGATGTAGATGGTGTACGTGTAAGGTTGCAGCGCTGACTTGCGCTCTTTTTCCAGATTTCTTAGCTCAGTTACGTGCTTTTGTATTGTCTCAAGGTTTTCTGATATGTTTCCGCCGTTTTTGTACGCTATCTCAAGTAGGACTGTCACTCTTTTTGCCATGCGGGTTCCAGCCTTTTTTGAAAAATTTGTAAATCCATCCTCAAGTGACATGCCCCAACTGATGTTTGCCTTCAAGTTTTGCAGTAACGGTCCTAAATTGCCCATGTTTCGTTCAGGCACCATCAGGATTGCCTGGATTAGATTTGAGCCGCTCTGAATGGAGCTTACCAGTGAAAGCAAAAACAACGGCAGGTGCCTATCGATGCTTTCCCTTCGCTGCACCTCCTTTAGCTGGAGCAAGGCAAGTGGTATTATCCCTGCAAGTATGGCAAAAATAATTCCAACGTCTCGAGTAATCTGGCTAGTCGAGTTTGACAGGTAAAGCATGCTAAATACGATCACAAGCAAGCTGGCAATGCATGAGATCACAGCTACTCGAAATTTTTCAGTTCGAATCAGAGGTATTTTTGGAAGTTCTTCGCCGAGTTCTTTTTGCACTGTTTTTGTTTTTTTCGCACTCATCTCTTTGGCACCATCGAGTTCATCATCAGAAGCAGGACTATACCAAAAAGCGGCACTAGGATGTACGTGAGCATGTTCATCAGGGTAATTAGGTCAAAGCCGCCCAGGTTTGGGTTCATTATTGCCATGATTGACAGCATGATTACTGCCATTAGCGGAAACACGATTAGCAAAATCGTATACAACTCTGCCATTATACCAAGTGATTCAGTTGATCTTTTTACGCTGATTTTCTTTTCCTCAAGATGGACTTTTGCCGTTGCAAGAAAATACTCCCTCAGGTTTCCACCGGATCTAAATGTGATTATTGCGCCCTCCAGCAGTTCAGAATACGGGCCGTTTGGAGTTCTCTTGATCAAGTCGCTAATCGCAGTCACCACATCCATCCCCAAGATCTCGATGTTTCTAGTCACAAACTTGGCATCTCTTACGACCTCTTCTGCAGCGTTTTCTTTGGCAATTGATTTGAATATTCCTTCAAGTGACAGGCCGCTTGCGCAGAGTGTGGCCATGTATCCTATGTAGTGAGGTATTTCTTCGCTCAGCTTTGCAGCCCTTGTTTTTACGTTGATGGCAGGCACCACCTGCATGGTGGCAAATGTGGCCCCTGAACAACCAATACTTCCAGCAAGAATCAGGATTATTGTCGCAGCTGGTGAGATGTTCAAAATGACTGAAGCTGATATGGCAGAAACAAGTCCTACAATTGCGGCAATGATGCTTGCCAAGACCATGTTTGCAACAAAAACCTCAAAAGGAACTGGCATCATTGCCTGCCTGATGTTTTCTCGCAGCCTTGGCAGTCTTGGATAAAGAAAATGAAGATATTTGTTTAGTAGTTTGTAACTGAAGACCTGAAACGATGACGGTTGCCGTTTTTTATCATCAAGAGTTTTTGATTTTAATAATCCCATCAACTTTCAATCACAAGTCTCTTGCTTTCATAGAATCTATCCGAGTTTGAATAAAATTCCAGGATGTTTTTCATTACTTCCTTGTGATCTCGAATGTTGTTCTCCGTAAGCCACTCAAGGGCTGTCTTTCGCTTCTCTAGTTCGTAGGTGATTTGATCATCGCTGATGCCTGTCCTTTCTTTGATCTTGTTTACGACGATGCTGTTGCCTGAAGATTCATGCCTGTCGTCGTTTGGATCCCACTTGAATATCTCGTTGGTCTTTATTTCGCCTGTTTTTTCATCCAGTCCTGCAATCTCTGAAATCTGCATGATTCGTCTCACCGACTTGTCCTTAAATCGCATCTTTAGCTGAAGCGTTATGATGTCAAGTGTGTTTGCGATTAGTGCCTTTGGGACGTCCATTGGGGATGACACAAGTCTTGTCAGCGTTGCCTCGACAGAGTCGGCGTGAATTGACGAGTACCCGCCGTGCCCCGTGGCCATTGCTTGAAACAGCGTGTATGCCTCGCGACCCCTAGTCTCCCCAACAATTAGTATGTCAGGCCTTTGCCTCAGCGCCGCCCTGAGCAGGTCGTACTGAGTTATTTCGCCGATTTGACCGTCGGTAAAATTCTGGCGAGATACTGCCGGAATCC
>CAZCWI010000094.1:0-5485 GCA_964502325.1 uncultured Candidatus Nitrosotenuis sp. | reverse complement strand
TGCTAAAAGAGATCTAGGCGCATTTTTACCGATATTTTGTTTTATTTCCAGTCATCTATGATTACATTTTTTAAAGAATTGATGTGGAAATAGGCATGGGGTTATTCAGCAAAAAGCCTGCAACATGCACCGTTTGCAACAAGGAGACTACACACAAGCACAAGCCAAAAAAGGAATGGAGTATGCAGTATCCGCTTTGCGCAGACTGTTACATGAACACGATGAGCCAGTACTATCACGGAACGTTCAAGCAAAAATGCGTAAAATGCGGAACTGAGAAAAAGATCACAGACCTGTGGGAGCCAAGATGGCAGTGGGACATGGAAGGACTGCTGTGCAAGCCATGTTTTGATTCAAAAGAAGTAGACTTTAATGCAAAAAAAGAAGCGTGCAGTGTTTGCGGCGCAAAAATGAACTTTTTTAGGTACAATCCAAAGAGCGAGTGGAAGATAGAAGGCCAGCTGTGCAGGAAATGCTGGGATGTGCAAAAGGAAATGCACCGATGAGGTTTCTAAAACCAAAAATCAAGTGCGATAAATGCAGTCTTACATTTTCATCTCAAGAAAAACTCATGCAGCATGAGGAAGTGGTTCACGGAAAGAACATCCCGTACGACTGCCAAGAATGCGACCAGAACTTCTCAAACATGGAAGACATGCGGAGCCACTTGCAAAAACATCACAGCTACAAAAAAGACAGAATCTAAATCGCTTGTACTGATTTTACTACTGGCGGTCTTACTTTGTTAAAGACCCTAAAGCCGCAGATGCACTTTATCTCAGGCAGTCTGCTCAGTTCAGTGTTTGTAACATTTGTTCCACATCTGAGACATTTGTAAATAACATCAAATTTCTCTTCCACTGGAGCAGATTCAGTTGTTTCAATAGAAGGCTCAGACATGATTTTTTTCAGTGGCTCGATAATTTAAGGCTATAATTTACTTTAGTGATAATTCAATGTAGACGTCGTCTGGGATTTTAAGTCGCATTAATTGTCTAATTGCCTTGTCGTCTGCGCTAAGATCGATTATTCGTCGGTGCATTCGCATCTCCCATTTTTCATATGTTTCAGTTCCGTTTCCACAGGGGGATTTTCTAGTTACAACATTGAGTCTTTTTACTGGAAGTGGTGTAGGACCCTTTACTTTGACGCCGGTTTTTGTGCCAATGCCCATGATCTCAGTGCAAACGCCATCTAATTTTGGGAGGTTTGTGCTGGTGAGCTTGATTCGGGCAGACTGGGTCATCTAGATCAAGCTGGTTTGTATTCTTCTGTAATATCCTTAATGATTCCTGCAGCGATGGTTGCGCCCATGTCTCTGAGTGCAAATCGTCCCATTTCTGGAAAGTCTTTGAATGTCTCAACACATGTTGGTCTTACTGGTCGGATTTTTACAATTGCAGAATCGCCAACTTTGAGGAATTTCGGATTTTGTTCGTCAACTCCGCCGGTTGCTGGATTTATTTTTGCTTCAAATTCTGTAATTGTAGCTGCAACTTGTGCTGTGTGAGCATGCATTACTGGAGTGTAACCAGGTGCAAGTGCTGTTGGATGATGTATGATTATGATTTGTGCTCTGAATTCTTTTGCTACTTTTGGTGGATCTGTTGGGTGGCCCAAAACATCTCCTCTCTTGATGTCTTTCTTTTCGATGCCTCTGAGGTTAAACCCGATGTTATCTCCCGCTTCGGCAGATTCCAATTGTGTGTGGTGAGTTTCAATTGATTTGACTTCGCCGACTGCGCCTGATGGCATTACTATGATCTTGTCGCCTGGCTTGAATTTACCAGTCTCAACCCTTCCCACCGGGACAGTGCCGACACCAGTGATGGTGTAGACGTCTTGAATTGGCAGTCTGAGTGGTTTTCCAACTGGTTTTTCTGGAGCCTCAAAGTCGTCAAATGCTTGCAACAGTGTCTTTCCAGTCCACCATCCCATGTTCTCTGATTTCTTTACGAGGTTGTCTCCTTTCCATCCAGATACTGGAATGATTGGAACCTTTTCTAGTTTGTAACCTACAGATTTTACTAGTTTTTCTGCTTTCTCCTTTGCAACCTTGTATGCTGCTTCAGAATAATTGCTATCGTCCATTTTGTTAATTGCTACAATTAGTTGGCCTACGCCAAGTGTCTTGAGTAAGAATGCGTGCTCTCTTGCCTGTCCGCCTGGTGCGATTGCAGTGTCAGTTTCGCCTTCTTTTGCAGAAAGGACTAGGATTGCAGCGTCTGCCTCAGATGCGCCAGTGATCATGTTTTTGATAAAGTCTCTGTGACCTGGTGCGTCAATTAATGTAAAGAAGTATTTTGGAGTCTCGAATTTTTGGAATGCCAAGTCAATTGTGATACCCCTTTCTCTTTCGTCTTTAATGTTATCCATAACCCACGCATACTTGAATGTGTCACCTTTTCCGGTCTTTTCGGATTCCGCTGCATGAGATGCAATGGTTCTTTCGTCTACTAAGCCCATATCCATGAGGAAGTGTCCCATAGCAGTTGATTTACCGTTATCAATGTGTCCAGTAACGATCTAGTTTAAGTGTGGTTTTGTTGCCATGCTGATGTTCTGCGGAGAGGGGTTTATTACCGTTGCGATTTTTTCAATACTTTTTCTCAATTATTGAATTTTTTTTGATCAGGAAAACTTTGGAATTTTTCAACATACTATAAATCAAAGTAAACAATGACAAAAATTATGAAAGTTACCGTTTCTGCGATAAAAGCTGATGTGGGTGGAATTGGAGGCCATACAAGACCAAGTGATGGCTTGCTTGAGGCCGTAAGAAAAACCGTAAAGGATGCAAGCAGTCTTTTACTTGATTACTATATCGGATATTCTGGCGACGATGTTCACATCATAATGTCGCACACAAAGGGTGTCGACAATGCAGAGATCCACGGACTCGCGTGGAAGGCATTTGAAGCTGGAACCGCAGTTGCAAAAAACGAAGGGTTGTATGGAGCAGGTCAAGACCTGCTAAAGGACTCTTTCTCAGGAAACGTAAAGGGGATGGGTCCTGGGGTTGCAGAAATGGAGTTTGAGGAAAGACCAAACGAGGCATTTACAGTTTTGGCAGCAGACAAAACCGAGCCAGGTGCTTTCAATTATCCGTTTTACAGACTATTTGTCGATGCACTAAGCAACACTGGACTTATCGTAAACAAATCCCTTGCAGCAGGTGTGAAATTCAACATAATGGATGTCGAAGCAGGCGAGATTGCAGAACTAGAATTGTGGCAAGACAAACCAACACTGGAAGCTGCCCTGATGTATCCGGGACGATATGTTGTTTCTTCAGTATATACAAAATCAGGCGAGCCGATTCTTGCAGCATCAACTGACAGGCTGCACAACATTGCAGGAACTTATGTCGGAAAAGACGATCCAATCGCAGTGGTCAGAACGCAAAAGAATTTTCCGGCAACAGAAGAATTGGGGAGTGTCTTTAACAATCCACACTATGTGGCAGGTAATACGCGTGGAAGTCATCACATGCCATTAATGCCAGTTAAGCTCAACACAGCAGCTTCGATTGACTTTTGCATTCCAATCATAGAGGCACTAGTGTTTTCCATGCATAACGGCAAGTTCACAGGACCCTTTGACGGATTCTCAACTCCAGACTGGGATTACATAAGAGAAATCGCAACCAAAAAGGCACTAGCAATGAGAAGCCAGGGATTCATTCATCCAGCAACACTTGTTCCAGCAGAACTTGAATATGCAGAAGGATACAAGGCAGCACTTGAAGGATTAAAGAAAAAGATGAAGCCGCTTGAAGAGAAAAAATCATACGGCAACAAAAAATACGAAGATCCAGATTAAGCAAGAACTGCTAACAAATACAACAATAAGGTTAAGTGCAACAATTTCCACTTGTAATTATGAGGTCTAGTCCCCTCGAGTTTGTAAAGTCAGTCCTGTTTGGATTTGGAATAGTTTCATTATCTCATGTAATATTTACCATATTTAGCCAAACAATACCAAGTGCAGTTACAGGGTTTTTCCGAGATGTGGGCGCGGCGTTTATTCTGATAATGGTTTTTGCATTCGCATTCACGTGGTTCCTAAAAGCAAGGCCGCACAACAGACCCAAGAAATATTCAGTGATTGCCTTTGACGTGTACGGCAACCAAACGGAGATCGACGGCCTGAGAACGGATTTTAAGAATCACGATGTGGCATGGAGCTTTATGAAACAATACAAAAACAACTACCCGCTGCATAACTTTGCGATGGTGTCTGATGGTGCCAACACTGAAAAGAAAACAATTTTCAGATACATCTAATCACATCAATCATAAGCACTAAATACCAAGCAGATTTTATTTTAATAAAATGCCACTAGACGTCATCCAAGAAAAGAACCTTACAGAAATAATAGATTATGCGCTAGAATATCCAAGCATGGTTCTTGCCGCGGCAAAAAGCAACAACACCGGTGGTTCTTTGATTGATTTTTCATATGGATTGTATATCGGGTACATATCAGGGGTGTTTTTTGACAAGTTTCTTGTGCAAAACAACCGATTCTTAAATGAGGATGAGATTGGCGACTTTTATTCCAAGTTAGCAAGCAGGAATTCCGAAATCATGCTAAAAATCAAGACCCATCTGAAATTAAAATGACTTCACAGCCGCCAGATGAATGGCAAGTCATCTAAAGTACGACCATTCTACTCAGACTTTTATTCAAGAATAATTAAAAAAATCCAGTGCAATTTTCTTTAATATCTGACGCTTTTGAAAAAATGGAAGATACCACAAAGAGGCTGGAGCTTACTCAGCACCTGGTGGATTTATTCAAGGCGACCCCAAAGGAGAGCATTTCAAAAATAGTATATTTGATTCAGGGAAAACTGCGTCCTGACTTTGAGGGAATTGAGCTTGGGGTAGCCGAAAAACTTGCAATAAGGGCAATTGCAAAATCATCTGGCAGTTCGGTCAGAAAAATTCAAGATATTTTTGTAGAGGACGGCGACTTGGGCCATGCAGCATCAAAAGCGCTTGAACAAAAAACACAGACAACTTTCATCAAACAGCAAATAACGGCAGAAAGAGTATACGACACTTTGTTTAAGATTGCAAAACTTGAAGGGGCAAGATCGCAGGACATGAAGATGAAATACATTTCAAGTCTCCTAAACGATGCAACCCCGCAAGAGGCAAAATTCATTCTCAAAATAGCGATGGGAACGCTAAGGCTGGGCATTGCAGACAACACGGTAATGGATGCACTAGCAATCGCATATACTGGCTCGCGCGCAAATCGTCAAGAACTGGAATCTGCATACAATGTTTCATCAGACCTCGGAAAAGTGGCAGAAATTGTTGCAGAAAAAAACTTGGATGGATTAAAAGAATTCCATGTTTCGTTGTTTAGCCCAATTCGTCCAATGCTTGCAGAGCGCGTCAAGAGCGCAAAAGAAGCAGAGGAAAAACTAGGCAAAGAGTTTGTAGCAGAGTACAAGCTAGACGGTGAGCGAGT
>CAZCWI010000093.1:0-5492 GCA_964502325.1 uncultured Candidatus Nitrosotenuis sp. | reverse complement strand
ATATTTCTTGGAGAATTAACCCACAAGCTTACAGGCCCAGATTACAAACCAGCGATTCCCGCCGTATCCATGTCAAGAGAAGACGGCTTGTTTTTGAAAGACATGATTCAAAACAAGACAATAGGCACGTTAAACACGTTTTACCATCCAGATTTTGTTTCATTTTTTAGTTCACGTGGGCCTGTTTCTCCCTTTTACATAAAGCCAAACTTGGTAGCACCGGGGGTTTTTGTGAACGCGACCTCGATTAACGGCAATTATAATCTGACAAGCGGAACCAGTTTTGCAGCCCCACACGTCTCTGGCACAGCTGCCATTTTATTGCAAAAAAACCCAAAACTGACCCCACATGAGATCAATTCCATAATTTCTACTACGGCAGATCCGATATCAGACACCTATGGGACTCCGTTTCCACATGAGATAAGCGGAGTTGGCAGGCTGAACGTAACAAAGGCATTTAGCGCAAATCTAATCATAATGCCATACTATGTCATCTTTGATTTGTCACCACATGTTAAAACACAGACTACCATGCTGCAGCTAAAAACAATCAATCAAGAGATTCCAAAAATAAAAACAGATTTCAAGTTAAGCATGGACCCGGTAA
The DNA here is from genome assembly GCA_964502325.1 of uncultured Candidatus Nitrosotenuis sp. Classification (GTDB taxonomy): domain Archaea; phylum Thermoproteota; class Nitrososphaeria; order Nitrososphaerales; family Nitrosopumilaceae; genus Nitrosotenuis. The sequence goes on along the minus strand of CAZCWI010000093.1, from coordinate 4,882 downwards.
GTTTTGATTATTCCCAGGATGGGAATCGTCTCTACATTACCTCCAATCTCATAGAGGAGGTTCCAAGCGAGTATCAAGGAATGATTACAGTAGATGACGGAATTACAAAATACCATGTTCCAATGTTGGTAAGAGTGTCAACTAGTTCAGTTGAGGTCGTAAATGGTGATGGAGAGTTGAACTTTAGAGTTTATTCAAATGACACTTGGTCTTATACAAAAATTTCAGTGTATGATGACGATTCTGATCTAGTCAGCACTGCATCCATAACACCAACAAAAAGTGATCCTATTCTAATCCATGAAATGGGGCAGTACTGGATTGAGGCAAACATCAAAGACGGAAACAATACGATCAATGTGTACAACACGATACTGGTAGAATCAGCTGCAAAAGGTCAGATTGATTTTGGCGCAACAGGAATACCTCAAAGACAAATACTAATCATATCTGGAATTGCAGTAATAATAGCAATAGTCGGAATAATAATTAAGAAAAGATGATTACGGTTTTGTTCCGGCGTTTATTATTTCCGGATCCACGTTTTTGAACTTGTTAAAGTTGTCTGCAAACATTTGAGCTAGCTTTTTGGCAGAAAGTTCGTACGCATCTTTGTCTTGCCAGGTGGTTTTTGGGTCCAAGACTTCGGACGGGACTCCAGGACATTCAGTTGGAACGTCCACGTTAAAGAGAGGATCATGTCGGAATTTTACAATATCAAGCGCTCCAGTTAGTGCCGCAGTGACCATTGCTCTGCTGTACTTGATGCTGATTCTCTTGCCAACGCCGTATGGCCCGCCTGACCAGCCAGTGTTAATCAGATAAACTACGGTTTTGTGGTTGCTTATCTTTTCTCCCAGCAATTTGGCATAAGCTTCTGCAGGTCTTGGCATAAACGGAGCCCCAAAGCACTCTGAGAATGTGGCTTTTGGTTCCTTTATTCCCCTTTCGGTTCCTGCCAATTTGCTTGTATAACCAGACATAAAGTGGTACATTGCTCCTTCCTTGGTAAGTTTTGAGAGCGGAGGCAATACTCCAAGTGCGTCCGCTGTCAGAAATACGATTACCTTTGGATGTCCGCCGACGCTTGGAAAGACTGCAGCTGGAATATACTCAAGCGGATATGCCGCCCGGGTATTTTCCGTAAGTGAGCCATCATCAAAATTTGGTTTGAGTGTTTGTTTGTCAATTACCACGTTTTCCAATACAGCACCAGATTTTATCGCGTTCCAGATTTGCGGCTCCGCTTCTTGGTTTAGGTTGATGCATTTTGCATAACAGCCGCCCTCAAAATTAAAAACTCCATTGTCTGACCATCCATGCTCGTCATCGCCAATTAGCATTCGGTTTGGATCTGCGGAAAGCGAGGTCTTGCCTGTCCCAGAAAGGCCAAAGAATAGCGCAGTGTCTCCGCCTTTGCCAATGTTTGCAGAACAGTGCATTGGGAAGACTCCTCGCTTTGGCAAAAGATAGTTCATGACAGAAAACATGGATTTTTTCATCTCTCCGGCATAGCTTGTAGCTCCAATCAAGACGAGTTTTTTTGTCAGGTTGATCAGGATAAAGACATTAGAGGAAGTTCCGTCCACCTCTGGAATCGCTTCAAAGTCATTTATGCACAGCACCGTAAATTCAGGCTCGTGATTTTCAAGCTCTGCAGCAGACGGCCTTACAAACAATTGCCTTGCAAAAAGGCTCTGCCAGGAATGATCATTTATCACGCGAATTGCAAGACGGTTACCAGTGTCAGCACCCACAAATCCGTCAAATACAAAGAGTTCCTTTCCTTCGACAAATTTCTTCATCTTGTTGAAAATTTTGTCAAATCTATCAACTGGCATTGGGTGGTTGACCTTTCCCCAGTCAACATTATCGTGGGTTTCGTCATCATCTACGATATAGCGGTCATCAGGTGATCTTCCGGTGTATTTGCCAGTTTTTACCGCAAGAGAGCCAGTCGTGGTAAGGATGCCTTCATTTTTTTGCACTGCCATCTCGACGAGTTTTTCAGGCGAGAGGTTTCGGTGAATTGTTGATGGTTTTATGCCAAATGCCTCAATCTGAGAGACAAATTTGGTGGTAATAGTCGATTTAGAATCAGTCATGTTTGTTTATCAACCCAATTACAAGGAACGCAGGCATGAACGTCAAATATTCGATCCGGTTGCAGATTCATTATTATCTCTTACTTTTTGCGTGAAGATTTGCACAAGTAACCTATTTATTGTAAAATCTAAGAGTCCGTATGTTGACCATCAATAAAGAAGAGCTGGCATTGAGAAAAACAATTGCAGAACACAGGCCAGATTTTCCAAGGCAAGAAAGTTGGAGATATGCAAGAATCAAGGTAGCTTGGAGAAAACCAAAGGGAATAGACAATCACCAAAGAAAACAAAAGTTCAGGGGTCGACCAGGATTAGTCAAGGTAGGATATGGCGGACCAAAAGTAGCAAAGGGTTTGCATCCATCAGGATTTACAGATAATTTAGTTCACAATGTTGCCGATTTAGGAAAACTAAACCCAAAGACAGATGGCGTAAGAATTGGCCACGGTGTTGGAACAAAGAAAAGATTGGAAATAGTAAAAAAGGCAATGGAAAAGAAATTCAAGGTTTTCAATGCGAGAGTGAGGACTAGTGGTAGTAAATCTTAGAGCCAAAAAACGTCTCGTATCGCGAGTCGTTGGAGTAGGCCTTGACAGAATCAAATTCGACACTGAGAGCTCAGACGACATTGCAGATGCAATCACTCGCCAGAACATTCGCAGTCTCATAACCGCAGGTGCAATCACAATCAAACCAGCAAAAGGCACATCTCGTGGAAGATCAAAATTCAAGAAATCACAAAAATCCAAAAGAGGAGCGACTACTGGTTCAAAGAAAGGAAGGAAAGGAGCTCGCGTTGGAAAGAAAGAAGTCTATGTAAAAAGAACACGCGCATTACGATATAGACTCAAGGTAGCAAAAGACAGAAAAGACATCACAAATCCGGAATTCTGGGAACTCTACAGAAAGGTAGGCGGAAACACGGTAAAGGACACTGCTCACCTAAGAGGCCTAATTGCGGAAATAAAGGCAAGACGTAAAGATTAGAATCGGAAAACGGTTTTTTCCCAATTTTGAATTTTTCCACTCTTAATTGAGACTCCTTCTTTTGATAGCATGTTAATTTTTACGTCTTCTCCGTAGAAATAGCCGCCAGTTTTTCCATCAGATTTGACAACGCGGTGGCACGGGATTATTACCGGAAACGGGTTTTTGTTCATGATTTGGCCTATCACTCGCTGACCATTTGGAAGATCAATTGCCTTTGCAAGATCGCCATATGTTGTGACTTTTCCTTTTGGCACTTTGAGCAATTTTTGATACACCCTGCGCTCTAGATCATTCAAAGTTTTATCATCTCCATATCTGCGCCCTTGATTAAATCAATTATTTTTTGTTTGTGCGATCCCAGCCCTCCCCAATCCAGCAATGCGGTTTTTGCCTTGTTCCTATCCAAAATATGAGAGAACAGCGAGTCATCAAGAAATTCAAGTGCGTGTTTTGGGATCACGGTTCCCAAGGCATGTTTTCCTTCAATGAGTTCTTTTGTGAATTTTTCAGGGTAGTGCGTGCCGCCAAAACATATTGCCACAGGATGGGTTTTGATTGGTTCTGACATGGTTTGCAGGACTAGTTTTGCGACAGAATTGCAGAGGGATTCGTCTGTCCATTGTTTTTCCGTGGTTCCAATCTCGATAAATAGCGCAGGCTTGCCCAAGGCAGTCGGCCCATGATGCGTGGCCTCGATCGTTATTTGAAATTCCGAAAAAGCACTTTTGTTTTTCCACAGGGTTTGCATGTAGGACTTTTGCAAGTGCGGATATGGGATGGCAACTTGTCTGTTGTTTCCGCCAAACTGTGCGACATCAAAGTTGCCAGTACTGTGGCACGTCAGGGCAAGTTCTCCAGACTGTGCCGCATGTTTTGACAAAAATACAAATCCATCATAATGATATTTTTCCTCAAGCCAGTCTGCAGAAATCGCAGGGGTCGGAATGATTACCAAATCGAAATTTTTTCCACGGTAAATGTCGCCGTCTTTTTTCATCTGTTTTGAGATGAATTTTGCCATGTTGTGGCCAGCTGGGTCCTGCTCGTACGCAACTAGTAAGTCCATGGCCTAAAAGATATAAGGCCACTTTATTAACTTCCAGCAATGGATCTAGTAAACACCTTCAAGAACATGGCAAACACTATGAAACTTGCCAAAAAGTCAGATAAGGAGGACTATATGCAACATTTGAGACTGGTTCTTTTGGGAATAGCTGCCATTGGGACGATTGGATTTATAATTCAGTTTGTTTTTGCTGTGTTTAGATTCGGATAGATGGAATTGTCACAAGAAATTAAATCGCATCTTTTTGCAGTCAGAACCACAGGAGGTCAGGAGAAAGTAGTAATGAACTTGCTACAAAACAAGATAAAGACAAACAAGATTAACGTTCTTTCAGTTTTACTAGTTGATAATCTAAAGGGCTATGTCGTAATTGAGGCAAAAGACGCAAACGCCGCCTTTGATGCCCTACAGGGAATCAGACACATCCGCGGCCAGCTCAGAGGCGAATTGGAATTCAAAGATATCGAGGGTTATTTGGTAACTAGGACAAGCGCAGCACAGCTAGCAATAGACAACGTTGTTGAAATCATCGGAGGCCCATTCAAGGGAATGAAGGCAACCGTAACAAGGGTAGACAATGAAAAACAGGAAGCGACCGTTATTCTCCTAGATGCACCATACCAATTGCCAGTCACAGTCGATAGCAACTATCTCAAGATATCCACCGCTTAGGAAGGATTAAATCTTCACTCAAAAAAAGATGAAAATATGTCTGATACTC
>CAZCWI010000092.1:0-5585 GCA_964502325.1 uncultured Candidatus Nitrosotenuis sp. | reverse complement strand
TTTTCCATCATTCTCTGCAAGATTTTTGCCCGTAGCTCTAACTCTTCGTATAGTAAACCCTCGTCTTTTTTGTGCATTCCACGTTTCTCAAGTACCTTTTGAACAAATAGTGCACTACTTCCTTTCCCTCTGAACTTTACCTCGTCTGTTCCAGGATCCCAGTTAAAGACCGGAATGAACATTATGTTTCCGCCCTCTGGGTTATAGCCTAGTATTTCATTGATTGAGAGAACCCTTCTTACTCTTTTTCCTCCAGGTCCTTGGACTGCACCTTGAAATAATCCGATGTTTAGATTTTCCACGTTTGTTTTCGGTATGAGCATTGGGGGGTTTGTAATTCTCTGAATCAGTGCAGTCATGTTTGCTGCGTGGAATGTACTAACTACCGGATGCCCAGTCTGCATTGCTTGAAATGCAATGTTTGCTTCTGCGCCTCTGATTTCTCCTACAAAGATATAGTTCGGTCTCTGTCTTAACGCAGCTTTTAGCAGATCAAACATCGTTACACTGGAACTTTCATGTCCAGTGTCCCTTGTTGCTTCTGTAATCCAGTTAGAATGTGGTAGTGTAAGTTCTGGCGTATCCTCAATTGTTACTATTTTCCAGTTGGATGGGATAAATGCGGTAAGTGCCATCAGCGTTGTGGTTTTTCCAGGTGCCGTTTCTCCGTTGATAAACACGCTCATTCCTTCTGCTAGCATCATCCACATGTATGCTGCCTCCCTAAAGTCAAGTGCCTTTGATGACAGAACTTGTGTAATAGAAAGTGGGGTGCTTGCGAATTTTCTTATTGTAGCATTGGTTCCCCTTCTACTGATGTCTTTTCCAAATACAATGTTAATTCTAGATCCATCAGGAAGTACAGCGTCAACTACAGGTTTTGCATGAGATACTGTTTTTCCAAATTGTTCTGACATGCTAATGATCAATTCGTCAATCTCTTCCACACCGAGAAATAGTGGAGATTTTAGCGCTCCAAACGATTTGTGGATTACATAGACATTTCCTGCACCGATAATTGATATGTCTTCTAGATTTGGATCAGCCAGAAACGGATCTAGTATGCCAACTCCCGCTCTCCTTTGTAAAAAATGATGCCTCAGTCCAACCCAGTCTTTTTTCTGTACGGGTAGAGTTTTTAGCTTGTATATGTCGCCTATAGTATCATAGTTTACCGCAGCATCAGTCAGATCTACGTGCTCTTTTAGATAAGTCTCAACCATGTTAAATCGCTCTGTAATTTCAACTGGCGGGATTAGATCTGCAGACTGGACTGCAAACATCTTGTCTGCAAATTCCATGATTTTTCTGTCTGGTGCATCGGGTTCGACTATCACATATTCCATGTAGCCGTCATCGGACGAAGTGTGCGGGTTGATGTGAATGTAGACCTGCTCTGCTATTGGGTATAACAGGTTTGGTTCTTTGAGTTTTTTGTGCTCAGCTTGTAGCTGTTCGGTAAAAAGCGGTAAAGGATTACCCCTTGCAGTATAGTTTTCAATGTGGTTTAAGAGGTGAGGAGACTTTTTTAGCTCGTCAACAAATTTTTGATCTCTTACCTGTGAAAAGTCAAATGGCAAATTCTGAATCCTCCATCAAACTCACCCTACGCATTTGCCATGGATATTGGCACTATCTTTATTCCAAATGTCATGTCTATGTCAAACGCAAATCCAGAATCCGTATTTTCTTTTGATCCGATTAGTTTTACAATTTTTAATGTTTTAACATCTCTTCCACCAATGTTAGTTGATCCAAGCTTTAGGTACACATCGACTCCCCCCTTTACCCTCATCCTTAGATCTGGAGGTATGTCCTCTGGATGAATTGTCAGTATGATGCTCATTCCACGCGCTACAAGATACTTGCATTGCGTGAAAAATTCTAAAATTTTACTTGCATCTGAAAAAACCGTCAAGAGTGATAAAGAGTCTATTACAACGCAATTGTGTTCTTTGAAGCTGTTGCCGATGTATCTTCCAATTACAGGTAAGAGAAACGAGGACTGTTCTTTATTCCACTGCACTCCATACATGTGTAAGGGCATGATTGTCAGTCTGTTACGTAGGAATGCTGTTGAAAAATTAAATGTGATTGACTTCATATTTTCGATATATTCTTTGACTGTGTTTTCTGTAACACAGAGAACTCTTTTGTCTGATGCAAGAAGTCCTTTCATGAATTGGGCACATAGTGCACTTTTTCCAGTTCCATGATCGCCTTCGATTAGCATCAGGGTTGGAAACGGGATTCCTCCTCCAAACTGTCTGTCGACTTCTTCATTTCCGCACGGAATAATATCAGTCAATCAGACACCTCAGTTGATTATAATCCACAATATATGATGATCCAGATACAGTACTCACAACAGTTTTTAAGAAAAATTTGATATAAGATGGTGTTTGGTCTTTTCGAACGAAATTAGAAACTAGATAGTCTGAGTTGCAATCACTCCATTATCCGTAGATACGATGATTGTCGTTGTAGCAGCACTTGAGGTTGGATCGACTGTTACTCTTGCGGACATTATTTCATTTGTATTAAGTATACCAGAATCTATGTTATCAGAACTTATGGATTGACGGCACCATTGATTAGCAGATGGGTATCCTGAGCACACACCGCCATATGTGAGAACACGTGTCACTAGATCAGAGCCATCACTGTACGATATAATAACTGTGAATTTTTCATAGTCCCATAATTTTTCCAATCCTAAATTTGTTAAATTAAAATCAAAGTTATCATTATCGATACTAGTTAAACCGCTTACACTGATGTTTGTTTTTAATATTGAGTTATCTATTTGCGACATTTTCGATGATGCTTCCGTTATTGAAGCTGTTTTGTCAGTCAAACCAGGCAACAAGAACAGTATGGAAACTAGTGTAAACATCACTATTCCCCCAGATATGGCAATACTTAGTCCCAATTTGATATTCTCTCCATATAATTAAGAAATTGAAAATATGTAATCAGAGTAAACACCGTTTGGAGCAGTTATTCTCACCATATAGGTACCAGCAGGCAGACTAGATTCGGTTATTCTAATTTGGACTGCGTCTGATTTCTGAATTATTGTGGATAGTGTTTTGAATTGCCATGTATCATCTGCAGCAGATACATCATACTGGTATCTCTTTACGGAGCCAATTGGACCAAAATAAACATCCATGGATGTAGGATCAGTCACGGGATCAATACCGACATTTTTTACCCAGACTTCTATGATGGTTGGAGATGTAGCGTTTTGAATAGCATATGGAATTGTAAGTTTTGTAAGCATTATGTTTTTTTGACTTTCCGAAGTAGCTGTAAATGTTGATTCAAAAGAGCCAACCTTTGACATTACTATTCCCGCAACTGATGTGGCAACTACAATAGACGCAATAATCAAGATCGCTTCTGTCATTACACCTGATGCCATGATTTACTCACTCCTCGAGTGGTCACGTCTTGTGCCAGTTTTTTTATGCGCTGTCAGTCTTGCGTAATAGGCATCGGCCTCTCGGTCATTGAGCCCGACAATTTTTGCAAATCGATATAATTGTGATATTGATTCTTCAATCGACATGCCAGAGTTTTTGAGCATGTCTATAATGTTGTAAATGGTATGCTCGTCTTCTGCCTTTAGTCCCATTAATTTGCATTGTTCTACTAGTAGATCGATGCAGTCGTCTCCTTTCTCTTCAAACATTTCTCCTACAAGCTCAATTATGGCCATCATGTTTGCAACAGAAAGATTTCCATTGAATAACGGCTTCATTACTGAATCCATCGTACCAAGGTCCGTTCCATGTACGAGATTATCCATCTCACTGCCTCGAACTATTGCTGGTGGTGGGTTTGTAGGCGGAAGAGTTGTTTGGGTGTTTGCACCAGAGTTTTGCACCATTACTGGTATTGGATTGCTTTGAACTTGTGGAATAGATGCAGCTACATTTTGGGCTTGGCTGTTAGCTAGATTGTTTTGCGCATTTAGATTTGCTTGTAACACTCCCTGCCGTAACGGTAATGACGGGTCTGACAAGTTTGAGAGATCTAGTGCCTCAAAGTATTTTCTCATGAAATTAAGCGGGTTTGAAATTTCTGCCTGGAATGCCTTCATGTCAGTTAGCGTTCCTTCAAATGATTCAGTCAAAGTGTCAACGCTTTCCTTTGTTATTTTCATGTCTTCTTTGATTTTGTTTAGATCTTTTTTGAAAGTGGTTAGATCTTTTTCTACTGGTTCGAATTTTTGGTCGATTAGATCACGAATTTTGTTCTCATCAAATCCAGTCATCATAGGAGTAACGCTGACTTGATCAGTGATCACGGTGTCCTCACTAGCCAAGTTAGTACCTGCAAGTAATGCATCAAGTTCAGAATTGTTGCCTCCGATTGCAGAGACGTCGATTGTTTCTTCCTGCGGCGACACATTGGTATCCTGAGTAGACGGTTGCGAAGGTTCTGTGATCAGCTCATTTAATAGAGAATCAGCATCGGTTGTAGCAGGCGCCGTGTTTTGCGTACTTGATTTATTTCTGATCGTTAATTTTGGCAATACGATCATTATAGAAGATATGACACTTACTGGAATTGCAAAATAGAATGCAGAATTATTGATATCAAACAAGAGTTCCGGAAACATTTTGTATAATTCAAACGCGACGAAGGAATTGATGATGGAATCTCCCAAAAATTCCAGCCGCTGAAAGTTGGTTCCTTTGCTGGATTCTGAATCCGGATAAGAAGGATGGGTCAGGGCATCCGCCAGTAATTTTGCCTTCTTAAAAGTGAGACCAATTGCTTTTTCGATGCTCATCATCACTTGGGTTTTCGGATTTAAGATTACACCTAACCTATTCATTTGACAATGGATAAGTATGGATTTATAATATCCCTTCTTTCTGGACAGCCTTTGCCCAGAAAGATTTCTTTTTTTTAGGAGACTGAAACCCAAATGATTACTTGTTCGGTGGTTGGAGCGACCAGCTTTACCGGAAGTGAATTGATCCGGATTTTATCTCATCATCCTCATGTCAAAGTCGGTTCTTTAACGACCCGGTCCGATGAGAAGATTTATGCCCGGGACCTGGTGCCGGCGCTCGGGAAAGCCAACGACCTCGTGGTTGAAAAATACAATTTTCAGAAGGTGGCCAGAAATTCGGATGTTGTTTTTATCACATTGCCACATACGCTGGCGATGAAGACGGCCGGCGAGTTTTTTGATGAAGATAAAATCGTGATCGATCTTTCTGCGGATTTCCGGCTCAAACGGGCGGAACTTTATCAGGAGTGGTATCAGGAAAAGCACCAACGCAAAGATCTGCTGAAATATGCAGTGTATGGACTCCCTGAAGTGAACCGGGAATTAATTCGAAAGGCCAATTTAATTGCCAATCCCGGCTGTTATCCGACCGGTTCGATCTTGGCTTTGTATCCATTGATCAAAAACGATTTCATTAAGCGGGATTCGATCGTGATCGATGCGAAGTCTGGCGTGAGCGGTGCCGGAAAAAAACTTTCGATGGCGACCCAATTTTCGGAAGTGGACGAAAACTTCGGGGCTTACAAAGTGGGCCGGCACCAACACATGCCGGAAA
>CAZCWI010000091.1:4279-5608 GCA_964502325.1 uncultured Candidatus Nitrosotenuis sp. | reverse complement strand
ATCAAATTAATGCGTTCAACTTGAAATGACATTATGTCTCCTTGCTGAAACGTTACAAGTTGTTTTATTGACTCGTTTATTTGATATGTATTGCTGTTTATCGGCGTAAAATATTTTGCAATAACATGTGGAGTTAAATTCTTAAGACTTTGAGAAAGATATTGACCTTTTTTTGCTCGATTTATTGCATCTGCGCTGATATCGGTTGCAGTAATGTTAAATTTGATAGTTTTTGTGCCCATTAACTCGCTTAAGAGAATTGCAAGACTGTATGGCTCTTCTCCTGATGCGCATCCTGCACTCCAGATTTGTAGTGTATTATTATTTTTGAGGATTTGAGGTATTATTTTTGATGACATGCACTCCCAAACAAAAAAATCTCGATAAAATTCTGTTACATTAATTGAGAAGCTTTTGAATAAAATGGACGGTTCGATCGAATCAGATTCAAGTAGTTTTGCATATTCAGAACCGTCTCTAGCTCCAACTGCTTTCATTCTTGCATTGATGCGCCGATTCAGAAACGGTCTCTTAAATTGATGTAGATCTTTTCCAGTTTTTATTTGCATTATTTTTTCAATAAGCATTAGCTGCTGATCCGAGACTGTTTCATTTAGACTCAAATTACAGTCACACCTTTTGTCCTGTCTTTGATCTTCATTTCTAGAGAACATATATCAAAAGTAATCCATCTGCCTGAAGTTGATCCTACATCTTGTGCCACTATTGGAATTTTTTTCTCTTCGAGAAGAGATTTGATCGCATCTGCGTTTCTGGCCCCTATGTTAAAGACGTTTGATTTTCCCTCGTTTTGAAAAATGTTAGCTCCTCCTGCCATCTTTGCCTTCAATTGGCTTAGTTTCGCGTCGCTGGCTTGCATCTTATCTAACATTATTTTAATTGCAACATCGGCAAATTTTGCTTCGGGTTTTGGACTTGGATCATTTGTATTATTTTTTGGAAGCATGATATGAGCCATCGCGGCAATTTTTGTACTTGGATCATAGAGACATACTGCAATGCACGAGCCGACAAATGTTTGCAATAATGTTTTTTCTTGGGTTGTAAATCCTAAACCCCCCATCGGAATTTCAACGGTATTATGACTTGTATGAGTTTGCTTGGTAAAACTCATTTGTTACTTCTCCTTTAATGTGTCATCGATTAAGGCGTCTAGCTCAGAATTTTGTCCACCGACAGGATAGGATTGCAAATCGGTGCCATTCAGTAAGGCATCAAGCTCAGAATTTTGCTCACCGAAAACACAGTGTTGCTCTTTAGTTTGATCAGAATGATTGGCAAGTAGTTTTCGTGTATCTGCTATATTTT
>CAZCWI010000091.1:0-4179 GCA_964502325.1 uncultured Candidatus Nitrosotenuis sp. | reverse complement strand
TCTTTAGTTTGATCAGAATGATTGGCAAGTAGTTTTCGTGTATCTGCTATATTTTGCATTATTATCATGTGTAACTTTGTTTCACTTGGTTTTCCGATCAATTCCACATCAGTTATTACTACATGTTCAACTGGTTTTGCAATGTCCTTAACTGATGTATCTATTAGTGACCGTAGTTCATCGTTTGTATAATTTGGAGTCGATAGATCAACTCGAAAGCCAGTACCATTAGATAAGGCATTGAAGAAAGAACCAGTCATAATATTGGCAACCTCTTGGATTGCAGATGCCCCCATTTCATCAATTTCACAGACTTCGTTTTGGCAAAGCAGTTTTGCCGCTATTTTTTTTGCATGTCTTTGTTGTATAGTGTATAAAATTTCGATATGGGTGTCTCCTTTGCCGTTTAATCTTACCGCACACATTTTAATTTCGTCCGGATCTAGCTTAATGTCTTTGATGTCTGAAATCCCACATTCCAAAATTTTGACATTATGAACTATTGATTCGCTTAAAAGTGTGGATAGTGCTACGGATGTTTTTGATGTGATGTATTGATCAAATACTTTGATAAGGTTTTGAGCCTCTTCTGAATTGATACCTACTAGTGCGGTCATGTGATCACTATACCAACAATGCCGGATCAAGGATTAGTGCAACGCTTCCATCACCAAGAATTGTTGCGTTAGTGAATAGATCCGATGAATGCGTTTCGTTGTTTAGTCGTTTAATTACAATTTCTTGTTTTCTATCGTATGAATCTACGACAAGTCCATAGGGCTTTCCTCCCTTGTTGACGATTACTATTGTTATTTTGTCTGTATTGCTTGGTTCAGTTTCTGGCATACCAAGTAATTTTGATACTCTGACCAATGGGACAACCTGTTCACGCAATACAATCGCCTCTTGCCCATGTATGCTTTTGATTTGATTTGCTTCAACCACCACTGTAGTCGAAATGCTTGAAAGCGGTAAAACATACTTGTCTCCAGATACGTTAATCAGTAATCCTCCAATGATCGATACGCTAAGCGGTATTGTTAGGACAATTGTAGTTCCCTTTCCATATTCAGTTGTGATTTTTACATTGCCTCCCACTGCTTCGACTTGTGTTATCACTACATCCATTCCTACTCCTCTTCCAGAAACATCCGTGATTTCTTTAGCTGTTGAGAGTCCAGGAGTTCCTAAGAGATTGATTGCGTCATCGATAGACATCTTGTCGGCTTCGTCCTGCGTGATGATTTTCTTTTCGACTGCTTTTGCTTTGAGTTTATCAGTATTGATTCCTCTGCCATCATCTTCAATTTTGATTGCAACCTGATCTCCCACGCCGTATGCAGTAAGCTTGATTGTGCCGGTTGGATGTTTTTCGCTTGATTCTCTTTCTTGTGGTGTTTCAATTCCATGATCTACACAATTTCGTAGAATGTGTAAGAGGGGATCAGTTATCGCATCAAGAACAGTTCGATCAAGTTCTATTCCTGAACCATCCATGATTAGATTAACTTGTTTACCAAGCCCGGTCGATGTATCCCGTACAAGTCTTGTAAATCGACTAAAGATCTGATCTATTGGTACAAGTCTAAGCTTCATTGATTGATATTGTAAATCCGTGACAAGTCTGTCAAGCTCTGTCATTACTTGGCGAGCATCATCGGAGCCATTGTGGCTCAGAGTTTGTTCTAGTCTCATTTTAGATATGACAAGCTCGCCAACAAGATTAACCAGCGAGTCAAGATCTAACATTTTTACTCGTATTGTTGGAGATTTGGCGCTGTTTGTTGGTTCAGCCACATCAACCTGAGCATCATCTGGATGTTCAAGCATCTGTAGGTATGGTTTTAGGTCAACCCTCTTTTTCTCATCTGCAATCATTTCACGCAAAAGATCTATACATTTGAATAATGCACTTGCCAGATTTGGAGTTAGTTTTTCCTGTCCTTTTCTAATATTGTCAAAAATGTTTTCAATGTTTTTACACAATTCTCTCGTATCATCATATCCCATTGTTGCTGACATTCCCTTAATCGTATGAGCGGAACGAAATATCAGATCCAAGTGCTCTTTCTTGTCTGGTTCTTCTTCTAGTTTTAATAGCGTATCATTAATCGTTTCAACGTGCTCCAGTGCCTCTGAAACATACATCTCTCTGTAATTATTCTGCGACAAGTTTGTTTACCTCTTCTAAAACAGCTTCGGGGATTTTGTCCGGTGACAATAATTTGTCTACTGCATTTAGATCACATGCAGCTTTTGCCATGCCAAACACTACAGAGGATTGCTCGTCTTGAGCAATCGTTTTTCCCCCTCTTCTTTTTATGGTTTTCATACCAAATGCGCCATCATGACCCATTCCAGTAAGCGTAACGCCGATGGTATTTACTCCAAAATGTTCGGCAGATGATATCATCGTTACATTTGCAGCGGGTCTAACGCCAAATCTTTTTGGTCCATCAACAAGTTTTATTTTTAGTTGGGAATCTACCTCCATGTGTAAATCCCCAGGAGCGACAAGGGCTGTTCCTTCCGTTATTAGGTCCCCATCTTGAGCTTCTTTGACATTTATTTCACAATTTTCATCAAGTCTTTCAGCAAATTTTTTTGTAAAACCTTTTGGCATGTGTTGAACAACTAGGATTCCTGCATGAATATCTGCTGGAAGTGTTGACAGTATTGATTGCACTACGCCTGGTCCACCAGTTGACGAGGCTATTGTAACAACGACCGATGCAGCCTGAGGAGAAATTATTGTCTTTCTTTTTGGTTTTAGATTCTTGATTTTCTCCAAGACTGCTTTTTGCGGATCAGATTGTGCTGCAGCGTTTATTTTAGTAATTAGTGTCTCTTTTAGAATGGTCATGTTTTCTGGGTTTAACTGGGAAATTGGTACAAAATCAATTGCTCCGTTTTCTAATGCGTCAAGTACTATCTTTGCCCCGTCTTGACTAAAGCTACTAACTAAAATTGTTGGTATCAGTGTTCCTCGTTTGACCATTTCTTCAATGAATGTCAATCCGTCCATGCGTGGCATTTCCAAATCAAGCAATATTACGTCAGGTTTTTGCATGGTGATTTTCCTTAATGCATCTATACCATCCCTTGCGATGTCGCAAACTCGCACAGTCTGACTTGAGATAAGATCCTTCAACAGTGTGCTCATGTAATTTGAGTCGTTGATTATCAGGACGCTGATTTGCGATGAGACGGATTTGGCTAACATGGGATATTATTTCCTTTTTGGTGAGAGATGTTATACGGATGCATCAAAAACGCTCCAATAATGTAATAAGATTAGAATAAAATACACAAAGTTGCATTAAATTTCGTTAAATCAATTCACGATATATCATAAAGTATGTTTGATATGATCATACAAAACTCATGAGACTTGATTTATTGGCTAATAGACTACATCTTATTTTGTTTTGTTCAGCTTGTCTTGAAGCTCTTTTTGTGCGTGTTGTGCCCTCTGTATTGATATCTTTACACTATTGTAAAATATTGGATCGTTTTTTGCCAAGGCCTTTTGTTCCAGCTTTTCAAGCTGTCTGAGGGTATCATTCAGGTAGTCAAGTCCCCATCGATATCCGTCTGCCTCACTCATGGGTTTGTTTTCTTCGAATTCAATTTGGTCGTGGATATCCTCAAGTTTTGGCATTTTAAATGACATGTACAAGCCATACCTTTGACAATATTAAGCAGAAAGGAATTTTTTAGAATAGAATGGCTCCAAAATGGCACTAAACTATCTAATCATTACTCATTTTTGGAACCAACTCGATAACTATGAGATTGTTTCTTCTCTAATTATTTGGGTTGGAGGAATTCCTTCTGCATCTTCTTTAAACACTGCAGCCAATTCCGGTGGAATGTCGTTAAGACTTTCAGTGTTTTTAGGATTAGAATCCTCAATTGATTGCAGTTTTTCCACAGGCCTTGATTCCCTGTGAAAAGTGCTTAATTTTTGGGTGTTTTCTGTTTTGTTTGATGGAAGTAAGAGACTCACATCCAAAAGAATCATCAGTTTTTCATTGATCTTTGCAACTCCCTTTACATAATTGCGTGATTCCAGCACTCCTTGTGGTGCAGGTTCGATATCCTTTGTCTGAATCCGCATTACTTGATCTACTTCATCAACAAGAAGCCCGGTAAGCGAGTTGTTTACCTCTGCAACCA
>CAZCWI010000090.1:0-5651 GCA_964502325.1 uncultured Candidatus Nitrosotenuis sp. | reverse complement strand
AAGAAATCAGGAAAGGATATATTTCTCATAAAAGGACAATTAGACCGACACTAGTCAAAATATCAAAAAAACAATAATCAAAATAATGGTGAAAACATGGCAAAAATAATCGGTATAGATTTGGGAACAAGTAATTCTGCTGCGGCTGTGATGATGGGAGGAAAGCCTGCCCTTATTCCGGCGGCAGAGGGTACTTCAATCGGAGGCAAGGCCTTTCCATCCGTCGTCGCATTTACAAAAGATGGTCAACTTTTAGTAGGCGAGCCTGCACGAAGACAGGCCGTAACTAATCCTGATAATACGATCGTGGCGGCAAAGCGAAAAATGGGCAGCGATCACGTATTCAAAATTCAAGGAAAAGAGTACAAACCGCAACAAATCTCTTCTTTTATTCTGCAAAAGATCAAAAAAGACGCAGAGGCATTTCTGGGCGAAAAGGTAGAGAAGGCAGTCATAACAGTTCCTGCCTATTTTGATGACAACCAAAGACAGGCAACAAAGGACGCAGGAACAATCGCAGGACTGGAGGTAGTAAGAATAATCAACGAGCCGACAGCGGCATCGCTTGCCTTTGGCCTTGACAAGGTGGGGCAAGAAATGAAGATTCTAGTATTTGATCTTGGCGGTGGAACCCTCGATGTCACCATAATGGAAATGGGCGGGGGGGTTTTCGAGGTGCTAAGCACATCTGGTGATACCCAGCTTGGCGGCACTGATATGGACAAAATCCTAATTGATTATGTAATAAACGAATTCAGAAAAACAACCGGAATAGATCTCACCAGTGATAGCACAGCCATGACAAGGGTCAGGGAGGCGTCAGAAAAAGCAAAAATTGAGCTTTCTACCGTAATGGAAACTGACATTAACATTCCGTTCATATTTCATGATCCTGCGTCTGGCTCAAAAAACTTGGAAATCAAACTAACTCGAGCTAAATTCGAAGAACTGATCAGGCCAATAGTTGAAAGATGTCGCACATCAATTGAGAATGCGTTAAGGGATGCTAAACTTTCAACATCAGACGTATCCAAGATTGTCCTAATTGGTGGACCAACTAGAATTCCATTTGTAAAGAAATTCGTCGGTGAGGTGATAGGTAAAGACCCAGAATCTGGGGTAGACCCAATGGAGGCAGTAGCAGTAGGTGCCGCAATTCAGGCAGGAATCATTGCAGGAGATGTAACTAGTGATATAGTATTGCTAGATGTTACACCGCTTACTCTTGGGGTTGAAACACTTGGCGGCCTGCGAGAACCACTAATTGAACGAAATACCACAATCCCGACATCAAAAACCAAAGTCTTTACTACTGCTGCAGACAATCAAACTGCCGTCACAATTCATGTAGTGCAAGGTGAAAGGCCAATGGCTGCTGACAATGTTTCACTTGGGAGCTTTAATCTTACCGGACTTCCTCCTGCACCTCGCGGAATTCCGCAAATCGAGGTCAAGTTTGACATTGACGCAAACGGAATCCTCAATGTTACTGCAAAAGATCTTGGAACCAAAAAGGAGGCAAAAATAACAATTCAGGCTGGCTCCAAATTATCAAAGGACGAAATTGACAAACTGCAGCAAGATGCTGAAAAGTTTGCAGAAGAAGATAAGAAGAAAAAAGAAGCAATAGACATAAAAAATGAAGCAGAAAGCTTTGTGTACACAACTGAGAAGCTGATAAGCCAGGATCTAAAGGACAAAATTACACAGGAACAAGGTATCAAGATATCTGATGCAGTCAAGGAACTAAAGGAAGTCTTGGACAAGGACGTAGATCAAATAAGACCAAAACTTGATGCGCTAAAGGCAATTGTGAACCAAATAACAACAGAACTTTACAAGAACGTCTCCCAGCCTACTCAAGAACAAGCTTCTCAGAATCCTGGCGATTCGGAACAAAACACTCAGAATACGGATACGAAAAATTAACAATTAATGCACCATTTAACAAAATAGTAACATGTCTGCAAAAAGAGATTATTACGAAGTATTGGGAGTTTCAAAAACCGATTCCCAAGATACAGTAAAATCCCAGTACAGAAAACTAGCACTAAAATTTCATCCTGACAGAAACAAGTCCCCAGAGGCTGGGGAGCACTTTAAAGAAATCTCAGAGGCATATGCTGTTTTATCAGATCCTGAAAAACGGAAAATCTACGACCAGTATGGGCACGAGGGAGTTGATGGCAGATACTCAAGGGAAGACATCTTTCAGGGTGCACGAACTAATTTTGACGATGTTTTCTCTAATTTTGGTTCTGGCGGCTTTGATTCCATATTTGAAAACCTTTTTGGACGCTCTGGAGGATTTGGCGGATTTGCAAGACAAAAAGGCCAGGATATTTTGTACGAGACAAACATAACTCTTGACGATGTTTTCCGTGGAAAACGAATTGATATTGATATTAGAAAAAACGTTGATTGTGATGCCTGCAAAGGATCCGGCTGTGCACCTGGTACCCATCCAGAGACATGTTCTACGTGTAAAGGACAAGGGCAAGTAAGAATGACACGAAACATGGGATTTTCAACATTTGTTACAGTGCAACCTTGTACCAAATGTCGTGGCGAAGGGCAAATCATATCAAAGCCATGCTCTACATGCAAGGGAACTGGCAAGACCAAGGGCACAAAACACATATCATTTGACATTCCGCCTGGCATTGATAATGGAGATTATATCATAAGCGGTGAAGGCGAATCAATACCGCATGGACAAAGCGGAGATCTGATCGTCAGGGTGCGAGTAAGCCCACATAAATTCTTCAAAAGAGACGGCGCTGATATTTTCTACGATGCAAAAATTTCAATAGTTGACGCGTGTATTGGCACGACAATTGAGGTACCGACGTTGGAGAAAAATGAAAAGGCCAAAGTAGAAGAAGGAACGCAGCCAAACACAATAATCAAACTAAAAGGGAAAGGCCTACCACATACGGGTTCAAGAAGTCGTGGGGATCAATACGTTAGATTGGTAGTTGATATCCCGTCTAAGCTCAATAAGCAGCAAAAGGAACTGCTTGAAAAACTCCGAGAAACGTTTGACTAATTACCTACTTTTAGTTATTTTACGTATGGATAGCTGATGGCCTTCCCTGTAATGTGACGTGTGGTTTGATTTTATCAGTTCTGCAATCTTGGAATCTGAAAAATACTTTGTGTTGTACCTTCCAAGTGTCCTCTTGCAGTTATTGCAGTAAATTTCCTTAAATTCCACTACTAAAATGACCATAATCACTATTTTTCTTTTTTCTATTCAATAAAGAACTTATTTTGGCATTAAAGAACCATGTTGCGGGAGTCGCCCAGCCCGGTCAAAGGCGTAAGGTTCAGATCCTTATCTCCAAGGAGTTCGTGGGTTCAAATCCCACTTCCCGCACCTTTTTACTATCTTTACACTCGGTTCTGATAATCTGACTTTACTGGCTATGAATTGGAAGCCTAAACCAAATGACCTTCATTTCTATTTTGGAAAATTTCTTATCAGTTCAAATCAAATTATTTCATTCATTCAATTTACACCATTCAAATTTTTGGCTCAAAAATTGGAATTAATTGAAAACAAAAAGCATAAACTTGGAAAAACTAGAAAGCACTCTTCTAAGAATTTCATAAAAGGATTACCTGATATTAGATGTGATTTAGACCTGGGCATTTATCCGCCCAAGGCCAAACTATGTCCATCCAAACGACTTGGACGCATTATTGGAATATTATCTGCATTGTAAACTGTCACCAGAAGGGACCAATCAAATCCCAAATGTATCGTATTTTGAAATCACTTTCATGAACAACTTTAAACCATAGTGTTTCATACTATTCAAATGGGAAAAATTACCAAAGTCGGTGGACGAGGAACCTCAAAAAGAAAAGTTGAATCTGAGGACGAAAATTGGTCTGGAGAAAAGTTTAAGGAATATCAAAAGAAAGTGAAAGAAAAAGCAGGGGACGAATATGTATCATCTGGCCGCGGAACCAGTAAAAGAAAGCTCAAAGATACTCCTGAAACAACAAAAACTTCCACAAAAGGCCGTTATGTGTCCATGGGAAGAGGAACAGGAAGAAGAAAACTAGACTAAACAATTCTAGCGTTACTTATTCTTCTAATATTTTTGAAATTTTAATTTCTAATAATTTATTTATTTTTTCACCAGATACTTTTCCTCTAAGTGATTTCATCGCCATTCCCATTAGCATACTACTTGAATGACTTCCCTGTTTTTTGATTATACTGAGATTATTTCTTATCAGATCATCAAGAAACTGTCCCAATTCATCTTCATTCATGGAACTGGAATGTTTTTCAATAAACTCTTCGACTGATTTTATCTTGCCTGACATTATGGCCTCGTAAATCATTTCAAGTGACTCTTTTGTGATCTTGTTCTCTGATAATAACTCAAAAGATCTGACAATATGTTCCGGCTTTAGCAGTGTAGCATCAATGCCACGGCGTTCCAAATTTGTTATAGTTGAGCACAAAATCGATGCTACAAAATTTGGATTATTTGCCTTGTTAGAGCAAATGGATTCAAACAAATCCAAATAATCCGAATCAAAAAGCTGCTCTGATAGCTGTTTATTGAGATTCCATTTTGTTTGGATTTCTGATATTGCAGAATCCCAAGGCTTTGGAATGTTGTTCCTTGCAAACTCTAGCTCGCTATCACTAATCGTAATTGGCGGTATGTCTGTTTCTGGATACATTCTGGAGGCCCCGGGTCTTGGTCTTAGGAACACTGTCTCGCCTGCAGGTGTAGCGGCACGGGTCTCTGCAGGAACTCCATTTCCTGCATCCTTTATTCTGTTTATCACAGCACCAATGGCAAGCTCTATCTTGTCTTTAGAGCCTGCAATTATCAAAAATCCATCAGACTCATCTGTCTTTAACATTTTTCTTAACTGATCTACTTCCTCTTTCTCAATTCCATAATTTGGCAACTCGTCAGAATGAAAAATTCCACCAATTCCAAAAAATCTGACCTGCTGCCCAAGCTCTTTACCAAGTCTTATTCCTTGATATGGCTCGTATCCAAACATTCCTGCAAAATTTCTGATTTTTAATACCTTGATAACGGCTCCGTCTTTTAATGATTTTTGGATTACTTTGGATTTAGAGTTTTCAAAAAAAGATGTTATATCAAGCGCGTTTTCTTTTGCTAAATCATCAAATTGGATTTTCTTTAATTTTTCTGCAATTAACTGCAAGCCATGTTGTCGTTTTGCCTCATACATGATGACCTCTTCTAATTGATCCAGCTGCTGAACCCCTTTCACTTCTACAATTCCGCCTCCGCTGACTGAGACATTAACATCTTGTCTGATTGAGCCTATTCCCCGCGTAACCCGACGCGTAACACGTAACAGTCTGCCCAAGGTGAGTGCTATCTTTTTTACATCTGAGGGCGTACCTTCAACTGGATCTAGGGCGATTTCTACAAGCGGCGTTCCCAATCTATCCAGAGAATACTCGCGCACATTCTCAGTGTCCTTGACAAGTTTTGCAGCATCTTCCTCTAGGCAGATTGACTGGACACCGATTTTTTTTTGCTCGACTTCTATGTACCCTCCGTTTGCAACAAGCATTGTCCTCTGAAAGCCAGAAGTATTGGAGCCGTCAATTACAATTTTTCTCATAACATGAATCTCGC
>CAZCWI010000089.1:0-5790 GCA_964502325.1 uncultured Candidatus Nitrosotenuis sp. | reverse complement strand
ATAACAAGCAAATCCATTAAAGAGGCAATAGCCAAACTTGTCTCAACTGATGAAACAGTCTTTTCTTCCAGTTGACAGACTGGCCCAAGAACCATATTCTGGGATACTTGGGTACCCAAATGCTACAAAAAAGCAGCTTGCCTTGAGAGTTGCAGAGCTGCAAGAACTTGGAATAAGCGGAATATCATTTACAGGACCGATGACAATAGGCACCGTAGACGTGCTCGGAAAAGGATATGCTGGAATTGTCGTTTTGGCAAAAAAAGGAACAAAACAAATCGCACTGAAAATTCGGAGGACTGATTCTCCGAGAAAAACCATGGAATCCGAGACCATCCTATTACGAGCTGCAAACAAGGCAGGCGTTGGACCTATCTTATTTCATAGCAGCAAGAACTTTATTGTAATGGAATATCTTGACGGTAAGAAAATTTTTGACTGGGTTAGTGCCCTAAAGGGAAAAGGAAGCGCACCCAAACTAAAGAGAGTCATAAAAAAAGTGCTTTCTGATTGCTACAAGTTAGATGCGGCTGGGATTGATCATGGAGAGCTAAGCAACATCACAAAACACGTAATTGTTGGAAAATCGATCAAGATAATTGACTTTGAGAGTTCAAGCCTTGATCGAAGAGTATCAAATGTCACGTCGGCCACGCAGGCCATTTTCATTGGCTCAGGTCTTGCAAAAATAGTCCAAAAAATTTACAGTGTTCCACCAAGGCCTAAAATCATCAGCGTGTTGCGAGAGTACAAGAAACACCAAACACAGCAAAGTTTTGATAACGTACTTGAAATATTAAAGCTCTGAATTGTCAGAAAAAGCGATAAAATTTTTAAGAAAAGATCCAAAGCTTGCAAAAATAATTTACAGTGTTGGAAGATATGAAATTAGCCTTGTGAAAAATCCATACAGATCTCTGATTGATGCAATCATAACACAGCAGCTTTCCGGCGCAGCTGCGGATTCAATTTCAAAAAGATTCCAAAAACTATACCAGAGATACCCAAAACCAATTGACGTGATCAATACCTCCGATTCCAAACTTCGATCAGCTGGTCTTTCCAAAATGAAAGTGACTTACATCAAGGATTTGTCAGAAAAAATCCAATCAAAAGAACTGAAAATCAATTCCCTAAAGGACAAATCAGACGAGGTGATAATATCGCATTTGACTCAAGTCAAAGGAATTGGCAGGTGGACTGCGGAAATGTTTCTGATTTTTTCACTTGGTAGACTTGATGTCCTACCTGTAGGCGATTTGGGCCTCAAAAAAGGCATACAGCACCTCTATTCCATGCCAGATCTTCCCGAAAAGGAGGAAATTGAGGAAATCGGCAGAAAATGGCGCCCATACAGGACGGTCGCAACGTGGTACATTTGGAAAAGTCTGAACCAATTTGACAAAATTGGGTAAAACTAGAATTGAGTAGCACCTTTTATTATTATGAAGACCGATCTAATGAAGTTGCAAAACGTAATTTCTGGCTTGACCATCATCATTATGGTATTTGCAGCAAGCTCATCTTACACCATACATTTTGCACATGCGGAAGAGATTCCAAATTTTATAAAAAACAAAATTAACTCTTGGGTTTCCAATCAAGAAACAAATGATTTTTCAGATGCCATGACTGATTTGAACAATCTTGGAATTCTCAAGGCAGAGATCACACCAAGGCAAAACATTTACGCTTTACCGAGTTATGGCGAAACAACTTTCATCAAAATCTCAGGCAAGACAGGCGAACATGGAGAATCAAAGTCGGTCTCCCTTGTCGTAATAGATCCAAATAATGCCAAATCAGAATATACCGTTCCAGTGTTGGAGAGTGGATCATATTCCACGGCGATCCCGCTGACACATTACTCGCCGAGGGGAACATACACCATAATAGCACAGTATGAGGGAAAAAGTCTTCCAGAATTTTTCTTTTATGTAGAATATCCAGATGCGATAATCCCAATCTGGGTCGCAAGTGTTGCAAAATGGTGGCTTGATGGAAAAATCACAGATGAGGATTTCCTTGCAGGAATTGGCTATCTAATTAACAACAAAATAATCAAGTTAGGTGCCGGCAGCACGGTTCACGAATCTGTATTAGATGTAAGCGTAGACGGACAAAAAACAGTCAGACGAGGAACCGCCCAGAACATTTCAGTTCACGTTACAGATTCAGGTAAATCAGTAGATGGTGCGATGGTGTTTGTGCGCGTGGAGGATTATGGTGAGGATGTTTTCGAAGAATTCAATGGATACACAGACTCCAAAGGAGACTACAGTGTTTCATGGGAGATTAGTGAGGATTTTCCAAATCTCAAAACTCTACTGGTATATGTTGATGTGACTGATGGTTTGTCATCTACTACCAAGGTGTTTACATTTGAAGTGTATTGCCTGTGTGGAGAGCCAAACTGCAAGTGTCGCACTTGAAAATAATGGGACCGGTGAGATTTGAACTCACGATCTCTAGCACCCCAGGCTAGCATCTTAACCAAGCTGGACTACGGCCCCCAAAATTTGGAACAGATTATGAAATTATAAATCGTCGCTTCAGCTAAAAGAAGTCATGAAACTCTGCTCTATTTGCCACAAAATTTCTGCGACAGACGATGATCACCTCCACTGCAAAGAAAAGCTAAGAATTGAGTTGGAAGCAGAAGACTTCAAAAACAGTATTCCTGAAAAACTAGACATGGCAAAAAATACGGGTGATGTTCAAACAGACATCAAGGCGTTACTTGGCCACATGTCAAGAGAAAAGAAAACCGAGTCATAGCCATTTTTCCAGTCGCTCTTTTTCGAATTGTTCCTTTTCCTCCAGGTGCTCAGTTGCTGGCTTGTCAAGTCGCGTTATTGGATTTGGTTTTGCAAACATGTCAACGTAAACATATCCTGCAGTTGTTCCCATCTCAACAAAACAACCACCCTTCCCCTCAAAGATTGAATTTGTTTTCTCTTTTTTTATCTGAGATATGATATCCTGTGCGACTGCGACGCCTTGGCCTTCTGCAAATATCCCAGCCTTTGGAACTGCAATTTTATCCGTAGCCATCATGCTTGTGACATCGCCAACAGCATAGACATTATCGAATTGCGTCTTGCAGTCCCGCTTAACGGGAATAAACATTCCTTCCTGTGCAAGTGCTGCGTCATAGATTACTTGGGGTGCTTTGTGTGGTGGAACAGCAATCAACAAATCAAAATTTGCAGTACTTTGATCTTCAAACTTCAATGTGTTTTTCTCAACTGATATGATCTTATGTGAGCCGTGAAACTTGATGTTTTCTGATTCCAGAATTTCCAAGAGCTGTTTGCTTACCTCTGGCCCTGCTGCAGGGAGGGTGATCTGCCCCAAACTGTAAAAATCGATTGTGATGTTTTGTCGTGTTCCAATTTCTTGTAGCATGGAATTGATTATCAGCGCTGCTTCAAATGGGGCAGGCGGGCATTTGTATGGCATTGCAGTAATTGCAAAAGCAATCTTGCCTGATTTCATATCTAATATTTTTTGTCTGATCTTCGATACATGCTCTAAATCATACAGGATCATCCCGTTTGCAGAAAGGCCTGTGATTTTTTCAGGCGCAAGCTCAACTCCGGCAGCTACAATCAGATAGTTGTAAGAAAATTCCTTTGTTGCAGTCTTTACTTTCTTTCGGCTTGTGTCAATTGCTGTTACTTGCTCGTTTACGAAATCAATTCCTTTCCTTACTATTGTATTCAGAGGTCTTTTTGAGGTCTCGAATTTTCTTGTTCCCTTTATGATCCAAAGCTTGACTAGATCCATCATGAAATAGTCCTTTTTGTCAATGACAGTAATTTTTACGTCGGATGGAAGGTTTGCCCGCAGTTCATTTGCTGCTGCAAGACCGCCAAATCCTCCACCGATGATGAGAATTTGTATTGTCATTCTAGCGTTCTTGTGTAACGGGTCTGATCAGAATTTCATTTACGTTTACGTGGCTTGGCGATTCTACTGCGTACAGGATTGCGTTTGCGATGTCTTCTCCCTGTAATGCCTCCATCTTTTTTGTGGATTCGACAAATGATTTGAGGTTGTCATCAGTTATGGTGTTTGTCAGCTCAGTTGCCACAACGCCTGGCTCAACACATGTTACTCGAATTCCAGAGCGCTGGCTGAATTCTTGCCGCAGACCTTCGCTTATAGCAGTAACTGCGTGCTTTGTCGCACAGTAGACGGTTCCTGAGGGAAATACGATTCTTCCTGCGACAGACGAAATATTGACAATATGCCCTGATTTTTTTGCATACATGTGCGGGATCACAGCGGCTGTACAGTAGAGCACTCCCTTTATGTTGACATCGATCATTTGATCCCATTCGCTTACTTTGAGATTTTTCATAAAACTCAGCGGCATCAAACCTGCATTGTTTACTAGAATATCCACGGTTCCCCATTTTTTGATCACCCCATCGACAAAAGAGTCACAGTCTGATTTTTTTGTCACATCAAGTTTCTGGGCAAAGACCTCACCACCGTTTTTAGTAATTTGCTCTTTTAGTAATTCCAATTTATCGGTGCGTCTTGCACCGATTGCTACTTTTGCTCCTGCCTTTGACAATGCCAAGGCAGTTGCGTAACCAATGCCGCTACTTGCGCCTGTGATTATGGCGATTTTGTCTTTTATCATTTACATCCAGTTTGATTCTGATCATTGTTTTATGTTTTTGCAAAAACTTTACGGTTTATTAGATAACAAGGCTGAGTGTAATCATTGAAGAAGGCCAATTGCGCATATTGCGGCAACGAGACAGAGTTACCGTTTGAATGTAATTACTGCAAAGATCCTTTCTGTTCTGAGCACAGGTTGCCAGAAGAACATAGGTGCGTTAAGCTATCCCAGATCAGGGCAAAACGCTTTGGACAAAAGGGCATAGTCAGAGAACAAAAAGGCGGAATTCTCAAAAAAATATTTCGCAGATGGAAAAACTAGTACAGTGATCTTCCAGGCTTTAGTTTTGAAAGCCTCGCTTGATAAAACAATGCTGCGGCCAGTGCAAACAAGACAAGCGCTGTAAGCCAGTGCGCGGTGATCAAGGTCAGATAGGCAATCGCAAATCCAATAGAAAGCACTGCCTGAGATATCAGCTTTATCCAGTTTTTGAGCTTTATTGCCCTGCTTACCATTTCTACGATAAACAGTCCTGCGACAGGATAGATGGTAAGTAAGAGAAAGTCTATGACATCAACGTTGAGATGCGACATCTCTGATTATTGTTTTGGCAAGTCGGTATAATCCTATCTAGTCTTCTAGGTGGAGCTTGACTGAGATGTTTTTGGCAATTAAGGCCTGAGCGTTTTCGTTTGGAATTGTTGCGATGTCCTCTGTCTTAAATGGCCCATATTTTGTAAAGTCGGCCCCGACAAACTGGTCAAAGTTCTGCAGGAATCTAACCGTGATTGGCTTTGTCTTGTGTTTTTTTGATACGGATTCCAAGATCTTAGTTCTCCCATTGAGAGTTGCAGAAAGGATCATTTCCTTTCTTTCACGGATGTCCTGCTGGGATTCCAAGATGAATTTTTCCGCGTCTAGAAGATTTGTAAAGTCAAGCTCTTTTTGCTCTATTACTTTCTCAATTCTAGTCTTTAGTAAAAGTGTCGTGATTTGAGTTATCGTTTCAACAAGCTTGTTTTTTATCTTGTTTTCAATTCCATCATAACCTTCGCTTTTTAGCTTCCCAACATAATCAGATATTGAAGCATAAAGCTCCGGATCCAGTTCCTGTACCGAATCATTCTCCACCTCTCTAAGTAGAACACCATACA
>CAZCWI010000088.1:0-5818 GCA_964502325.1 uncultured Candidatus Nitrosotenuis sp. | reverse complement strand
TAGAATTTTTTTCAAGTCATGGATTGGCAGTGTCTCGGTATACTGCAGTAAATTCAGAATCTTGTATGAGCCAAACGTTTCTTGTACTGCTAGTCATGCCGTTGTCCTTCCAGTGATCAAACACAAAATTGCCAAACCCTGCAACACTAATCCTGACTGTCTGGCCACTTGGCACCGCAAATGATGCTGGGGAAAATCCATTCTTTGTAGTGCTGCCGTCATTAACTCCAACAAAGAAACCAGTGACTTCAGTTCCGTTGGTCATCTCAGTGGATATTCTGAGAGTCGACGTCGCGTTGTTTATTTCGCATGGCTCGTACCAGCTAGTCAGGTTCATGCTCTTTAAGATCCCGCTGAACTTGTTGCTAAGCGAGTCGGGGCAGAACCTGTCTGTTGTCTGGCCTGACTCTAGGTATTCTATGTGAAATACCGGCTTGCTAAACTCGATGAACGGTTTTAGGAAATGACATTCATTAAAATGATGGCACTGCTCGTTTACTGCCCACTCAAAGTTCTCCACCAGCTCGTCTGCCTGCCCGATGTTGTTTTTGAGTCCGATGGACATGCCTCTTTTGTGGGCCTCCTCTGCAAGCCACTTGTTGAATCGTATCTGGTCGTCATACGTGATTTCAAATCCAGTGTCCTGCCGATATGCTTCTACATTGTCTGCATCTATGCCGTCAAAGCCTTTTTGCTTGCAGAGATCAAACCTGTCCAAAATGATTGGCCCAATCACATCTATCTGCCTGATGTCAAGCCACTTTTCCCCGGTAAATCCCGTGTAATTCTTTCCAATCACTGATGATGGGAATCGTTTAGCGTCTGGCCTCCAGGCTTCCCATGCGCCCACGTTGACATAGCAAACAACGTTGGTGCCCTGCTCATGGAGCAAGTCCACCACGCTTTGATCATTATCAAACAGATCAATATCGTACATGCCTACATCAAATGTCTGGTCAACTGCATCCATTATCTGCACGTTCCATGTGGTGCCTATCTCTGGATCCCAGACAGACGGATACGTTACGCCGTATATGTCGCCTCCGTAGATTTGCTGCGAGCCGGTAGATACGATGTCTGCCCCGCCTGAATCAACCACGCGCAGGCTTCCAGACAGCGGAAAGTGGAACATTCCTATGTCGATCTCTGCTGTTTTGCCTAGTGCGTCTACAGGCGATTCGCCAATTATGGAATTGTCCGGTGCTACTAACTGCACCTTGCTTGCCGAGTCTGGCAGGTTAGTTACCTGGATGGTCTCGCCCTTTGCAGAATAATAGTCATTATAGATTCCATATATCATGCTGCCAGCATAGGCGTTCTGTGGTTCCAAGAAGTACAGAAACGGTCCTGGCATCTGCAGATCGATCGTGCTGTTTGTGTAGACGTTGACTCCGTCAAGGTACACCTTGAGATAGTTGTCACCGTTTGTGATTATGGTGCAGTCCTTTGTGAGTGTCTGGTTTGGGGACGGGTCAGACCAGAGCGTTTCAAATTGCGTGGCCTGCGTGAAATTGCCAAACGTGCGAATCACATGCCATGTGGTGCCAACCTTGCCTGTTATCGACACGCACGTCACATAATTTATCCTGCCGTCAAAGGTTTGGACGTACAGGCCGTTTTGGAAAAAGCTGTCCTCGACGGTTCTCACAGGAGTCGTAATCACAGCATGGAACAGTTGCGCATCGGTCTGAGGTGTCACTGCAAACCATCCTGCGTACATGCCTGGGGCAGGTGCCTGGGTGCCGATGTATCTGCCAGTTGAATTTTGGAAAAAGTCATGTGGCGCATCTGGCTCATAGTTGTTGGCGCTTCCCTCATATGCCCAGTAACGCGTATCGTTTCTGAGCTGCTCCATTGTCATTGTGATGTTGTTTAGCGGATCCGATGCGACAAGGCCGGATTGTATCTTCTCAATTGCAATTCTGGTCACGTATATTGTGGACTCGCTAGTTGCACTGCCGTCAGTTATGGAATAACTAAACGAATCAGAGCCTGCAAAGTCTGGATTTGGGACATAAGTGACGGTGCCATTATCTACTGTAACCGTTCCGTTTGACGGGGTGGACACGGACGATATGGCAAGTGCATCGCCGTCTGGGTCAGAGTCATTTGCAAGTATGTCAAGGACTAGTGTAGTGTCCTCATCGGTTGTCACAGTATCATTTACTGCAATGGGGGGCGTGTTTGCGATCTCGATTTGGAAGAATGCGGTGAGGATCAAGTCTTGGTCTGGAACTATGGCTCTGTGTCTGTTGGTGCTGCCGTCTTCCCAGTGGTCAAAAAACTTGGATTCTGTAGGATCGTCATAAACAAAGACGCGGTACTGCCTTTCAGCATCTACCGTTGCCGCAAACGTGGTAAAGTTTTCGTAGATTATTTTTTCGCCCTTCCACAGCTCGACCCACTGCCCGGGAAACTCTGCCCCCGATGCGTCGACTGATTTTACAATAAGGCTTGCAGTTACTGGCTGAGTAATGGTGCCGTTGACTGTTACTGACACTGCGGCCGTGTCAGTCCCGCCTACCCCGTCAGATAATTCATAGTCAAACGAGTCGCTTCCTACGAAATCTGTCTCAGGCCAGTACGTAATTGTGTTATTTTGATTTATTGTAGCAGTCCCGTTCTGCGGCGGTATGAAAATTGACGATATCAAAAGAGGATCATTGTTGTCGTCAACGTCGTTTGCAAGCACATCTATGGTTACTGGCTGGTTTTTTTGCGTCATGACATAATCGTTTACGCCGCCTGGTGGCTCGTTTTCAATCGTGACATCAAAGAATGCCTTGAGCGTTGCATTGCCATCCAAAGTTATGATGCGGCGCTGAAGGGATGTGCCGTCTTCCCAGTGGTCAAAAAACTTGGATTCTGCGGGATCGTCGTATATGAATACCTCGTACGGCAAACTCTGATTTATGTTTGCAGAAAACGGCGTGAACCCTTCTTGGAGAATTTCCCCGTCTTCCCATAGCTCAACCCATTGGCCAAAAAATGCGATTCCGCGTGAATCGACTGACTCTATTGTCAGGCCGACCTTTGTAGAGTTTGATTCTGCTTCCGCGTGGTGATAGCTGGTTATTGCTGCAAACATGGCAAGAGCAATAGTTGCAAGCAGTTTATGATAAACGTCTGAGCGCAACACCATCACTAAACAAGAATCCTTATCCTAGTATGCGGTGATCTTTCTATAGTTTTATTATGGTGCCTGAATACGTCTTTGGGTTACATCTTTACGTTTGCAGCCGTTTTGATCTTGGAACATATTTTTCCCGATGCTGGCATACTATCGAACCTAATTTAGAACTGTTTTCTATTTGTATCTTCTGAAATTATGACACCATAGAATAAGTAGCAAAATTATTCCAAAACATTTGATGGAAAAATGTTAGCATATCGTATAATAGATTCATGATATGAACAATTAATGCAGAAAAAACAACTAGTTCGGTTTACCTTACTTACAACAACTGGTCTTGCCGTGTTGTTCCTGTCGACTACACACATGATTCCTGCGTTCGCACACATGTGCCCGCCAGACTGCATATCTGAGGGACACATGACTGGCGGTGGTGTCATTCGAACAATCAACGAAGTCAATGGACAAGAGGTCCAAGTCACACACGGGTTTGAGCTTCATTGCGACGCATCTGATAAGCCAAACAACATCCAAGTAAACTGGGACGGCGGAGAAAAGTTTCATCTTGAAAGCCTCGCCTTTGCAGGATGTGAAGATCAAGCAACCATCGATCCAAGGCCGCCAAGCACAAATTTTGATACCGTTGTGGCATCTGGGTTTGGCCGTCTTAACAATGGCTCAGGCGCATTCATCTTTGTGATCTTTACCGATGCCGGAGAGCCGGGAACTGACGACACTGCGACAATTGTCATCTATGATTCAAGCGGGAATCTGATTCTAAACGTAACATACTATCTAGATGGCGGCAACCACCAAGCTCACAAATGACAGAATAATGGTTAAACACTCCATCTGATTTTTTTTTACAAAACATTTGCAATGTTAAAAAATAAAAAAAATGTCAATCCACTATTTTCTCTGTGGATTTGGCTGGGGGTTTGCACCTGCAGGAACTTCAGGCGTGGCCGACTGGGACGGATTTCCGTTGTCACTAGAGGCGCAACTGCCGCCACTGTTTGAGGCGCACGTTCCCTTATCTGCAAAGGCTAGCGGTGATCCTGCTACCATTGCAATGCTGAGAACGATGGTTGCTGCAAGTACACCTGCGATGGCAACACTTGGTTTGAATAATTTCGTCATTGGCGTAGTAACGGTATCATAAATTATCTGAATATGCGTGCATTTTTCTAATCTTAAGTTACGTATTGATGTCACTCTCTGTTCAGAAAGAAAATGGATGGATCTTCTAGCATGATAATTGTGTGATCACTTAAAGCATGTAACTGAAAACCATCAATGACAAATACAAAGAATATTCTAAAACTTTCGACCGTGATGCTTGCAAGCATTCTGGTCGCAATGACTTCGATCCCAACATATGCGCTACAGCATTCGAATTCCATAATGGTTCCGACTGCTGTAAACCTACAGACTACTGCATCTGAGTGCACAAACAGTCCAGGTCCAATAATCACCCTAGAGGGGCTCATGGCAATTTCTGACATACAGGCAGAGCTGATATTTAGAAACAATGCCAAGGGAACTCATACTTACACTGAAGAGACAACTGCATCAGTCAGTCTCAACGTGGGTGATACAATCGCCGTTCCAAAGCAACCATCTCAAGGCGGCATTGGAGGAAACCCGTTCATCTGGATACAGTTTGTTGATGGGAATGGAAACCCAATCACTGGGGAGATCTTCCTTGGAAGATGCGTACAGGGAATAGATGACGTCTCGACAACCTTGATGCTGCCTGCCAGCATAGTTACAGAGTTTTCCGCAGAATGCTCCAACACCACTGATGTCATCACACTTGAAAGTGGACAGCTGACTCTGGACGGCCTTACTGCAAAGATCATCTTTAGGAATAATGACAACCCAGTAGGCGGCCCGCACGAATACACTGAGACATCTTCAGCAGACGTGACACTTATCCAACTCGGTGAAACGATAGTGTTTCAAAAGCAACCAGTGCTTGGTGGCGTAGGCGGAAACCCACACATAAGCATAAGGTTCCTCGATGAGGATGGCAACCAAGTATCTGGTGAGACATACCTAGGACGCTGCGTACAAGACTTCTAAACAACAAATTCTTTTTTTATTTTTTTGTAATGTGCTTTGACTAATGGGAGGTGATTTGATTTGACTGATTTTTTATCTGAACCTGTGGTGTTGAAACTAGACGTGTTTTGCCCAGCTGTGTTCAACTAGTTTTTTAAGTTTCTGGCTTGATGCATGCCGGAGAGTTATTGCATGATTTTACTACCCGTTTCAAGTCATCAGGATATCATGTTTCATTTACTTTGATGCCTGATTTGGGTCGTTTAATCTTGGATGTGTGGCCAAAAACAGTAATGCATGTAGGCTAGTCTACGATTGTCTGACTGTGCGCATTTATCTGCATCTCTAGGCCTTTGTATCTAGGGCATCCCTTTTCCACATATTCCTGTAATAGATTCAAATGCTTATCTGATGTTTGACTGTCTCCAAGTTGCATCTCGTCTGTCATTTCAAGCATTTTTATT
Organism: uncultured Candidatus Nitrosotenuis sp.; assembly: GCA_964502325.1. Classification (GTDB taxonomy): domain Archaea; phylum Thermoproteota; class Nitrososphaeria; order Nitrososphaerales; family Nitrosopumilaceae; genus Nitrosotenuis. Next base: position 157 of record CAZCWI010000088.1, on the reverse strand, counting down.
TCCTGAAATAGATGTGTGCACGGCTCAACACTTTTCCTAAAATCAAAAGATAATGGAGAAAAGAGAAACACAATCATGGCAAAAAACATGATGGCAAGTCCAGCAATCATGCCTAGTGCAAACGGATTTTTTCGCATGATCTATTATTTTGTTTGAG
>CAZCWI010000087.1:0-5891 GCA_964502325.1 uncultured Candidatus Nitrosotenuis sp. | reverse complement strand
AGTGCCTGCTTTTGTTGTGGGTTTAGTGATTGGCTTTGTATTTCAAATGTGGGATCACCTGGAACATACTTGATGAGTCCTGCCTTTGATGCTCTGCGCAACAATAATTCGGACTCTGCACTGCATATCACAACATGATTGTTTTGTTTTATTTTGTCAACTATGGAAAGGTCCTTGCACATGTCTGCCTTGTTTGCAGCAACCAGTACTAGCTTTGTTTTCTTTCGTAGCTTTTTTACAAAATCAAAAATATCAGAATCTGTCCATTCTGCTGGCTTTTTTGTGTGCAGGTTTAATTCCTTTAAAATTTCAGATACTTGGAATTCCTTAACGCCAAGGCCGCTGAATCTCTTTGTTATTCCATCAACCAAATTGGTTGTCTTTTGTGTTATCTCTCTGAGCAGCTTTTGCCATTCCCTATCCAAAATTTGCTTGAACCACTGATCAAACTCGTTTTCAACAAACGTGATATCTTCTAGCGGATTATGTGTCCCAACTGGAACGGGATGGCCCTGAATGTCAGTTGTTCCTGCAACATCTACAACATGGATCAGCACCTCTGCTTGTCTTGCATCATCCAGGAATTTGTTGCCAAGCCCCTTTCCTTCATGTGCACCAGGTACCAGTCCTGCAACATCAATTATCTTAACCGGAACTAGACGTATTCCATCAATACACAATTCATTTTGATGAGATATCGAAAAGTGCTTGCACGCACATTTTGTTCTGACATAGGTAACACCTACATTTGGCTCAATTGTGGTAAACGGATAATTTCCAATTGGAACTGCAGTTTCGGTAGCAGCAGAAGAGAAGGTTGATTTTCCAACGTTTGCCTTTCCTAAAAGCCCAATTAGCATCCATAGTTTGGGAAATTTTTACTCATATTAGGATTACAGAAATTATAAGGGTACGATTTGAGCAGAATTTGATGTCAATAATAATTACCGGAAACCCCGGAACCGGAAAGCATACCATATCATCAAGACTGGCAGAGGATCTTGGCTACACCATTTTAGACCTAAATCAGATGGCGATAAAACACGGCATATTTGAAAAAAAAGATTCCACGTTAGATGTGGATACAAAAAAGCTTGCCAGACTAGTCAGAAAAATAATCACCAAAGATTCTATCATAGTGGGCCATCTGGCACCATATGTAGTGGAAAGGTCACAAATTAAATTGGCAGTAATTTTACGGAAAAATCCCTACAAATTGATTTCAATATACAAAAAGCGAAACTATTCCAAAAAAAAGCAGACAGAGAACGCGGCAAGCGAGATACTTGGAATAATAGCGCACGACTCGATTAAAAAATTCGGATTGTCAAAATCGCGCCAAATCGACACTAGTAATCTCACCATAATCCAGACGGTAAACAAGGTAAAATCGGCTCTAAAAAAGAAATCAAAAAATGATAATGTGGACTGGCTCGGGATGGTCGCAAAGAAAAACGATTTTGCCAGGTTCTTCCCAAATCGGTGATACCATGTTTGAAATACTAAAGACCGACTTGGCTGGAAGAATTGGAATTTTGCACACTAACCACGGAAAGGTGGAAACGCCCGCGTTTGTCCCTGTTATCCACCCGGTAACCCAGAAGATCCCCGCGCAAAAACTAAAACAAATGGGCTTTGATCTGGTCATAACAAACGCGTACATCACCATGAAGCGTTACGGCGAAGAGGCAGCAAGGCGGGGAATCCATGATATAATAAATTTCGACGGCGCAATAATGACAGACTCGGGGGGATACCAGGTACTAGAGTATGGCGCAGTTGATGTCTCGTCTGCAGACATGGCGTCATTTGAACAAAAGATAATGACAGACATTGCCATCCCGCTTGACAAGCCGACAGGGTACGGCCTTGCAAAGAAAAAGGCAAAAGAATACGTCGACTATACTTTGAAGATTTCAAAAGAAACCATAGATGGCAAGGCAGACAACGGGCAGATATGGGTAGGCCCAATCCAAGGAGCGGAGCACTATGACCTGGTGAAAAAATCAACCAAGTCACTAGTTGACTACGGATTTCCTATGCTGGCACTTGGCAGCCCAGTCGAGGTCATGGAGTCGTACGAATACAAGATACTTGCAAAGATGATTGTTGCCGCAAAGAGGCTGGTCCCAGATTCCATTCCGCTGCACCTCTTTGGCGCAGGCCACCCGCTTACCATACCAATCGCAATTGCGCTTGGATGCGACACGTTTGATTCTGCGTCGTACATGCTGTACGCAAAGCACGACAGGTACATCTCCGAAGACAGGACAAGCCATTTGTCTGAAGTCCAGTACTTTTCATGCAACTGCGAAGTCTGCACAAAGTACACCCCAAAGGAGATGCTTGCGCTGCCACAGGAGGAGCGAACCACGCACATAGCGCTGCACAACCTGTATTCCATAAAGGCCGAAGTCGACAGGTCAAAGGAGGCAATCCACGAGGGCAGGCTTTGGGAGTACATAGTAAAGAAAATAAGGGCGCACCCGAAGCTCTTTGAGTCACTTGATGTGTTCACGGACAACGCGGACTTTCTAATGCGGGGCACCCCGAAATTCAAGGAAAAGGCAGTCTTTTTGTATTCCCATGAGGATCAGTTCAGGCCAGAAATAATATCATACCACAACACTGTGAGAAACTTTAGGTCAGACAAGGACAAGGTTGCAATAATCAGGGATTCGCAGACAAGGCCGTTTTACCTCTCAAAGGAATACACGAAAATCAGAAGAAAATTAAAAAACGACGACACCGTCCAGTACTGCCAGTACAACCCGTTTTTGGGATTGATTCCGCTTGAGATTTCCGACCTGTATCCTGCCGCGCAGTACGTGATGTCAAGGCAGAGGTTTGCGCCGGCTGACTATTCCGAGTTTGAAAAGACGTGGAAAATATTTTTTGCAAAAAACAAATTCAAGACAGTGTACCTGGAGAACGACGAGTTCCTAAAGCATCATTCCAAAATGATACCGAAAAAGTGCAAAACCAAGTTTCTCAAAAAATAAAAAGAAAAAAAGACTAAAGAGCTACAGGTTTTATAGACCTGCGTCTTCTGCCCAGCCTTTTACGAATACTCCGTTCTTGTGAAGAGGTACTGGTTGACCAGCTGTGTAGTTCATTGGTCTCATCCAAAAGATGGATTTTGTTGGACAAACTCCAATGCATGCTCCATCGGAGATGCATCTTTCTGGATAAAAGACAAATGCTTTACCTCTCTTCCAACCTTCTACAGGCTTTACACGGAGTACGTCTGGGCCAAGAGATGTACAGATTTCTACGCACAATGCGCAGCCGATACATCTTTGTTCATCGACGTCTGGAAGTATTGCTATTGGCATTTATTTCACTTAACTAAAAGAGTCTGTGGTAACTATTTAAACCATAATCAAAATAATTAACAGCGTTATACATTTTGATCGGACAAACGATCAGAGAAATCAAGAAAAAACAAAAGATAAAAAAGATAACCAGATGGTGCGTTACTTTCGCATTGCATCTATTTGACCACTTGTTACCCAATCCAGCAATTCTGCTGCTGTTGGATTCAAGTCGGCCCTTTTATCCATCAGATTTTTTACCCAAACCCAGTTAATCTGGTTTAGTAGTGGTTTGTTTCCCTCGTCGCCTGCACGAACTTTACTGCGTACATCTGCGGGAATTGTATTCCACCATTGGTCAAAAGTTCTACCCATAAACATGGGATCTTAGGTATGACTAATTAAAGCTTTTGAAGATTATATCGTAATCGGAATGATCGCAATTCCGGTGGCAACCTTTTAACGTAGACGGATCGGCAGTTTAATTCTTGAAGGTAAAAGTATTAGGGGCAGGCCAAGAGGTAGGACGATCTGGCTTTTTGGTAAATTGCGACGGCGCAAACTATCTTTTGGATTATGGCGTGCAGCTGTCCAAAACTCCGCTTGCTCCAATGCACGTGATGCCAAAGGAGGTCGATTCCATCATAATCAGCCATGCGCACCTTGACCATTCAGGATACGTCCCAATGATGTATGTTAGCGGCGGATGCGACGTGTTTGCAACTGCGCCCACCTTTGACTTGAGCAGATTACTGATCGAGGACATGCTGAAACTTGAAAAAGACATGCACCCGTTTGGATTACCAGAAGTAAACAAGATGATGAGCCACGCAACGGAAATATCGTTCAAGCAAAAAGTGCAACGAGGCAACTCGTCATTTGAGCTGCGGGACTCTGGACACGTGGTTGGCGGCGGAACTGTGCTAGTCGAATCAGAGAACAAGCGATTATTCTACACAGGCGATGTAAATGTCAGGGGATCAAGGATGCTCCGCGAGGCGGACTTGGACTTTGGCGAGATAGATTTGCTCATAACTGAAAGCACGTATTCCCAGACAAACCAGATGCCGCGAAAGGAGTCCGAGGAAAAGTTCATCGAGTTTGCAAATGAAATCCTGGACCAAAAGGGAACGCTGTTTGTCCCGTCATTCTCAGTTGAGCGCTCGCAGGAAATCGCGTGCGTTTTGAAAAATGCCAAGTTCAAGCACAAGATCATAATGGACGGAATGGCACTAAAGGTAAACGAGATAATTTTGCGATACCCGGAATATTTGCGCGACTATAGCGTGTTTTCAGACGCAATCCACAACGCGGTGTGGATTAGCAGCCACGAGGACAGAATCAGGGAGCTCAAGGAACCGTGTGTCGTGATATCGCCTGCAGGTATGCTAGTTGGCGGAAACGCGGTGTTTTATTTGCAGGAATTGGCATTTAACAAGAAAAACGGAATTGCGCTAGTGTCATACCAGGGAGAGGGAACGCCGGGCAGAAAACTGCTTGACACCGGAAAGGTGATGGTCCAGGGAAGGGAGAAAAAGGCAGACGCGCAGGTGCGCCAGTACGAGTTTTCAGGGCACTCTGACAGGGATGCGTTATTTGATCTTGTAAAAAGAATAAAGGGAAACCCAAAGGTCCTAACTGTCCACGGCGACGGCCAGTCCTGCACCAAATTTGCAGAGGAAATACACGAAAGATTCGGCTTTGACGCGCACGCTCCAAAGATGGGCGACACTATAACCATCTAAATTGGAAATTAATCTAGATCAGACAATTAACAGCGGCCAGGTATTTTTGTGGAAAAAAATAGGCCAAACCTGGTACGGGGTGGACGGCCAAAACGTCTTTTCTGCAAGTGTGGACAACACATCGTCGCTAAAAAAAGACGAACTGGATTTTTTCAGAAAAAATGATGACTTGGGAAAAATTTTCAAGGGCATGTCAAAGGACAAGACCATCAAAGGGGCGATAAAAAAATTCTCAGGCCTAAGGCTGCTGCGGCAGGATCCATTCCAGTGCTACATATCGTTTATCGTATCATCAAACTCTAGCATCCAAAACATCAGATCGTCGCTATATCATATCTGCGAAAAGTTTGGCAGAAAAACAACGTTCCAGGGGACAAAGTTCCACCTTTTTCCAGAGCCAAAGAAATTGGCAAAGGCAAGCAGTGCCGAACTGGCATCGTGCGGACTAGGATACAGGGTGCCGTTTGTAAAAAAAGCAGCCACGTCTGTTGCGGAAAACGCAATTGACTTTGATTTTCTAAAAAAGACAGACTACCATACCGCAAAGGAGGCTCTGCTTGGAATATTTGGAATTGGCAACAAGGTTGCAGACTGTATTTTGCTTTTTTCACTTGACAAGATGGAGGCATTCCCGCTTGACAGATGGATAGTGCGCAGCTTGCAAAATTATTATCCGGAGAAATTTTCATTTGGAGGCAAAACCCTGACTGACAAAAAATACCAGACGCTCCATGACGAGCTGGTGGAATACTTTGGCAGATACGCCGGATACTCCCAGCAGTTTCTCTTCAAGATGATACGGGATGAAAATTCGAAAAAATGGCTGTAAAAA
>CAZCWI010000086.1:0-5897 GCA_964502325.1 uncultured Candidatus Nitrosotenuis sp. | reverse complement strand
AGTCTTGTTTACTGTCACAATTCTTTTGTCAGCAGCACTTGTAGCTTCATTTGGTGTGGAGCAAGCATATGCTCTCCAGTCAAAAAATAAGATGCCTCAAAAAATATTTGGACCAAAAACAACAAGCAAAGTATGCGGTGACCAGATGTGCTATGATGCAAACACCTCTACAACAACACAACGAACCGGCAACATAATAGAACTAAAAACAACATCCATGAAAGAATCCAAATCCGTGATGGATTCTTATAAAACGGGCCCTGCAAAAATGCACAATTTTGCAGTCATCACAAAAACAATGCAATCAATTCAGGATCCGGCAGCAGGCCATGAATCACACCAGCTTGCAGTCATCCTGCCTCCAAGTAACAAAATCTACAAAGGCACTCTTACTTATGCAGCATCCGAACCAGTCCAGCTCGTGGCACTACATGGGCCGTTAGCTGAAGGCGAGGCAACTGGTCAACCAATATGGTCACCAGACGGAAAAACCAAGTTTGCATTGACATTTGTTGACAAGCAACAAGCTTCAGGAACATGGAACTTTGCAGGAAACGCACTTGCAGTCCATACAAAGAACCCAGAACAGTTTACTGTCAGCTACACTGTCAGCTATATGGAAAAACAAAAGTCTGATACTGTAAAATCAGGAACAATGCAATCAATTCAGGATCCGGCAGCAGGCCATGAATCACACCAGCTTGCAGTCATCCTGCCTCCAAGTAACAAAATCTACAAAGGCACTCTTACTTATGCAGCATCCGAACCAGTCCAGCTCGTGGCACTACATGGGCCGTTAGCTGAAGGCGAGGCAACTGGTCAACCAATATGGTCACCAGACGGAAAAACCAAGTTTGCATTGACATTTGTTGACAAGCAACAAGCTTCAGGAACATGGAACTTTGCAGGAAACGCACTTGCAGTCCATACAAAGAACCCAGAACAGTTTACTGTCAGCTACACCGTTGTAGCGAGTCAGTAGATTCTCTTTATTTTTATATTATTTTTTTTATTTTGAAATTAATTGGTCATTTGTTCGATTTTTCAAGTGATAAATCTATAAAGGAGCGATTTTGGATCGACATTACGCAGTGAGATATGAGCAAATTACTTGAAAAAGCACTAAAGGACGGATTATCCGAAAACAAATGCGTATTGGGCACAAAGCAGGTAGTGCAGACAATTAAAAACGCAAAACTTGTAATAGTGTCAAGATCTGTTTCGGAGGATTCATTAGAGAAAATCCAAGATTCTGCCAAGAGCCAAAAGGTTGCAACATTACCATTTGATGGTTCATCTGTTGCACTAGGCAGACTATGCGGATTACAATTTAGAGTTACAGCAGCATCATTGACTTCAATTCCAGAAGCAAACATCAAAGCAATAATCAAAGAATCAGAAAAACAATGATCAACAAAATTTTTTCAAACAACACTCAAAGTTTAAATGAGACCCTCAGAGCTTCGAGATAATTAGCAAAGATGGCACAAACAATCAAGCTTACAACCGATCAAATGCGTCTAATTTCGCTTTTCCAAAATGTTACCGGAGCATCAGCACGCGATTGCGTAGAGGATGAAAAACAAAATCGAGTTATCTTTGTCGTCAGCGAAGGAAAGATGGGACTTGCAATCGGCAAGGGCGGCTCACACATTAGAAATCTCCAAAACATTGTCAAAAAAAGTGTCGAGCTTGTTGAATATTCTGATGATCCTGTAGAGTTTTTGAAAAATATGCTAAATCCAAAACTTGTTACCGAAGTAAAACTAAACAAAAGACTTGACGGAACAACTCAGGCAATAGTCATAGTTGATCCTAAAAAGAAGGGCATCGTGGTAGGACGCGAGGGACGCAATGCCGAAAAGGCACGCTTGCTTGCAAAAAGATATTTTGAAATTACAAGCGTTTTAATTAACAGTCCCGATAAAATAATGGAGTGATAGTATGGCAAAGTCTCCACTCGGTTTATTTGCAGGTCGCGTACTCAAAGCAAAAAGAAAAAGACAACGCTGGTCTATAGGCGTATATAAAAGAAGAACTCTCGGCCTTGACAGAAAATCAAACCCACTTGGAGGCTCGCCACAGGCAAGAGGCATAGTTTTAGAAAAAGTAGGAGTTGAGGCAAAACAGCCAAACTCTGCCGTAAGAAAATGTGTTAGAGTACAACTAATCAAAAACGGAAAAACTGTTACCGCATTTTTACCCCGAGACGGAGCGATGAACTTTATTGACGAACACGACGAGGTTCACCTAGAAGGAATGGGTGCAACTCAAGGTGGAGCAATGGGAGACATTCCTGGAGTTAGGTTCAAGGTATTCAAGGTAAACGGAACTTCCCTAAGAGAACTGGTCAGAGGAAGAAAAGAAAAGCCAAGGAGATAGACATGACAGACGCACCAAATCTTTTGTTATTTAGAAAATGGGATCTTACTGGAATAGAAATAAAGGATCCAGGCCTTAAAACCACAATCTCACTTAAAAAATCCGTAATGCCATTGACATTTGGTAGATCCTCACTTAAGCGATTTAACAAACTCGATGTAAACATTGTAGAACGACTCGCAAACAAGCTTATGCACTTTGGAAAGAAATACGCAAAGAACACCGGAAGAATGGGCGGCAAAAAGGCACGTACAATTAACACTGTCAAAGCAGCATTTGATATCATACATCTAAAGACTGGCAAAAACCCAGTTGAGGTACTAGTTAGAGCAATCGAATACTCGTCACCAAACGAGGACACCACAAGAATCGTCTACGGTGGTACAGCATACCATGTATCAGTTGACGTTTCTCCTCTAAGACGAGTTGATTTGGCATTGAGATTTATCGCAGACGGAGTAAAAGAAGCAACATTTTCAAACCCAAGATCAATGGAAGAATACTTGGCAGACCATCTTATTGCGGCATCGACAAACGATGGAAACGCACCGTCTGTCAAGAAAAAGAACGAGCTAGAAAGAATCGCGCAGGCATCTAGATAATAGAGTAGCCCGAGGCAGATTCGAACTGCCGTCTCTGCCTATCCACTCATAAGATCCAGAGGGCAGAATCCTTAGCCTGAAATTCATTTGACCGCTAGACTATCGGGCTACTGAAAAAACTGCATTATGTGCTGGATATAAAATTACTACTTGGTGCGTACTTCTTTAATTGCAGTTGCATACTCGCATTCTGCCTTTAGTCTCATGTATGGGATTAGTCTGTAGTGTATGGAATACAGATCCTTTTCTTTAAACAAGAGGTTTTTTTGCAATAATGAGACCAATCCCCTTGACGTAACGGTAAGTGAGATTCCAAATTTTGCGCAAATTTCATCACGCTTTTTTTGATATTCTAATAGAGTAAACGCAACACTGTTTAGTTCAAGTATTAGCGGCCATACAATCTCTTTCCACACTAGTCTCCTATTTTCGGTTCCAGATGCGTACTTGCCTTTTTCGCTCAACCTTAATAACATCTGGACAATTTAGTTATAATTGCATAGTTGTCTCAAAAAGAAATTGAGGAGTCTTTACATCTTTTAGAAAAAAATTGGCAGATTGATCCTATGCTCAAGGATTTTATGCTTGGAAAATGCACGGATGTTTCTGATTATCCAGTCAAGGTAAAAGATGTGATATTTCATATTCCGTATCTGGCGAATGAAAAAAAATTCATCCTGTGGAAATGTTTTTGGCCTGACTGCCACAACTGCTGCGATAGACAAGGAAGACTTCCTCTTACGTCAGATGACCTAGTCATTATTGGCAAGGGACTAAAATACCAAAAAACGTCCGACTTTATCAAAAAAGAGACACTTATCGCGACATGGCAGGAGGCAGGGCCTGCATCAACTAATACTATAATGACATCAATTAACCTAAAGCGCAAACCAGATGAGACTGAGGCAGATGATGGGACTCACATCTCATGTAGATTTCTTGACAAGGAAGGTGGGTGTTCCATGCACCCTGATAGGCCAGGTGTGTGCTATCTGTATCCGTTTTCAACGTGGCTTGAAAATGACAACGGCCGGGCGCGCGTACACTCTACGTTTCAGTTTACTGGTGACTGTCCTGGGTTTTATCTTTCTGAGACACTTGATCCGATGAAAGAAGTACTCAAAGAATACTCGGTAACAATTTACGATTACAACATGAAATACACTAGAACGACAAGGGAAGGATTCAGTCTGGCTAATTTTGTCTAGGCCTTTGCAACCTTCATTAAATCTCGCATGTGAATTTCCATTCCAAAACGAGCTTCGTTCTTTTTCATGTATCTGAAAATAGATAGCATGTCTCCTATCTGTTTTAGTAAACTAAAGTCCTTGCTCAGCTTGCTTCGCACAAAATTAAACACCTTTCCGTAAATCTTAAAGTGCTCCATTACCTCTTTTTCGTATTTTTCATTGTTCCCAAGATTCTTGACAAAAATGTCTGCGCATTCCATGCTTGGAATGATCCCCTCGCCTAAGAGTGGATAGACTGTCCCAATTGACTCGCCGACTCCGACTACTTTGCCCTTGTAAAACGGCTTGCAGAGATTTGGGGTGGCAAGCCTGATTGGCCTTCCGACTGTCTTGATGACTCTGCCTCCGTATTCTTTGAGGAACTTGTCGGTTTCCTCAATGTGTTTTTTCATGTAATTTCCTGCACCAATATGGGCAACCTTGTCTCCAAGTGGGAAATACCAGAAATAACCAGTCATATTGGCAAATGGTTTTATGAAAAAGTCATCATATGGCACCTTGTCTTCATACTCTACTTTGTATTCGTACGTTGGCAGGAAAAAGTCTTTTTCAAGTTTTGGCAGATACACTCTGTGAAATCCCGTGCAGTCAACTATGATGTCAAACTCTGCCTCTAAATCCTCAAGCTTTGGGCTTACGCCGTAATTGACCTTGCAGCCTTTGGTAAAATCCTTGATCAGTCTAATTTTGTCATAAGTGCAAAGTCCATGCAAACCAATGTTGAATTTTTCACCGCTGTTCATCTCAACGTACATGTTTTTTCCGTCATGAATCACGTACTTGTTAAAGTCTACTCCTGACTTTGCGCACAGCTCTTCCATCCTCGGCCTGCATGTGCCCCAGGCACAAATGGAATCGTGTCTTTCCTCCGGCATTCTCTCAAATCCGACTACCTCGTGATCTTGCTTTAGTCTTGAAAGTAGGTAGCTTCCCGCAACGCCAATCCCGCATACTGCGATTTTCAATTCAGCTGATGTCGATTCTGACCTAATAAATACAATATCCGTCTTTCTTGACCAGTGCCTAGATATTTCATTATAATTCACAAAGATACCTTAAAACACGCAAAAATTATCAAAAAAATCATTGACCAATCAAAAACCAATCAGCCTTAACCAGCAAATGATTTTGGCTGTCATGCCGTCAATCGTTTCTCAAATTATCGCATTCTACAGAATAAAAAAACTCGTAATGGGCATAATAATAGAGACTGGGGTCATTGGGCTAATTGTTGGAATGAGCAACGTACTGCCATATCCGCACTGGCTCATACTTGCGTTAGCTGTCGAATGCCTGATTCCATTGATGTATGTAAGAAAGTGGACCATCCAGTATAATCAAGACGTTAAATCAAAACACAAATAATTTCATAACCATACAAAAATTGGCCAATCAAATCAATGATAGTAAATTAGATCGTAGGTCAAATTTATCACTCATCAGGCAAGTTATTGGAACAATTACAAATCTGCCATTGATCAAGGCAGTCAACGTTCTAAAATCAAGCAAACGTGAGGGGCGACACGAATCAGTAATAATAAAAAAACTAGTTGTGTTTTTTGAGAATTTGGAATATCAGGCAGTGCCTCATGCCCGATTCAATATTGCTTGGGGAAACATTCTTTCCGATGTTGATTTACTGCTTTTAAAGAATGATGAAATA
>CAZCWI010000085.1:0-5986 GCA_964502325.1 uncultured Candidatus Nitrosotenuis sp. | reverse complement strand
CCTTCGCTGATTGTCTTTGTAGCCCATTTTTGCTTGATTTCTTTGGCTCTCTTTATGATGTCGTCTTTTTTTGTCGCACGTACATCGTCAATCGCGTTTAGTTTGAATTTACAGTCAAATGGGCCGACCTTGTCAATGCTTTCAATTGCTGCAGATATGAGCGAGGCCGTGTCTATATCAGTGCTCATAGGTATGAGTGCCTCACCAGAGGTAGTATTTGTTGTAGCATTAGCAGTAACTTCTATTCTTCCTACTTTGGATACTCGTTGCAGCTCATTCAGGTTCATCTCCGGGCCAAGCAGTCCTTCTGTCTGCCCGAAAATTGCGCCGATTATGTCTGCGCGTTCAACGAGTCCATCAACATCAAAGGATAGCTTAACGTGATATTTGACAATTCCTGATGGTGGCAAACGAAAATAGACCTCCTAATAATCAATATTATATTTTTTCATATCATAGATATAAGTGCTATTAATTTTGCCGCTGTAAACTCGGCGCCTGATCGTAAAGACTGAGAACGATTGCAAAGGCAGGTTGTCAGACCAGCCTACAAATTTTTTATGTCACTGACATGGCATGGTAAACAGAATGACCTAAAATCCCAGAATTGAATTGATCTCAAAATGCATCATAAAAACTTAAAATTTAACCCTAAATGATGTAATTGCATTGTCTGACGAAAAGCCTCAAGATCCACCGAAAAACAAGCAAGGTTGGACAGCATCAGAAGCGGCTGAATTAGCAGAGGCGGCTGCAAGAACTGCCGCGGCACGATTAGCCGCATCAAAGGCAGCAGCAGAGGCGGCAGAAAAAGAATATGAAAAGGCTGCAGAGGCTGCTGCAAAGGCGGCGGCAGAGGCAGAAAAGGAATACGAGGCAGAGGCTGCAAAGGCGGCGGCAAAAGTAGCTGCAGAGGCAAGCGCTTCGTTTACAGACAACCGCAAACAAGAGCGAATATTTAGAAGGGAGATGGGCGAGCCGGAATTTTTCCACACCAAGAAGGACTTGGTTCCAGCAAGGCCGGTACTTACAGAAGACGAGCAGGAAGAGATTTCAAGAAAAGTCGAGATCCCAACAGATCAAAGCCCGCCATACAAGCCAAAACACATACTCAGTCCTGAATTAGGAGGGGCATCTAACTACGAGTCAGGCATAACAGAACTGGTAGCTGAGACTAGACAGAAACTTGAACGATTAAAAAACGACCCACATGTAATCGCAGAGGACATCAGTCAGGCCGAGCAAGATCTCAAGTATTTGGATTCATTATATCAGAACTTTTACTTTGGCATGAATGTTTTTCGCACGGCAAAAGGTGGAAGAGATAAACTTCGAGAATAAATGGTGATACCAGATGAGCGAGAATAACTTTAACATTGTCAATATCAGAGTCACTTTCAGAAACATACCAATTCACAAATTGGAAAGATTTTCATTCAAAGACGTCACTGCGGCAAGCGAGTCTTTTAAGAAAATCCCAGGCATTTCAGAATGCGTAATAGTGCAGACTGCCAGCAGGGTCGAAATATTCACAGTGAGCAATGTGGAACAAGGAGAGGCCCCAGACGCAAGAAGAGGTGAGGGGAAAAACCTAGCCATAAATAAAATCAAAGAGACGTGGGCGTCACTTACAGAGCTAGACGAATACGACCGCGGCCACTTTGATCAGATCCTCGAAGTGTACGATAACAAAGACGTCTATCTCCACCTGCTAAGAATGGCATCGGGTTTGGAATCAATAGTAGTTGGAAATGAAACTGTCATGGATGACATAAAGTCGGCAATCGCAAAGGCAAAATCCGCAAAAGTATCAGGTAGAATTTTGAATCAATTATTTGACAGCGTCATACGAATTGCAACTCGCATCAGAACAGCTACTGAAATCAGCAAGGGAGTGACATCGATTGGCGACATCGCAGTCAAAATTGCGCAAGAAAACGCAGGTTTGGATGGAAAGCAGCATGTTCTGCTCATAGGCACCGGCGAAACGGCTGCCATGGTTGCAAAATCACTTAACAAAAAAGGCTACCCGTTTGACATTTCCAGCATGATCATTGAGCGCGCCAATGGGTTTTCAAAAATACTTGGCGGAAAGCCGATAAAATTTGAAGACGTCATAAAGGGATTTGACAAATTCGACATCATATTTGTTGCAACTACGGCAGACTATTTCGTAATAAATCACGACAAAATAAGAATAGTCATGGAAAACAAAAAGAAAGGAACCATGATACTTGACATATCAGACCCAAGAACGGTGGACGAGACAGTCTCCACACTTCCTGGAATCAAACTGATGTTCAGAGATCAGATCACCGAGATGGATGAGAGAAATCTCAGGGCAAGAGACGACAAAGTCGCCGCCGTAGAGAAACTGATCAGCAAAGAAATCCCAATCATAGAGGCAACTATGAAACGACTTGACCCAGAACCCCTAGTCAATGACGTATTTTCCAGCGTTGATTCGCTAAGGAAAAAAGAGCTAGAAAAGGCACTACAAATGCTAGGAGAGACAGACGAGAAGAAGATCAAGATTATCGATGATCTGACAAAAGCAGTTGTGGAAAACATCATTTCCATACCAGCGAGCGGTTCAAAAAAAGCAGAAAAGGCCAGCTAGAGAGATCCCAAGAGCAGAAAAATCAGCAAAAGACAATTAAGAAATTTAATTTTTGTTTCTAAATCCAACATAATTTAGGATTTGTTCGCTGAACTTCCAGGCCACAAAACCAATTGCCGCAACAAACATGCAAATGTAGATCAGTTGCCAGTTGATTTCATAGGGTTGGATTTCCTGGAATTTTTCTAGCTGAGCCGAGGCACGACCGCCCCAAATATTCCAAGCCTCAATTTGCAGATTCTGGTCTGCAAAGATTGTAGTAGTGCAGCCATTTGTACAGTCTTGCTTTAGTTCATTTCCATTGACAGTAATTTTTACAATGTCTCCAGATTTAGAATCTGGGATGATTCTTACAAATCCAAACGATTCAGTTACGTTTAGCACGTTGTCTGAATCAAGGTTTACCGTATGTACAAAGGGAGACAAAAAGTTCACAAGCCCGTGTATGATTCTAGTTTTTTCCCCAACGGACAGTGTTATTTCAAATGGCGACAGTGCCGCATAGCCTTCGTTAATGCTCAGGTCCATCGTATCATTTACAAGTACTTTGTAAAACGGCGGAAACCAAGTTGACGTAAGCAAAGTTCTCAAACTGAGCCGCTCCGTTCCGTTTCCTTCGTTTTTTCTATCATACATGTCATCTACAACAATATTTGCAATCTCTTTTTTGTAACCATCATGCGTTATCTTTTTGCAGACATAGTCCTGTGTGTATTGTGCGCCCTGCGAAATATCTGGAGTCATCTTGAGAGAAATCGGATAGTCAGTCACGGAGCCATCGGAATGGTACGTTAGAATTTTTACAGGGTTGTTGAATTTTACGTTTGGATAAACATAGTGATATTTGGTGATGTTTTTGATTCCAAATCCTGCAAAACTTGCAGACTGTAAAGTGTTATCAATTGTAGCGTTAACGTATCTTTTTTGCAGCATTATCCCCACGATTGGCCAATCAAACGAAATCTTTCCATATCCGGATTTGACAAACATTGCAGTGTTTTTCTTTGACTCAAACGAGGTCAGGTCCATTTCCACGTCATAGCATTGTTTTTCCGAGTCAATGTGAATCGGACTTGCAGAACTCCAAGAAAAAGTCCGGTTTAGACTTTTTGTTTCAATAGGATTTAGTGCAAACCCGGACGCATCATACCGGTTTATCTTGCTTCGCCTGCCCTCATACAAATTTGGCAAGTCGTCTGCGCCTCCGCCGTTTGAGCCCTTGTATTCTAGGGCGATTCCTTGCCGATTTCCCCAGCTCCACCAGTATTCGTCTTTTAGCACAAGGTACGGGTATTTCTCATAAACAGGATCATAGATCACTACAAGCGGTTGAGTTTTGTTTTCATCTTTGTGTATGAATTTGCCCAAGTTGAACAGCTCAATTTTGTATGTCAACAGGTGCTTTCTAATGTCGTCACGTGTTGAATTGTAAATTGTCGATCCGCTGCCGTATTCGTAGACTCGAACCCAAGGCTCAAAGCCATTATGGGTCAAAGTGTTTGTGCAGGACTTTGATTCGCACTGGTATTCTTTTTCCAAGATCAGATCATGGGTTTTAGTCACTTTGACAGACAATGTTCCAACCCGGTCATTTTTCCAAGGATAGACGGGATTGTGAACTATGTTTATCGCATCCCAGACATAGTAAGTGTGGTCCAGATTGCCGGACTTGTAGCCATCTGCATCGTTGAGGTATTCTTGTGCAAGGTTCACATCGATTTTTGGTTTTATTACGTTTGGCGCAAACTGTCCAACTGTAGAAATCGTACGCCAGCCGCACACCCATTTGGTGCCTTTTTTCACTTTTACCAGGTGACATTCCCATCGTTTAGCATCCACATGGAGTTTGATCAAATGTCCAGATGCGCTCTCGTCTGCAGTAATCTCGGCATTACCAGAGGCAGACGTCTTGCCGCAAGATGACACGCCAGTAATTTGGATAGAGACAATCGGGCATTTTGGGAACGGTCCCTGACATCCTGAGCTTCCCACTATTCCGTAGGCAAACAAGTAGCCAAACCCGTCACCTGGGTAAAACGTCTTATCAGGGTTAACCCTTGGCGAGCCAGCAGCATATGCCTTAGAGACAACAGTCTGAACCCAAACCTTGCACGGTGCGATGAAGCTTTTTGGAGTGCTTGATCCTGACCCTCCGGCAGATGCGTACGAATTGAAGAGAATATCTGAATCGGCATTTGATTTTGCAAATGGGATCATCAGCCCCACAAGTACCGTCAGAGCAAATACAAATGCAGGAATTTTTTCCACATCATAAAAATTTAGTTTGTTAAAAAGGTCAGATTGTTATTTTGAGCATGTTTTTTGTATCGGTAATGATTTGGACGGTTTGTCCATTTTTTTGAATTTGCAGTGTGAGTATTTTGTTCCTAATCATCTTGCCGGCCAGATCTGCACCGCTAGAGTCCACAAGTGTGTATGATGCGCTTGCTCCATCCACCAGAACCTCAGTAATGATTATGTCCTTGAGGCCATAATTTAGTAATTCAACTGTAATTGCGTTCCCAGCTGACTTTTTTGAGATTACGCTGAGCAGTTCCTGAATTTGGCCTCCCTTTAACCTCAAGGCGTCTGCTACCGAATGCTGGGCATCAATTGTTTTCTTGGACGCCCCATGTATGGCCAAAAAAGACGCCGTAGCGACAACCCCAATTAGAAAAATTGCCGCGATGACTTCGCTTATTGCACGTCTTTTTGCCATATCATCCCCTTGCAGCAACAGTATCGGCCCAATGGTATTGCGAACCTGATTTTGTTGTGGCGTCCACATGCAAGACGTATTTTTTTCCAGGCATGACAGAAACGTCAGTGACAAGGTAGCTGCCCCACTGCTGCCCAGGATTGAGATCAGCATTGCTGCTCAGGGTTTGAGAGTTTCCATCATCGTCAAGAAATCCAATAGATACAAAGTTCAGACTAGTGGTACCAGAGTTTTTCACGGTGGCTGCAAAGTAAGCCTTGTTTGCCACATTCATGTTAACAAGTGTGGCATCAATCAAATCCACTTTTGTCAAGACACTTGCAATCTCGTTTTGTTTGAACATTGCAGAGCCGGCGCCAACAGACCCGGTGATGGCAATGCCTATCAAAAGAATCGACGCAATTGCAGGACTGATTGCGCGCCTTTTCATAATTTCCATGTCAGGGCAATGCTGGAATGAGTTGGTTTTTGACAGAGTTTGTGGTGTTTGTCAGCAATTCTACGAATTTGTCAAAACTTGTAATGATTTTCTCGTAATCTGGCCCATAAAGATCCTCAAGGATTCGGGCAGTTGTGGAATTTTTTAGTTTGCCACGAAAATCTGCTTCGTCAAAATATTCAGATTCAAGGTCAGAATAATATGCAGA
>CAZCWI010000084.1:0-6016 GCA_964502325.1 uncultured Candidatus Nitrosotenuis sp. | reverse complement strand
TCAGATGATGAAATGAAAAAACTAATGGATCAAGTGCATCTTGGAATTACCACATTCAACTACAATGGTACCCAAGTTCCATGCATTATCTTGGCTGAAAAAAAATTCGATGAAATCATGACAAAAATTGCGGGAAAACCCGTATCTGTTGACACGAACCTTAACATAATGCAGGACGGCCTTGGGCACGTCTTCGTTGAGGTTGTACTGACTTTTTCGCAGGGCGACATTGAGGAAAAACTACTCTTGTATGCAAACGAATCGCTTGCCTTTTTTGAGTCGCTGGAGAGTACTGCAATGCTTGCATTGTCATCTCCACGTTCCCAAGTTGGCAAAGAAAACGTTTTCATGATTCAGCTTCCAAGGCCAGAGAAAATCACAAGCGCCCTTGAAATAATCAAAAAAGGAATTGAGCCGCAAAAATAGTCAGCATATAATAAAACATACAAGTTATTTTCAAAATATACATCTGATTAGCTTGCTCTGTCAACGCAAACAACAATTCTTTATTGAATCGCTGAAAACTCTGTCAATGGCTAGGAAGCACCTCCGTCTGACTGATATTGAAATCACGCCTTGCGAATTTGATAATCTAGCCAGAATGGCAAATGATCAAAAAAGAATTCAAATAAACACAAGTGGGAAAAAATGAAGCTCGGACTATATCATATTCAACTGATGCGGTACTATGAGGAGGTGCTAGCACAAGCTGCAAGAAACTATGCCTTTACTGAAGATAAAAAATGGGAAATGCGGTACAGGGCAGTCGAGCCCATGTCTGATAATTTGTTCAAAAACGTCATCGGCAACACAGATGAGAAACTAAAGCCGTTTTTCATTGTAATGGATAAGACAAACACGGATCTAGTCAAAATGGAATACAAATCAATTGATCTTGTAAACGAAGGGAAAAAAGAGCAAGCAATCGAGCTTTTAGAAAGCAAGGACTACACGGATCAAAGAAAAGTACTATCTGGTGGACTGGAAGATTTTATTACAAAAATTGAGGACAGGACTTTTAGCTCAGATGATCTTTCCGATGTAATGATTCCGTCAGTCCAGCAAATAATCGAATTGGAGAGAAAGCTGGCAGTAATGGAGGACAATCTAAAAAAAGAGAAACTGTTTGCAATAGGTGAGCTTTCGGCAAGACTTGCACACGACATACGTAACCCACTTTCGGTAATCAAGACATCAATTAACCTTCTGGCGTCAAAAGAAAACATCGACGCCAAAACCATGGAGATGTATGAAAGAATGGAACGGGCAGTGGAAAGAATCGCATATCAAATAGACGAAGTACTAAACTTTGTAAAGCCACGAGTATCTTCTCTAAAAAACACCTCACTTCACGATATCCTGACATCTGTCCTGGCAAGAATAGATGTTCCCAAAACCGTCGTCATAACAATTCCGCCTAACAACATCGAGTTTGTCGGAGACATGATAAGTCTGGAGATTGTCTTTGTGAATCTAATCACCAATGCACTGCAAGCAATTGGCAATTCTGGAGAAATCACAATTAGCGCAGAAGTAAAGAATGAAACAATCATAATCAAAATACACGACAACGGGCCGGGTATGTCGAGCGAGATTATTCCGAAAATATTTGATCCGCTGTTTACAACAAAGCAAACCGGAACGGGACTCGGCCTTACAAGCTGCAAGACCATAATTGAGCAACATGGGGGCCATATCGAAGTTGAGAGTGCAGTTGGAGAAGGGACCACATTTATCGTTACCCTTCCCTATCGCAGAACAATGTAGGATCACTTTGGCATTTGAAATTACACTGAAAAATTAAATCAATGCGGCTGCCGGGATTTGAACCCGGGTCACAGAATTGGCAATCCCGCGTACTGGCCAGGCTATACTACAGCCGCATGATTGTTTAGACGAAATTTAGTCTAATTAAATTAATTGTTGCCATTTAGGAATGTTTGATATGCAAAAAATCCAAAATACTCCTATTGTTTTTAATCTAAGATTCTCGTACCAATATGATGGACAAAAGACTAGAAGAAAAGATCAGTGAAAAAATCGAGGAAGCACTTGCAAACATATCTGAGGTTGACCAAATTGCAAAATCCCTTGACGGTCTGGCCGCAGGCTCAAACCAGCTAAAATACGGGATCGTACTTGGAAGACTCTACAATTCATTTCACTATCAATCAAGGAGAATACTAAAGCGGGATCCGACGCGAGAGGAATTTGCCGAATTTGTGCAACTCTTGTCCAAAAGACAAGATGAAATTCTAAAAAAGATCTAGTCTTTCTTTATTGGAATTACCTTGATCTGAGGAGTTATCGGAAGTTTGACACATGCGTCGTGCAGTGCTTTTTTTGCCTTCTCTACGTGTTCCTTTTTGACGTGCATTTCCATGATGCATTGTCCTTGTTTTACTCGCGCTGCCAAGCTTACCGCCTTGCCAAATGCGCGTCTCATTCCCTCTTGAAGTCTGTCTGCTCCTGCTGTCGCAATCATTTTGTTTTCTCTAAGCAGAATGTGAGGATAGACTCTCAAAAGCGAATAATAGCCTGTCTCGCCGGTGGTCTGCTCTAGTGTCTTGTTTGCAGAAAGTCTCGCTGACTCTATTGCCATATGTCTTATCTGCATTTTTTCATTTGAGCATAGCTGGACGCAGAAATCATACTCGCCTCTTTTTCCACCCTGGAACTTGGCAATTTTTATTTGCGGTTTTCCCTTGATGAAATCTTTTCTTGCATAAGGCTGTCCGTTTCCTATTCTATAACATCCACCGTGCATAATATCCCCGATTAATCCCTGACTAAAATACCTATTTTTTAATGGCTGGCCATCTGGCACTCACGCTTATATGGAAAATAGCATAATTTTTGCCATTGAGTTCCGAATCTGAGCCAAACGTAGAAGGAATACTAGTTGACGATCATACGCTGATCTCAAAGAAGGAAATGCAAAACACGCTTGAGCAAAGAGGGTACGGCGAAATGCGACAAGACAAGTTTTTTCTAAAGCCGTTTGAGTCCCTATATTTTCTGTTCTACAAAAAACTCTCGCTTTCCAAAGGAAAAAAGAAAATAACCTTTGATGACATGGTGCAGATTTGCAGTGACTTTGACCGGGATGCGCTTACCAAGTTTTTGATATACCGTGATCTGCGGGTACGCGGTTATACCGTAAAGGACGGCTTTGGCTTTGGCTCCGACTTTCGTGTGTACGAGAGGGGGCAGTTTGGAGAAAAGGGCGCAAAATATCTCGTATTTGGACTAACTGAGGGAAAGCAGGAAAAAATCGGACAGCTGCAAAAAAACATTGAGGAAATTACAAAGATGGGCAAAGAACCAATACTTGCAGTGGTGGAGCGACGCGGCGAGGTCATATACTACAAACTCTCGCTGGTTAGGTTTGTGGAAAACACAAAAAACATTGACGCGTCAAGCTTTGTTTCTAACTGATTGTTTCAATTGCCCACTGGGAATCATACTTTAGAAGATTGTTTTCGTTTGCATATGCAAAGTCATACATCTGCACGTATTTGGTCTCGTTGTTCCAGAGGCTCTCAAAGTCGCTAATCTTCGTCTCGACTCGTGACTTGTCATTCCATGACGTGAACACGTCTATTGACTCAAAGTTTCTGTTATCTGTATTAAACGTCCCATTTGACGTTCCTGTGTAAGCGACCATCTCGTTTTTTTCGTCACGAAATATTCCTATCTTTTCTGAGAACGAACCGTCGACGTGCTCTGAGTTTGGGATTGCTATTTTGATTTGTATTTTGTTTTTCTGAATTAGATCTTGCAGTACCCCAAGCTTGGTGTGTTTGATTCCGTTTTTGTTTGTGACCTTTTTTTTGCTAAATATTTTGCTCAGGACGTTTAGGTCTTCTGATCTGTATCTGTGACCTGTGATTAGCCTTATTTTTCCGTCGTTTTGTGCAAAGTTCTGCAGGCCAAGTGATAACGTGGAGATGCTCTTTAGGGTGACATATTCTATTGCTCTGTCATACTCGATGGAATTGTTAAGACACGGGACAAAAAAGTTTGTAATTAAATCGTCCCTGTCAGTTCTGTACTGTTGTTTTAGTGTGATGTTTTTTAAACTCAATAATGTATGGTAAGTTTTAT
Source organism: uncultured Candidatus Nitrosotenuis sp. (assembly GCA_964502325.1). Taxonomy (GTDB): domain Archaea; phylum Thermoproteota; class Nitrososphaeria; order Nitrososphaerales; family Nitrosopumilaceae; genus Nitrosotenuis. The sequence goes on along the minus strand of CAZCWI010000084.1, from coordinate 1,909 downwards.
CTTATTTAAATGGAAATATTCTTTCCCAACAAATGATTTTGCTCTGATTTGGTTGTGAGAAAAAGTCTATTTTGAATAAATCTGAATAATGATTTTGTCTGGGTCTGGCACAAATCGTTTCAATCTGGTCTTATTGGCGCAAAAACCAATTTAAGGTTGTGCCAAAATACTAACGTGAAAAAATCACACCGTGATTTTTCTTCGGTTTAGCGCCAAGGCAAGAACGACAGCTGTCAAAGATATCAGAGTGGCACTGAGAAATATCAAATCATACGCCTCTGTTGTGGGAAACTTGCCTGGCATGCCTTGTACCACCCCCTGATGCATCTGTTGATACATTGCCGCAAGTGATGGGCCTATTGACTGGCCTATCAAATTTAGAAGCAACGTCATCCCAAGTGCTATTCCTGTGGATTCGATTGGAGCTGATAATAGCACGATGTTGAATCCACCAACAAATGCAAAGGACAGTCCCGCTGCAATTATTGCAAGTGTTACACCTATCATGTGTTCTGTGGAATGAAACAGCAAAAGGCTGACAAACCCAATTGTGCTGACTATGGTTCCAATCGCTGTGAGCCTTGTGTTGCCTACTCTGTTTAGGACAAAGCCTGACATTACAGTGCCGGCCAGCAAAATTATCATAAATGGAAGTTGTACTGCGGCAACAACTAACGCATCTCCCCCAAAGCCTAGTGGCGGGGGACTGCGTATCAAAATCGGTATTGTCTGGTATACCATAAACGTGCACATGCCTACAATCAAAAGAATCAGAGTAGCTGGAAGCAGTCTACGATGCGTCATTAGGTGCAAGTCTACCAGCGGAAACCTAGCTCTCTTTTCTATCGCGATGAACAATCCAAGTGATATTGCTGTTATGCCAAACAATCCTGCAAACTCAAAACTTGAATCTGTCCCTTGCTCCAAATATGATATGCCGACAAGAAATGAAACCACTGTTGCCGCTAGGGCAAGTGCTCCCCTTAGATCTATTTGCGGCTTGGTCTCGGCTTTCTGCTCTTTGACATGAATTAATCGCAGTATGACAAATGCCAAAATGACTGCCACTGGGAGTATTGAGAAAAATGTCGCATGCCATCCATAGTTCTGAATTATGTTTGCGCCGACCAATAATCCTATTACCGCTCCACCTGAAAACGTCGAGCTAAACAGGGTCTGCCCTATTGCCAGTTTCCTCTCAGGCAAAACCTCCCTTATTATGCCAAATGCGATCGGAAACATCGATATCCCAATTCCTTGCGCTATTCTTGCCATGATCATGACTGGGAAACTATTGGCAAGGCCTCCTGCCAAAACGCCAGACGAGTACACTATCATCACTATTAGTAGAATTCTCTTCTTGCCGTACACGTCTGATAGCTTGCCTACTATGGGGGTTGCAACTGCCCCGGCAATCAAGTATGATGAAAGTATCCAAGATGACGTGCTGTATGTTATGTCAAAATCCTTAATGAAATCTGGAATGGCGGGAAGAATCATCGTCTCTGTATACATTGCGATTAACCCCAAGCAGCTCAAAATGGCTAGTGTCATCCATGCCGAACTGCTGATCTTATCGCTTTCTGCCATCGGATGTTCTCTTTGATGTCAGTATATTGGAGTTTTGAATCTCCGATACAGAACAATTGGGTGAAGATCGACTATGTATTGATTTTATGTCGCCGGCAGGTCGATTAGAATTATCTCAGAATTTTCATTTGCTGTAATTGAGATTTCTTTTTCTTTTTGTATTTCTGCCGAGCCTTGCTTTCCTAGAATTTTTTCATTTACTGTTATGTCGCCGTCGATTACAAACAGGTAGGACTGTCTGTTTTGTGTATGATGTGATATCTTGGCGCCCTTTGACAAACTAGATACATAAAACCACACGTCCTGGTGTATAGATGTG
>CAZCWI010000083.1:5815-6192 GCA_964502325.1 uncultured Candidatus Nitrosotenuis sp. | reverse complement strand
GTGTGACTGAATCAACTGCAGAGATGTGGATTAGACTGGGAATGGGCGAAATTCAGGGCAGCACACTGACATATCGGGGAGAAAAAACTGAAAATTCCAAGACAAACCCGCTAACTGCCTGCAAAGGAGGCTACAAAGTGGTGTATGTTTTGTCGACAAAAGAGCATTCTTGCGTCATAGGATCCACTGCAGACGAATGGACCGGCCAGGGAATTGCAATAATTCCGGATATAGGACAATACATCTTGGACCAAATCAAAGAAAGAGACACTAGAACCATAATATTTGAAATCAACGAACGAATCAAACTAGTCAATGACGAAATAGCTCTTAAAGAAATCGACCTGATAAGACACTATGACACTTTGTACAGAAAT
>CAZCWI010000083.1:0-5805 GCA_964502325.1 uncultured Candidatus Nitrosotenuis sp. | reverse complement strand
ACTGGTTTACAAAGTGAGTGATAGCCTGCCTGTCTGCGTCAGACTGCATACTGCTGAAAAACTGGTGCTCCTAAAAATTCAATCAAACAGCACCATGACAAAAAAAGAACAAAGCGACCACGTCATGGGAGTTAGAAACCAATACAAGTTATCCATGGGAAAAATCCTTGACGATAAAATAGGTGCACTAGATGAATTAAGAAAAGAAATGGACACCAAAGTGCAGAGCATTACAAAAGAATACGAAAACAATCCAGAAATAAAGATAGTTTGGAATTCTGATATGTCAAGCTATGAGGCTATTGAGAATCCTTAAAATAGGATAGTCACACTATTAAATTTTAATCTCCTACTTTTAGAACTATGATGTATTGTCGGACATTCTGCTTGATCATCCGTGTCAATATATCCTTGTATGAGAATAATTTAGAATAACAAAGATGCGTAAGACTTAAGGAGCTTGCGAATAAGCGAATTTTTAATGAATGTTTGGGGGATGTTAGGCACATTTTTGATTCTCGGTGCAGTTTCCCTTGTTCCAGCATTTGGAGATACCTGGATTGATCCTACGAAAGAAACAATCGATACCGCGTCTGGTACACTAGAATATGACAAAGTTCCACAGGATTTTGTATGCGATGTGACTCCAAGAGTCCAGCACAACTTTGTCTCAAAAAATAACCCTGTCACATATCCAAAATATGACTCCTTGATACTTAGAATATCTGGCAAAAATTCCTTTATGGACATGCAACTTGAGGCAAGCTTGTGGAAAGGAAATGTAACATCTGCAACGGATCTGTCATATGATGTCTCAATAAGGAGTATGAACGGAACCCGTCTTGTGGGTGGAATATACAGTCCTGATGCTGTATCTAAATATTCTACCCTTGGCGTGGTCATGGAAGCAAGTGATAACTTTGAGAACGGTATCCTTTCATCAGATGATATAACTAGGATGACTGAACTTTTTGGAAGCAAGTATGTTTCTCCAATGGCGTTTCCGCATGGAGTAAACGACTTTGAGGTTTATGTGATGGTGTTTGATTCTGATGATGACTGGATTGACTCTGACAGATGTGGAGTAAAAGTAGTGATTCCTGTATCCGTAGATAACAATTACACAGTAGATGTCGGGACGATGAAGTTTAGCAATGTCAAGGTTTCTGCATTGGAATCCAAGCATCCTATTTTTGAGGTTCCAGAGCAAAATGACACAGTTGCTAAAGATACGAATCAAACGGTAATAGTTCATGATTCTGCGGAGGATACTAATTCAGAATTTGATGGTGGGGACATTATCTCATCTCAAGGAATTTTTGGCCCTCCTGTTATAGAACTCCCAAAATTACCTTCTCCGTTAAAGCAATTTGAGATCACCATGCGCCCGTCTCTTGAGAAATTCTCATTCAAGTATGGTGAACCATTTGAGTACACACTAGAAACCAAAGTTACGGGTCCGAATCAATATTATGTCGGGGAGCATGTCAAGACCCGGTTCATCAACAAGGCTGCCGGTACTGCTTCTGAGTGGTCTGACGTTACACTGGAAAACCGGGAAACACATGTAGTAACAAGTATCACAGGACACCCTTTTGACAAAAAAGGGACATACATGCTTCAGACATTGTATAATCCACCAAGACTGTTTGCGTACTCTGATATTGATTTTGAGCTACTAAATGATGCAGACCCAAACACGTTGCAAGGCAAGGCGCATATTCTATCTCCCTTTGAGCAAGTCAACGCACAGATTCCATTTCGCGAAACAAAATGCAAAGACGGTCTCCAACCAGTGCTAAAATATCGTACTACCGTCCCTGCCTGTCTTAAGCCCGATACGAAAGAAAAGTTAGTCGAAAGCGGCTGGGCAATTGAAATTAAGGAAATCTCAGAAGAAGAGGCAACCGCGTTGGTAAAAAAGCAATATCCTGAACTAAGCGACTTTCCAAGCGATAATCTGCCGCCAAGGATAATCCAATCGCAGCAAATAAACGGTGAATGGTACTTGGCATTTGTGACGCAGGGCAGCGGCGTGGATAAAGTTATTGACGCAAAATGCTTTTTCGTGGGACTGGCACAAAAGGTTTCCCATATTGGTGACTATGAGAACAGAGGGGACTCTAAAGAAAATTTTTCCATAATGTCTTGTAGTACATACTAGATGGAAAACACGTCAATCTCAACGAAAATTCAAAAAATAACATTCTGTAGCACGACTTAAGAACATCTTGCCGGATCATACTCTGTGAATTCATACCTGTTGGCTTTGCCGTTAATCCTATCTGCACTGTTTGTGCTTGCCAATCAAAGTGTATATGCCCTGCCAACAGATACGCTTGGAACAATTCAATGGACAGAAGCTGGCTACCCTGTTAACAAAACCGTAACAATACAGGTAGTGGATCCTGACATGAATAAAATTCCAAACTCAAAAGACAGGGTAAACGTTTTTGCGTTTTCTGACAGTTACCAAGAAGGGCTGACCCTGACGCTATATGAGACTGGCCTGAGCTCTGGCGTGTTTGAAAAGACGTTTGTCATTCACAACAAGCGGTCTGCCCCAAACATTCTCTATACACAAGATGGCGATACCATCACCGCAAGATACGTTGATGCCACTCTTCCTCCTCCGTACAAACCGACAGAAAAGATTGTGACAAATGCCACTGCCTTTGCCGGATCCACCGGGCCTCCTCTTGAGAGGGCACCTGCCTCATCATTTCGAATTCAAAGCTTGCAAGGCGATGTGATGACTGATCCAATTCTAGTCAACCAGCAAATTCAACTCGTTGCGGATTTGGAAAATCAAATGAATACTGAACAAAAATTTGCATATATGGTGCAGATACAAGATGAATATGGCTTTACCGTATCACTTTCGTGGCTCACTGGACTGCTGGTGCCGTCGCAGTCGTTTAGCCCATCACAGTCTTGGATTCCGCAAAGTCCTGGCAAATACACTGCCACTATATTTGTCTGGGAATCTGTGGAAAACCCAACCGCACTTTCACCGCCACTATCTGTTGAAGTCGAAGTTAGGTAGAATCTGTAGCACGACTTAAGAGCAAAAGATCCATGCCTGAATTAATTTATGAAAAAATCAATCATAGTTACAATGGGATTGATTCTTTCCATATTTTCTTTAGCTTTGGATTGTCTGCAAATATCCAGAGAATGGCACCCTTCTTGTCGTACATTATCTTGTTTGACTTTTCTAGATAATTCAGAATTGTAAGCAAAGTCGTATACTGCATCTGCTTTGGAAGGTCTCTCCAGAGTTTGTTTTTAGAACTAAACTCTTTTTTATCGGAGATTATTTTTTCCACCATCTCGATAGTATCGAGACGTGGCATGTGGCGTGATGACGTTCTGGAATTGTGTTTCCCGGATCCACTCTTCTGTAAAACAACTTTTGTGCTCATTTTCTTATCTGTAAATAGGAATTTATTGTATGTATGCATGTTTGTATAATATAAGTTTGTATGTATGATTCGTCCGTCTTTTGACACATTCTATTACTCTGACTCATGTTGGCTCCCATAATCATTGGATCATGGCATCCAAATTCAGTGCCAGACTCATTTGGCTTACTGCGTGAATCTAATGTGGGAGCGTCAAACTTTCTGTACTTCTTTCTTAACATGACCGCTAGCATATTTTTGTTAAACTTGATCATTCTTTCTAGCCCTATCAAATAGTTCAACATCTGTGATTTGTCAACGAATTTCAAAAAACAATCAATTGATTATCATTAGATGGTTTCAGACTGCAAGTGTTTGGTTATCAAAATATGTTGCGTTTTGATTTTTTATTTTTTTTGTAACGATAGTTTGATTTATCTATGATGGGAGAATTATAAAATTAGTGGTCGCTGACATAATATCTTCCATATCTGACTCTTTACAATCAAAATTTTTCTCTATCAGCACGCCGGCAGAGCTGATTATTCAGGATTTTGCAGTAATTATGATTGTGGCGTCAATTATGGCGCTAATCTCATACAAACTCAAGCAGCCGATGATTATGGCATACATTGTTGCTGGGATGATTATTGGACCTCATACCCCGCCGTTTAGTTTGATCACTCATGTGGACATACTACATGTGTTTGCGGAGATTGGAATAATCTTACTCTTGTTTGTAATTGGCATGGAATTTCCGATTGAAAAGCTCAAAAATATTGGAAAAAAGGCAACGGTAATTGCAATCGCAGAGGCTTCTGGTACTTTTCTTGCAGGCTTTGCAGTGTCTCAGGCACTTGGCTTTGCGTTCTATGATGGCCTGTTTTTGGCACTTGCAATTTCTGTGACAAGCACTGTGATAATCATGAAGGTCCTTGAGGAGCTAGGAATGATTAAAGATGAAGCAACCTACCTGATAGTTGGCATAGCTGTAATTGAAGACATTATCATAATATCTCTTCTTGCGGTTTTACAATCTGTCGCATCAACTGGGAATCTCTCAGTGGTGGAAATCAGCGTCTCAATAGGCCTGGTGGTCTCGTTCATAGTGGGTGCAATCGTGGTTGGTTCTAAGGTAATTCCAAAATGTGTTGATCTTGTTGGCAGAACAGGTCATGATGAATTGTTAATCATTGCAGTGCTGGGAGTTGCCTTTGGCTTGTCATTTATTGCATTCAAGCTAGACATCTCAGTTGCAACTGGTGCATTTTTTGCAGGCGTTTTAGTGGCCGAATCAAAAATGAGGATGGCGACCAAAATCATTGCAACTCCAATTAGAGACATGTTTGCAGCGTTGTTTTTCATTTCAGTTGGTGCGTTGATGGATATCAAGATGCTCCCACTGTTTCTCGTACCTGCAATTATTTTGATACTGGTATCCTTTGCCGCAAAATTTATCACCGTATGGATCACCGCCAGATCACAAGGGCTTGGAAAAATAACCTCACTCAAGGCCGGAATAGGACTGTCATCATCAGGTGGCGAACTTGCACTTGTTGCAGCAAAAGGCGGTGCCGATGTTGGTGTGACAAGCTCTTTTGTGTTGCCGATGGTTGGCGCAATGACGATTATCACCACTTTCATCTCACCATATGTGATAAAATACGGCTGGAAATTTACACAACGACTAGAGAAAAAACAAGCCTGAACACTCTCAAAATCTGACTCCTACAACTCGATAAAAACTAGGTCTGCAATTTTTGATTTTGCAAAAATTACATGTAGTATGGAACTGCAATCTTTTCTGCAATCTTGATGTCTTTTTGTATTTTCACTTTTTTTAGCGCCTCTTCAAAGTGCTTCATTGTCACCTTGGCATCTTTAGCCTGTCTTTCGGCCTCTTTTGGATCCGGATACTTTGCCAGGAATTCCTGTATTACAATTGACACTGCTGTGTTTGCAATGGATGCAACGTCTGCTCCGCTTAGCCCGTCTGACGCATCTGCTATTTTTTCCAAGTCCACATAATCTGGATTTTTGCTAACATTGAGGCTGACCTCTTTGTCTATTGGAATGTCCTTCGTGCTTATCTCTAGGATCTTCTTTCTGCCCTCTTTGTCTGGCATTGGCACCATTATTGTTTTATCAAATCTGCCCGGTCTTAGCAGAGCAGGATCAATCATGTCTGCCCTGTTTGTTGCAGCAATCACCACTACCCCGTACAGCGTTTCTATTCCGTCCATCTCAGTTAGGAGCTGGCTGACTACTCTTTCAGTAACTGACGTATCGCCGCTCATGCCCCTAATTGATGCAATAGAGTCGATTTCATCAAAAAACACCACACACGGCGATGACTGTCGCGCCCTTTTGAAAATTTCCCGTATGCCTCTTTCTGACTCTC
>CAZCWI010000082.1:0-6230 GCA_964502325.1 uncultured Candidatus Nitrosotenuis sp. | reverse complement strand
ATGGAAACCATGGAAATGACAACAATGGAAACCATGGAAATGACAACAATGGAAATGACAAAGATAACAAAGGTAAAAAGAAGAACTAATCTAACTTCTAAATTAAGTGTTTGAATAATTAGTAATTTACGGAAATGAGATTGATTTTAATAATATTGAATCTATATCTACAATCTTTATTCTCTGCTGTTCCATAGTATCCCTGCTTCGCAGGGTGACTGTATCATCTTGTAAAGTTTGATGATCAATTGTTATAGCAAAGGGCGCGCCCACCTCATCTAATCTTCTATATCTCCTTCCTATGGCACCAGAATGATCCAAGAATGCATCATACTTTCTTTTTAATTTTAGATGAATCTCATCAGTTTTTTCCTTAAGTCCATCTTTTTTGACCAAGGACAAAACTCCGACATGAACCGGTGCCAGGTACGGTTTGACTGAAAGAACAATTCTATCATTTTCCTTTTCCTCTCGTAAACTATGCTCTAAAATAGTGTAAAGACTTCGATCTATTCCCATTGAAATCTCAAAGACATGTGGTAGTACCTTTTGTTCGTCATCAAGCACCTCGAATTTCTCCTTGCTTTTGTTTGCATGGCTAGTCAGATCATAATCTGACCTATAGTTACATGCGACTAATTCAAGCCAGCCTATTGTGGTTTGAACCTCAAAATCAAAAGCGACAGTAGCATAAAACGCCTTTTCTTTTTCTCCCAATCTTCTGAAACGACTCTTTGTAACGTCTACTCCGGTTTTTTCGTAAAATTCTGTCAGCATTCCCAAATAATATGCGACAAACTTGTTTGGGATTGTTCCAGATTCGATTGCCTGCTTGCAGCTCATTGGTTTTATCTCATCATCTATCTGAACTCGAATTATAGTGTCTTGGATTTCAGAAAATTTCTCCAAATCATTTAGCTTGCCTGGATTGCAGAAAACCTCGATTTCTGCTTGATAAAATTCTCGCAGTCTTAGAAGACTTTGTCTTGGAGAAATTTCGTTTCTAAAACTCTTTCCAATTTGTGCAATTCCAAGTGGAAGTTTGCCACGCATGGTCTTGAAGAGTCTTGGAAAGTCAACAAAGATGGACTGGCATGTCTCTGGCCTGAGATATGCAGGTTCTCTCTCTGGACCTATCTCTACTTTGAACATCATGTTGAATTTTCTAGCCTTGTCAAACTCTCCTTTGCACTTTGAGCATCTGATGTTCTTCTCGGAAATCACTTTGTCAAAATCTGCAAGATCGGCACTTTCAGGTATTTCCATTTTGGATACCTCAAAGATCATTCTGTCTGCCCTAAATGTAGAACCACAGTTTTTACATCGAATTATTGGATCTGCAAAGCTTGCCAAATGTCCCGATGCCTCAAATACTGATTGTGACATTATTTGTGAACCGTCAATTTCTAGCATTCCGTCACGCCTTACAAGCTCACGCCTCCACAATTCTAAAAACTTGGTCTTCATGCTGACACCAGCAGGTCCGTATTCCCAAAACCCCGCCTGTGCATCCGCATAAATCTCGCAACTTGGAAAGTAAAAGCCGCGCTCAAGCGCCAACTGCATTATGTTATCGTAATTCATAAAATTCTCATCACAAACCGAAAATAAATTCCAAGCTATGCAAGCTCCTTTACCTTCTTTATATTTGCAAAGTCGTCTCTTATGTCGTCAATTGGGGTCTCTAGGATTATCGGAATCTTCTTTTTGTTGGCAAGTCTGATAACTGCGGCCATGCCTTTTTCGCCTATCTTGCCAAGGCCAATATGCTCGTGTCTGTCAAGATTGCATCCTATTTCGCCTTTTGAATCGTTTAGGTGCAAAATTTTGAGATTCTCAAAGCCCACCTCGTCATCAAATTTTTTAAATGTCTCTTCAACTGCATCTTCAGTTCTCAAATCATAGCCGTATGCAAAAGCATGACACGTGTCAAAACAAACACCGAACCTACCCTTTGGCTTTAATTTTGACAAGAGCTCTGCCCACTGTTTGAATTCAGAACCAACAGAATTTTTCTGCCCAGCCGTGTTTTCTAATAAAGTGACAACATCGTTTTTGACCTCAGCTGCCTTGGTAAAAGCATTTACCAGCTGCTTCATTCCCTTTTCTTCTCCCATTCCCATGTGGCTTCCAAGATGAGCTACCAAATATGGAATCCCAATCTTACCGCATCTCTCTACCTCCTTTACAAGCGTATTGACTGACTTTGTGTATGCGGCAGCATTGGGCGATGCAAGATTTGGCAAATATGGCATGTGTGCCGCGGTTGCAAATCTGTCTATCTTGCTGTCTGCCATTTTTTTTCTGAAAGTTGTCGCATCTTTCTCGGAAATCTCTTTTGCAGTCCAGCTTCTTGGGCTGCGGGTAAATATCTGAAATGCGGAGCATTCCCGCTCAAGCGCATTATCTATTGCAGCATCTAATGAGCCCGAAATAGACACGTGGGCACCTACACGCATACAATGCGATCATTCTCACATAATTTAAACCAGTTCCGACAGAAAACCCAAATTTTTAATGTCAAACCAAATCATAGTATCTGTGCTAAAGCTAGGAACCGAAGAAATTGCAAAATACCCGTTTTTAACAGAGGCAGGAAACTATCTCAAAGAAAAGGGCTTTACTCTTGAGCAATTTGGGAAAGACGAGGATCTCAGACCAATAATTGAAATTGCTTTTCAACGAATTGAAACTGCGGCTGATGGCAAGATCTTCAACTCTGATTTTAATGTAAAAAACCTGGATGTCGAGGTGTTCTCATTTCTTGTTGCAGTCATACTGCTAAAGCAAAGTGCAATGAATACACTAATCAAGCGATTTTCGCTGGCAGAAGCAAGACGTGCCGAAAAATTCCTCGAAAAGGATCTTTCTGACATAAACAACAGGGCAAAGGAGCAGCTAGCAATCAAAATAATCAAGGATCTCTTTTCTATGGACATACAAAAATCTGATGATTATTTTGTAATTCCTGTTATTGATTACCTAAAACATGCAACCCATTTTTACGAACAAGAATGGAAGCTTGTAAACCGACTAGTTGACAATGGAAATGTCTTTCTTACACCGCACGAAACAGTAAGGCTAATCAGAAAAGAGCTTGACAATTTCATTAGCTCAAAAATTCACTCTGCTAGTATACCGTCCATACCGGAGTCTTTCAAAAAGCCAGTTGACGCACTTGTAAGCCTTGCAAAAAAGTTTTCCGTGCAAACTGTTGAAACTGGAGAATCCCCGCCTTGCATAAAACACGCACTTGACGTCCTCAACAAAGGTGAAAACCTGCCGCACTCAGGCAGATTCATGCTTGCGACATATCTTTTGAACAAAGGCCAAACAATAGAGGAAATTGCGCCCTTGTTCAAAAATGCGCCTGACTATAACGAAAAAATAACACTGTATCAACTCAAACATCTGGCGGGCAATTTTGGCAGCGGAACAAAGTATGCTTGTCCGTCATGTGACAAATTAAAAAGCGAAGACCTTTGCTTTGCAATCCCGGAATGCGCCAATATAATAAATCCATTACAGTTTGGAAGGAAAAAAATCTCAAATGCTTGATAATGACACAAAGTTCCTAGAGGAGTCTTTTAAAAAATACTACTTTGAGCATTTTGATCTGATTCATACTCATAAAAATCCTGAAAGGCGGGAATTTGGATATCAAAAATTTAACTTTGGAATGAATCGGCACATTCCAATAAAATCTGATAAGGAGCTGCATCTTTTGCTTATGACAAATATTCCATCTGACGTGTATTGCTCAAATGCCACTTATTTATTCCCAAATTTGCCAATGGCTGAAAAAGACTGGCAAGGCGCCGATCTAATCTTTGATGTGGACGCAAAGGATCTAAATCTTCCCTGCAGAATTAATCATGTTTGTAAAAAATGCACATCTTGCAAAAACGTCTTCTTACAACATGACCAATGTCCAGAATGCAAGTCAACCAAATATGAAATATCGTCAGTACTGTGTCCAGATTGCATTTCTGGCGCCAAAAATGAAATAAAAAAACTAATTTTAATACTGACTGGTGATCTTGGAATAAAAAAAGAAAATATTCGGGTGTATTTTTCCGGCAATGAAGGATTCCATGTCTATGTTTTAGAGTCAGACTATGAAAAATTAGATTCACGGCAAAGGGCGGATCTTGTGGATTATATCTTGTTCAAAGGAGCGATGCCTGAAACCTTTGGCGCAAAAAAATCTGATTTTTCCAAGTCCGTATTTTCTGATTTAGATGAGAAGGGCTGGCTTGGCAGGGTGTCAAAACAGATCTTTGGCTCAAAATCAAACAAGCCAAAACTCTCAAAACAGCTGATCTCGGATGGCTATTTCTCATTTAAGAAAAAACTAGATGAACTACAAAAAACCCTAGGTGCACAAATCGACCCAAATGTAACAATCGATGTTCACAGAATATTCAGACTTGCAGGAACCATAAACAGCAAGAGCGGCCTCTCAAAAATACCGGTTAACGATCTTGAAAAATTCAATCCTGGAAACGATGCGTGCTTTATGGATGATGACAAAGTCACAGTTTTAGCTGACTGTCCTGTCGAATTTAAGCTAAAAAATAAAAAATTTGGCCCATACAAAAAAGAACAAGTTACCATACCAAAATTTGCCGCAGTCTATATGATCTGTAAAGGATACGCGACTTTAGCCTAGCCGTCAAACGAGAATTGACTCAATTTAGCAGGTAAGACATTAATTTGTCCATAAAGGAGCAAACTTGATTTTGTATAATTCCTCCACTGAAGCAAATTCACCTGCACCTGATGCTGGTAAGTACATACGGCTAGGAATAATTGCAATAATTGGAGTCATTGTACTGGTTATAGTCGGAAATCAAGGCGTCATTTTGTCAATGAATATGACAGAATTTGGATACCAATTTACAAAACCGCTATATTATTCGATTATCTCCGCCCTAGTCCTTTCTGCCGTGGCACTAGTCAATGTAAACATCAAGAGCCGCTCGTCAATTATTTGGTATTCCATACACGTAATGATCACGTTTTTGAATAGAACTGCACATGATCCTGTCTCCAGAAACATCACCAGCTTCAAAGACTACAAGCTGAGTGTACCGCAGTTTGTTATCTGGCAAATTACCAAGATTTTCCTCTTTGGAGCATTTTTTGTAAACATAATGTTTGGTCTTGCCATAGTGGACATGGTTGATAACAATGATCTTGGAATAGACAACCTATCAAAACTCTTCATGTTACCATTTGTAACACCGCAATCATCAGATGCGGCGCAAACTGTGATCTCACTCATTCCGGCGCTTACAATTCTTGTTCCGCCATTGCTTGGCGTCATTGGAATAAGGTTAGCACTCTATGTCGGACTCCACTCAATTGTAAAAGTGATTACATTGTACATGTATGACTCAACACAAGGCAAACCAAAATTCCTAAACTACGTATCCACAATCGAGGCTGTAATCGGAATTGGAATAATTTGGGCTGGAATCAACATGTTCTTCACAGAGCAAATTGACTACAACACTCGGTATGTAATCGGCGGTACCTTGATTGCCGGGTTTATTTTGATTGGATTTTCAATATTTGACAAGATACGCTCCAAGGTGCTGACTCATCCGATAAAGCGGGATATCTATATTCGCGTACTGGTGCTAATTGCAATTGCAATAATTGTGGGCTCTGTCATGGCAGTCAATAACAGTATTGCAGATACAAGGAAAATCGAATATCTTGGCCCGTACACGCAGCAACAAATCACGATAAACAGATACCTTGGGGAATTAGACAAAGTGAAAGTAAATGTAAACGATGTCAAGCTGGAATCAGTTTCCCCAAATAACATCAAAAGCTACATTGAGCAGAATAAGGATATTCTAAGCTCAATTAGAATATGGGACTGGGAAGCGGCTTTTGCAAAACTAAAACCCGAAATAGGGCAAAGGCAATACGTGGAATTTGACGATAACGATATTCTGAGATTTAACAGCACGATGTACTGGGCCGCATCAATGAAACCAGTCCTGCCATCAACAGTAAGCATTGAAAATCGTTGGTACAACGAACATCTTGTATACACGCACATTCCAAACGGCTTTTTGACACTTGATGCAACAACTGGCCAATCAATTGACAGCGACAAACTCTTTGCTCAAAGATCCATCTATTATGGGGAAGGGGGACTCTTTAGCCAAACATGGTCTGCATATCCAACAAACCGTCAAACAAGCGCAGAGCTA
>CAZCWI010000081.1:0-6414 GCA_964502325.1 uncultured Candidatus Nitrosotenuis sp. | reverse complement strand
GGAGGAATCATCCAGAATGCGACTGCGTTGAGTTTTGGATATGCCATGTCTTTGTATCTGACCATGATTGGAACGAAATAGTTGCCAACGCCGGATGCAAACGGCAGCAAGAACAGAAATATCATGGCAGTGCCATGGACTGTGAATATTCTGTTAAACGTCATAGAGTCTGCAATTATTTGGGTGCCTGGGAAGAACAGCTCTGCTCTAATTCCAAGTGCAAGTGCGCCACCCATAAAGAAGAACGCGATCGATGTTATCGTATATAGTAAACCTACATCGGTGTGATGGGTTGAAAACATTATTTGCCAAATTGGGCGCGGCTTTTGTAGCTCTAGGACCATCTTAGAGAGACACCTCGAGTTCTTTTATTAAGTTATTAGTTTTGATCAATTTCATTCCTCCACGATTAGGGTTCCCCTCATGTTGTAATGGAGCAAGCCGCAGTACTCTCTGCACTGGATTGTGTACTCTCCTGCTGTGTCAGGTACAAACCAGGCTGTGTTGACTCTGCCTACGATGGCATCCTGCAATATGACGTAATCGTGAATGTTAAATGAGTGGTTGACGTCCTTTGCGGTTATTTCAAATTTGTATGGCTGGCCTTTCTTTAGGTGCAGTTCGCCTACCTCTTTGGTTCCGTCCGCATGCTCAAATGTCCAAAACCACTGCTGCCCTACGACCTTGATTACCTCTGCTTCGGCAGGCACGTGCTCCACTAGTCGCTCTACGTTCCAGGCTTCCGCACCGACATAGGCTAGCAGGCATATCACAACGCCGACGTAAATCCATTCAGGCCAGTTAGAGTGTCCGCTCATCTACCATTCCGTTCCTTCGTATTTGGTTGGTTTGGCATGCGGGTGTGATTCTCTGAATCTCCATACCAGCCAGATAAGCGTGCCAGACACCACCGCACCGACTGTAAATGCAATAGTCATCATTTTGAAAAACAGGTTCCAGATCTCAACTTTACGATTCACATATTCCTGAGCATCCGTTGCTGCAAATACGAGCTGAATTGTCGGCAATACTATCAAAATAGTCAAAACTGACATTAACGCAATTGTTTTGTCCATGACCGGTTACAGCCCGTGACCTTAGAATTCTATTTAAGGGTTTTGTAGATTCTTAGAAAGGTCCCTGATCGTATCTTTCAGAATTCATTGCGTTAATTGCAGATAGTGAAAACTTGCCCTGCTCTTGTCTAATTACGGTAAGTGACGCGTTTGCAATTATGAGTTCAAAAAGCGATCGCGGTGTGAGATTTAGAATGTTTGAGATCATCGCCTTGATTGGATCCATGTGTGTTACAAAAAGCACGTTTTGTTCTTGGTGTTTTTTGGACGCATAGTCCACCATATCGAGTACTCTTTTTCTCACCTCGGCAAACGTCTCAACTCCATTTTCCTCAATGGTAGGATGACCCTCGTAGAATTTCAGAAACACATTCCCGTGCTTTGCAAATAGATCATCGTATGGCATTCCAGAAAACTTGCCCATCTCCAATTCATACAGTCTTTCGTCGATTGTGGTTCCAAGTCCGATATGGCTGCCGACAATTTCTGCCGTGTTTTTTGCCCGCTCAATCGGACTTGCATAGATATGAGAGATGTTAAATGATTTTAGAAATTTGCCAATATCGTTTGCTTGTGCGACTCCTTTTTCGGTTAGCGGAATTCCAGATGCCCGTCCTGCCAAAACGCGCTCGGTGTTGTTTCTTGCTTGGCCGTGGCGCAAGAATATGATCAATCCCAATTTTTTAAATTTCAAAAAAAGATAATAATAACATTACCTGCCTGCGAATATGAAGATAGGTATAATCGGCGGCACCGGCGGCATGGGAAAGGGCTTTGCGCTAAGATGGTGCCTAAGGCACGATGTTTTGATCGGATCGCGCGACTCTCAAAGAGCGTCTGACGCTGCATCCGAATATGTCAGTGTCGCAAGGGAGGCTCACGGTGGAATAAACGGAACCATCACCGGCATGGATAACGTATCAGTTGCAGAGCAGAGCGACGTTTTGATTTTGGCGATCCCGTATGAGAACATTGATTCTACTTGCTCTGAATTACTTGGAAAAATTAAAGACAGTTGCACTGTGATTTCGCCTATCGTTCCAATGGTGAAAACCGAAACCGGTTTTGAGTTCATCCCAATAAAGGAAGGCAAGCCGTTTGCGCACCAGATGGTTCAAAAACATATGAAGAACAAGTCAAGATTGGTTTCTGCGTTCCATGTCATTTCAGAAAAAAAGCTAGTCGATCCCAAGCTTGCGCTAGATTACGATATTTTTGTTTGCGGTGATGACAAAGAGTCGCTAGATGTGGTTAACGGCCTCATTTTGGAAATCAAGGGCCTAAGGGCAATCTTTCTTGGCTCAGGTGCACTTGCATACTTGGCAGAAATGTCAACTCCTCTTCTCTTGAATGCAATGATAAAAAACAAGATGAAAAATCCGGGCATCAAGATCCTATAATGAGTCAATATCCGCGCCGTGGCAGGAACTGGTACTCGGCCATGGGCGTCCTGTTTATCGTAGTTGGAGGAATCGTCATTGTAAGGGATGTCTTGATATGGAGTCCGGAGTTTGTTTTGGACTTTGTTATGAATTCTGAAATCACAAACGCAAAGATTTCACTTGGAATGTTTGTATTTGGCGGGATACTTGTGGTAATAGGGTTTAGGCAAAAAATTGTTTAAAAAAGCCAAGTTTCTAAAAGAACAGAAAATCCTTCGCCTAGCCACTGTTGACAAAAAGGGGAATCCGCACCTAGTTCCTGTCTGGTACAACTATACTGGAACCAAATTCCATATTGGGACAAACACCAAGACAAAAAAGGCAAAAAACATTCAAAAAAACAACAAGGTGTGCTTTTGCATAGATGACGGGGTCTGGTCTCCCATACACGGGGTGATGGGAAATGGAAGGGCGAGATTGATTTTGCAAGAAGGTACGGTGAAAAAAATTGCAAAGAAAATTCTTCTTCGCTATTTTAAGAATCTAAACGGCAAATCTGCAAAGGAACTGCTGGACAACACAGACTGTATAATAGAGATAACCCCAAGCAAGATTAAGACTTGGGAGTACTGACGAATTTTTCTATTTCGTTTAACGCATAATCTAATGTATTGAGATCAGGCAAAAAGACCAGTCTAAAGTGGCCGCTCCCATATTTTGTTCCAAAACCAGAACCGTGCACCGTCAGCACTCCGGTTTGCTTGAGCAGTTCCATTACGAATTCCTGATCTGATCTGTATCGATTATTTTCAATTTTTGGAAAAGCGTAAAACGCGCCCTTTGGATTCGGGCATGATAACCCTTCAATTGAGTTGATTCGCTTTACCACAAAGTCCCTTCGCTTTTTCAGCTCAGACACAAACTCTGAGATGTACCCCTGTGGGCCCCTGAGCGACTCCAGTGCGGCATACTGGACAGGCAGATTGGTAGATATTCTGACACGTGCTAATTTTGGCAAGTGCTCTCGCAGCGATTCTAGTTTTTTAGACTGGTTAAACCCGACATATCCTATTCTCCATCCAGACATCAGGTGAACCTTGGAAAATCCGTTTAGCAGTATGACAGGCGAGTCCTTTGCCACTTTTCCAATCCCTGTGAACTTTTCATCAAATACGATTTGATCATAAATTTCGTCACATATGATGTAGAGATCGTGCTCGTTTGCCAGGTCAACTAGATTCTTTAGAGACTTTTCGCTAAACACGACACCTGTCGGGTTGTTCGGGGAAATGAGGCATATTGCAACTGTTTTTGACGTGATTTTTGATTTAATGTCATCCATATCGGGAGTAGAATTGTTCAGATCAACTGCAAATTCCACCGGAATGCCACCGTGCAGTCTTACGTATGACGCGTATGGCGGATAATACGGTCCTGGAAGCAGGACCTCGTCCCCTTCTTCCACTATGGAGGACATTACCATGTCTAGTGCCTCGGATACTCCGTTTGTCACAAGTATGTCATCTGATCCTACTGCGAGACCCTTTGCGTTTTCTTTTTTTGCTATCGCCTCTCGTAATTCAGGCAGCCCCTCTGATGCTGCATAATAGTTGTTTCCAGACTTGATGGAACGTATCATTGCGTCTTTGACGTTTTCTGGAGGCTGGAAGCCAAACTGGACAGGGTCACCTATGTTCAGGTATGTGATCTTTTTTCCCTGCTTTTCCACCAGACGTGCAGCAGATACGATATCTCGTATAGCATACTCTACGCCAGCTACTTTTTTTGAGACCTTCAAATATCTAGACAGATATTTAGCCCCGTTAAAGTCTTACCCCTTTGGACTCGTAGCACAGTCTGGACAGTGCGGGCGGCTTCGGACCGCCAGGTCGAGGGATCGAAGCCCTCCGAGCCCTCTTTTCTCTTAAATAACGATCTGTGCAAACATATGATGTGAGAATCACGCCACTTAGAATTGGTTTGGCATTGGCGGCAATTGGCATTGTTGCAATTGTCATCATATTTGACAGCAATCAGAAAATCATTTCATCTGTCATGCTGGAAAGCGAAGAAACCACTAGCGCGAACCTGAATTTGAAAAACGGCGGAATGGGATATTATATGATAACAATTTCTGACTTTGACGGGCAGACGGTTTTTGCCCAGATTGAGGATGATGTCGAAAATGTCATATCGGATAAAAAAATACAGACTGGGATGTCTGTAAACTATTTTGATTTCCAGTCAGGTGGAAAATACACGCTAAAAATCACAAATATTTCAGAAAAACAGGCAAGCCTTCAAGTCGAATTTGGCGATGCGGATGTTTTAGCACTTAGGATTCCAGCTATTGTCTTAGGAGCTGGGATCATGCTGATACTGTTTAGCGTGTACAAGAGACTAAGAAGTTACAGCACTGCGCAGCCGGATGAAAATATTTCATAGACTAGCGTGCACACCGGAATGGCAGAGACAAGCAGGGACAAACTAAAGGCAAGCCAGCACGAAGACGCAAGGACTGTAAAAATAGAAACTGGTATCAATTTTTTGAAGAGAATGTCCTTTCTGTGACTCAGTAAAAGGTATCCTCCTACAGAACTCAATACCAGCCCTAGTTCGAGCGGCTGATGCGACCATGACACAAGGCCGTCTATTCCAAACAAGTCATGGGATACCGAATCGCCATACCCTGCTGCAATCTGCAGTATGGAGCCCAGGACAATTATCTTGACTGCTGTTTTTGATTTGCCGATTATGACTTTTTTATGCAACATGAAAAACCCAAGAATAGCAGATGTCGCGACCGTACTTACGCCAAAATATACCGCAACGTGCTGGATTGACCAGAACTGCTCAGGTGCACGTATGGCGTGAGACGACGCATCCCATATTCCACCCAAGAGCTCCAAGAGAACGCCAAGTGTCGCAAGTAATGATATGAGGATTGTTAGTGTTTGCGGATTTGGGAGAACCGAGTTAATTATTCGCTGCTTTAGATACATCTGTACTGATTTAGGATTTTTATTTATAATATCAGTGTTGTTTTAGGTTTTAGAGAATTTGCTCGAACTAAACTATATTAGAACATTAGCACAACCAATCCCATGAGCCCCGGAATAGGGTTGATGAAGAGACGACTAGAGACAGAAAAGCAGGCAGTGGCTTTGGCAGTTTCTGGAATTTTAAAAAAATATGAAGGCATTACACAGGACCAAATCAAAACGCTGGAAACAAAATACGACAGCGACTCGGGGGACTGGTACGTGGCACTTGGCTTTGGCGAAAAACGTGCAGTAGTCAAGATGGATTCGGTGCATGCTACAATATCAGAAATAAATGAAATCTAGTTATTTTGAGAACTGTATTTCAGAGCAAATATGGCATTCTTTGTAGTTTTTGTTATAAGACCATTTGTGCTGGTGTTCCATGTTTTTTAGTTGACGTTAGTAATTTTACATTGTTGTTTGTGCTAAACAAACAAACTGACTTTATTTCCTAAATTCTACGTTTGGAGAGTCAGGAGTTGGAATGGTTATCAGTCCACCTTCACGCAGCTGACTAATTAGTTGAATGACTTCTTTTTCCACTTGAGAGCGCTGAAGGCCGGTCGTTTGTGCAAAGACGTCAACTAGTTCTGTTATCTTTCTCTTTCCGTTGCACGACTTCCAAAAGTCAACAATTGCCTGATTCACCATGAACCCTTGATTGTGTTCATTTGCCAATACCATCGAGCCATCCTCTTGTTGAATTAGTGAACCTACGCCTTGTGGAAGTGCAGTCTCATAATCAATTGGGGCAGGAGCGCCACTTTTTGAAAAGCTTTTTAGTTTTGCCTTTGCCGCTTCAGACATTTTGTCCATCGTCCATGGAGGATCCCAGACGATATCCACTTTGACGTTATTTACGCCTGGAACCTTTTTTACGTATCTTGCCACATCCTGAACTATTGTTTGATG